>CAYFPX010000237.1:0-1354 GCA_964344945.1 uncultured Enterobacterales bacterium
GAGGGTGAACAGCAGGAGGGCGAAGGAGGTCATGGCACGTAGAACTTCACGCCCGCGGGCTCGAGGGGGTTGTCGAAGTCGTCGACGCAGGGCCGCTCGGCGTCGTCGCGGGCGACCATGGTGTACCAGTAGCCGGTGCGCAGGATCTCGGCGGTCTGGAACTGCACCTTGAACCCGCCTTCGAGGAAGGTCAGGGTGTAGGCGATGTCGAAGGCGACCGTGCCGTCCTGGTTGATGGCCTCCAGCGCAAGCTGGCCCTCGAAGCAGACGGACTGGTTGGCGGCGGCGGAGAAGCGCAGCTCGGGGATCTTGGCCTCGGGCACATCGATCGAGCCATCGGCCGGGTCCGAGCCGGTGATGCGGAAGGGCGCCAGGCCGGAGTCGCCGGAGTCCGTGGGGGGCCCGCCGGTGCAGGCGGGCAGCAGGATCAGTCCGAGAGCCGCACCGCCAGGAGCCAGGAGTCCCCGTCCGGATCCGCGGCTGTTCCAGAGGCTTCGCACGGTTCGCACCCCAGGCACTCGGCCAGCACCTGCTCTGTGTATCCCGCCAGGGCTGGGGCCTGCCCCCGGGCCAGGACTTCCCCGTCGATGTCCAGCACGTCGACCTGGACGTCCACGGGCACGCCGATCGGGAGCCCGGCAAAGCTGTAGGTGTTGGACAGGCGGTAGCCCAGCACCTTCTGGCCCACGCCGCCCACGCAGAGACGGACGTACTCGGCGTCGAGGGGCAGCTCGCCGACCAGGTCCAGCTGCAGATCGGCGGGCCGGTAGTCGGGCTCGCCACAGCCGCTCACCGCGAACACGGTGAGCAGCGGGGTCAGCACTCCACGCCTTCCTTGGTGCAATCGTGCTTCTTGAGGACCCACTTGTCCGGGGCCTCCTGGGGCTCGAACCAGGCGATGCCATAGCGGGTGACGAGCCAGTAGTCGCCGGCGATGGGCGGACCGACGGTGTCGTCGCCGTCGCCGTCGTCGAGCTCGACCTTCAGGCACTCGTTCCAGTCCTGGGTCCAGTGGTTGGGGCAGGCCTCGGTGTACGGAAAGGAGGTGGTCCAGGTGGCGCCGCCGGTCTCGGTGGTCTCGCTGTCGCCGGGGGCCATGCGGTCGTCGGCGAACTGGATCGGCGGGTCGTAGGTGACGGACTCGAGCACGGTGGCCGGGTTCCCGCCGGTGTCGCCAGTGTCGCCGGAGTCGGTGGGGCCGGGGCCCGCCGGGGCGCTCACGAAGGTGGTGTAGCCGTGGATGAGCACGCCGTAGAGGGAGTCCGATGACCACTGGACCTCCATCAGCAGGTCGCCGGTCTCGGCATTGGTGTGCTCGAACACGAAGACGTCGATGCCTTCCTCGGTGGTCAGG
>CAYFPX010000237.1:1364-5642 GCA_964344945.1 uncultured Enterobacterales bacterium
CCTTGTGCACCGCGAGCTCGTAGCCGACCTCGGTGTCGTTGGCGTAGGTCCAGGTGCGGTCGGCATCGAGCGGCACGTGGTCGTACATCTGGTAGCCGACGTAGGTGTAGGTGGGCTCGCAGGCGAGCTGGGTGAGCATGGCGCCACCGAAGAGCAGCAGCACAGCAGCCTGGACCTGTCGCATCTCGTCCTCCAATCCTGGCCGGATCGACAGTACCCGTACCATCGGCGGCCGGTCTCCGACAACACCTCGGACCCAGTGTTGACCGCATCCAACCGAAGGCGCTAGACCGCCTGGGATGTCTCACGAGCGCACCCACGGCCCCCTCCGCAACCTCGAGGTCCTGCGTGACCGGGTGCACAACCACAGCCAGCGGGTGCTGCTGGAGCACGCCGCGCACTTCGCCTGCCGGCGGGGCTGCACGGACTGCTGCCAGACAGAGCGGACCGTCACGGACGTGGAGTTCGAGGCCCTGGCGCGGGCCGTGGCGGCCCTGGACGAGCCGACGCGCGCGCGGCTGGCGGAGCAGGTGGGCGGCGACCCCTGCCCCCTGTTGCTGGACGGCGCCTGCTCGGTGTACGACGAGCGGCCGCTCATCTGCCGCAGCCACGGCCTGCCCCTGGTGATGGCGGGCCAGCACGACGTCTGCCCGCTGAATTTCACCGAGCGCAGCGTCCTGACCCTGCCCGATCACGATCTGCTCTCCGTGGACACGCTGACCGCGGTGCTCGTCGCCGTGAACGCGCTCTACTGCCAGGAGGAAGACGGCGACGCCAAGCGCCGACGGCCGGTCGGCGAGCTGTTCCGTGACAAAACCTGAAAAGAGCCTCAAGCCCCTCCGAGAGCGGGACGATGAGGCCTCCAGACAGCAGGGGTCCCCGCCCCTGACACCGAGGCCTCGTCGACCGATCGCACCCGGTCCGAGGGCACCTCGAGACGAATCCGTCGAGGGCAAGAGGAGGGCCTGACGCGGGGGGGCGGGGAAGCCCTTTCTGCTTTCTGGGTCATTGGATGTCACGGCACTCATGGCCGCTGCCGGCGCATCCGACTCCTGGGGCAACGAAGCATCCCCCGGAGACGCCTTGACCAAGCAGACCTTCCTCCTCACCGCCGGCGCCGCTGTCCTCCTGACCGGCTGCTACGAGGTCACCTTCCCGATCAACCAGTCCTTCCCCGTGGTGGTCCCCGCCTTCGACGTGGAAGAGCTCGCGGAGAACCCCGACGGCTGGGTCTTCGAGGAGGCCGGCCCCATCCAGGACACCGAGGAGCTGATGAGCCAGCTCCCCGAGTCCGTGCAGTCCTACGCCGACCTCGAGCTGCTCGAGGTGACCATCACCAGCCCCGAGCAGGGCAACCTGGGCGTCTACCTCCAGGACATCTCCCTGTTCGTGTCGACCGACGACCTGCTCAGCGACGACGACGACCGCATCGTGCACCTGGCCGAGCTGCCGCCGGAGCAGGTCCAGTACGTGGTCCCCTTCCCCGACGGCACGACCCTCCAGAAGTACGTCGACGCCGGGACCCTGGCGATCATCGCGACCGGCACGCTGGTCGATCTGCCCGGCGAGGAGGTCACGATCACCCTGGACGTGAGCGCCCAGGCCGTGGCTGCCGCTTTCTAGTCTTCCTCACCGCGGGCCGGTCACCACGAGGGTGTCGGCCCGACGTCGTGGTACTTCGGGGCCATGCCCACCGTGCGCTTCGAGTCCCTGGACCGGGACGTGCCCGCCGCGCGGGACCAGACGCTCTACGAGGTCTGCCTGGACCACGATCTGCCGATGGAGGCCGCCTGCGGAGGCTTCGCGGCGTGCAACACCTGCCGGGTGCGGGTGCTGGCGGGGGAGCTCACGCCCCTGGAGGACATCGAGGAGCCGTTCCTCGACGAACCGGGACAGCGCCTGGGGTGCCAGGCGCGGGTGATCGGGGACGTGACCGTGCGCCTGGAGCCAGGCGAGGCCTGACGGCCTGGAGCTGTCAGCTGTCAGAGCGGCAACGCCGCCCGATGGCGGAGTGACCTTCAACAGCCACCGACGATGCCAAGCGCCGCAGGCGCGAGGCAGTCCGCAGAGCTGACAGCTGATGGCTGACAGCTGACAGCTCTCTAGGCGAGGGCCTCGCCGTCGGACTGCGTGGCGGCGACACCTTCCGGGATGTCGAAGCTCTCACCGCAGCCACAGGCCCGCTCGACGTTCGGGTTGTGGATCTTGAAGCCGGTCTCCATGAGCTCGTCGACGTAGTCGATCACGACGCCCTCGAGGAAGTCGCGCTTGAGGGGGGCCAGGAAGAGGGGCACGCCGTCGATGTGGAAGGTGGTGTCGCCCTCCTGGGCGCCCTCCTCGAATTCCATCAGGTACGAGTAGCCAGAACACCCGCCACCCCGGACGCCGAAGCGCAGGCCGTGGCCGGCCATGTCGTTGTCGACGAGGAGCTTCTTGAGGTTCTCGATGGCGGTCGGGGTCAGGGAGACGAACGGCTTGCCCACAACGCGCTCCTGTGTCTGTGGTGCCCCGAAGGATAACCACCCGGGCCGCGGGGTCACCCCCTCCGCCTGGAGCCGCCCTTGATCACCCCCTCCGCCGCTGAGTTCGTGGCCCTGGCCGAAGCGCGGGGGGACCGGGACGTGGCGATCCCGGTCTTCCGCGAGGTGCTGGCGGACCTGGACACGCCGGTGTCGGCCTTCATGAAGGTCTGCGACGGGCAGCCGCCGCTGGACCGCCCCGACGCCCACGCCTTCCTGTTGGAGAGCGTCGAGGGCGGCGAGCGCTGGGCCCGCTACTCGATCCTGGGCTTCGACCCGGCCTTCGTGATCCGCGCCCACGGCCGACGCTGCGAGGTGGTGCGGGACGGCTGGGTCCAACGGACCGAGGAGCGCGACGACCCCCTGACCTTCCTCCAGGAAGAGCTGGCCCGAGCCGAGGCGGTGCCGGTCGAGGGCGTGCCTCCGGTGGTCGGGGCCGCGGTGGGCTGGCTGGCCTGGGACGCCGTGCGGTGGTGGGAGCGGCTGGAGAGCCCCTTCAGCCCCGAGAGCGACGCCGCCCCGACCCTGGTGTTCGCGGTGCCGCGGTCGCTCCTGGTGTTCGACAACCTGCGGCACCGGATCGCCGTGCTGCAGGTGGTGACCGTGCCCCGGGGGGCGGATCCGCGGGTGGCTCACGCCGGCGCTGTCCAGCGGATCGACCGGCTGATCGGCAAGCTGCGGGGCCCGCTGCCGGATCGCCTACCGCGCCGGGGCGGCGAGGTGAGCCTGGCGCCCCAATTCGACCAGGCGGCCTTCGAGGCCGCCGTGGACCGGATCAAGGGCTACGTGCGGGCCGGCGACTGCATCCCGGTGGTCACCGGCGCCTCGCCAGAGGTGATGGTCCGGGTCGCCGACGAGATGGCCTGGGTCTCCCCCATCGCCGGCACCCGGCACCGGGGGGCGAGCGAGGCCGAGGACCAGGCCCTGGCGGCCGACCTGCTGGCCGACCCGAAGGAGCTCGCCGAGCACGTGATGCTGGTGGACCTGGCCCGCAACGATCTGGGTCGGGTCGCGGCGGCGGGCTCGGTGAGCGTGGACGCCCTGATGAAGATCGAGCGCTACAGCCACGTGATGCACATCGTGAGCGACGTGCGGGCTCAGCTCGCCGAGGGTCGCGACGGCTTCGACGCGGTCCGTGCGACCTTCCCCGCCGGGACCCTGAGCGGCGCCCCCAAGGTGCGGGCGATGGAGATCATCGACGAGCTGGAGCCGGTCCCCCGCGGGCCCTACGGCGGCGCGGTGGGCTGGGTGCGCGGCGACGGCCGCATGGACCTGGCCATCGCCATCCGCACCGCCTGGCGACAGGGCGAGCGGTGGTTGCTCCAGGTGGGCGCGGGCATCGTGGCCGACTCGGTGCCGAGCAGCGAGTACCAGGAGACCCTGAACAAGGGCCGGGCCGTGCTGCGGGCCCTGGAGCTCGCGGAGCAGGGGCTGTGATGAAGGTCCTGGTCATCGACAACTACGACAGCTTCACCTGGAACCTGGTGCAGTACCTCCAGGTCCTGGGCGCCGAGGTCGAGGTGGTGCGCAACGACGCCATCACCGTGGACGAGGTGGGCGAGCGGGCGCCGGACCGGCTGCTGATCTCCCCCGGGCCCTGCGATCCGGACCGCGCTGGCATCTCCCTGGCCGCGATCGCCCGCTACGCTGGCGAGATCCCCCTGCTCGGGGTGTGCCTGGGCCACCAGTCCATCGGCCAGCACTTCGGCGGCCGGGTGGTGCCCGCCAGGGCGCTGATGCACGGCAAGACCTCGCCGAT
>CAYFPX010000237.1:5652-11943 GCA_964344945.1 uncultured Enterobacterales bacterium
ACACCGGTGGCAGTGTCTTCACCGGACTGCCCTGCCCGTTCACGGCCACTCGGTACCACTCCCTCGCCGTGGAGCGAGACACCCTGCCGGACTGCCTCGAGGTCACGGCCTGGACCGACGATGGCGAGATCATGGGCCTGCGGCACACCTCGCTGCCGGTCGCCGGGGTGCAATTCCACCCGGAGTCGATCCTGACCGAGCACGGCATGGACCTGCTCACCAACTTCCTCCGGGGGACGCTGTGACCTTCGCGCCGCTGCTCGAGACCGTGCTCGCCGGCCAGGACCTGAGCCCGGACCAGGTCGAGGCCCTCTTCGACGCCATGCTCCGAGGCGAGCTGACCGAGGCCCAGATCGCGGGTCTGCTGATCGCCCTGCGCACCAAGGGCGAGACGGTCGGGGAGATCGCCGGGGCGGCGCGGATCATGCGGCGGCACGCCACCGGCATCCCGGTGGCCGCGGGCCTGGATCCCGTCGACACCTGCGGGACCGGCGGGGACCGGAGCGGCACCTTCAACCTGTCCACCGCCGCCGCTCTGGTGGCCGCGGCGGCCGGCGCGACGGTGGCCAAGCACGGCAACCGCAGCGTGAGCAGCAAGAGCGGCTCCGCCGACGTGCTGGAGGCGCTCGGCGTCGACCTTCAGCAGACTCCGGAGCGGCTGGGCCAGGTCCTCGAGGAGGTGGGCATCGCCTTCCTGTTCGCGCCGTCCCACCACGCGGCGACCCGCTTCGCCGTGCCCCCGCGCCGCCAGCTGGGCGTGCGCACGATCTTCAACGTGCTGGGGCCGCTCACGAATCCGGCTGGTGTGCGGCGCCAGGTGGTCGGGGTCTTCGGCCCGGAGTGGGTCGCGCCCCTGGGGGCCGTGCTCGGCGAGCTGGGCGCCCACCACGCGCTGGTGGTGCACGGGGCCGGCGGGATCGACGAATTCAGCCTGGCCGGGCCGACCCGGGTGGCGGAGTGGAGGGACGGCGCCCTGACGACCTGGTCGGTGAGCCCGGGCGAGGTGGGGCTCGACGAGGCCCCGCTCTCGGCGCTCCAGGGCGGCGACGCGGCCGAGAACGCCGGCATCCTGCGGGCGGTGTTCGCGGGCGAGACAGGACCGCGGGCCGACGCCGTGGCCTTCGGCGCGGGCGCGGCGCTCTACGTGGCGGGCCGGGCCGGGGATCTGCGGGAGGGCGTGGGCCAGGCGCAGCAGGCGCTGTCGTCGGGCGCGGTCGCGGAGAAGCTCGAGGCCCTGGTCACGGCCACCGGGCGTTGAGGTAGGTTCCGGGCATGTCCTGGCTCCTCCTGCTGGCCTGCACCGGCGACACCGTGGACACCGCGACCGAGAGCGCGGTGACGGACACGGCCTGCGCCGAGGCGGCGGTGGTGACCTGGAACAGCTGGGGCCAGGGCTTCCTGATCGAGGCCTGCCAGGGCTGCCACGCCAGCGAGGCCCTGGACCGCTTCGGGGCGCCCGAGGACGTCTCCTTCGACACCGTCGACGACGCCTGGCACTGGGCCGAGCGCATCCTGGACCGGGCGGCCTCGGACCCCGCGACCATGCCACCCCAGGGCGGGGTCGTCGACGACGACCGCCAGCGCCTGGTGTGGTGGCTCACCTGCGCCGAGCCGGGGACCTGAGTGCGGGTGGTGGTGGTCGGCGGGGGCCCCGGCGGGGCCGCCTGCGCGGGGCTCCTGGCCCGGGAGGGGGCCGAGGTGGTGGTGGTGGAGAAGGCCGCCTTCCCACGGCACCACGTGGGGGAGTCCCTGCAGCCAGCGACCCTCACCCTGCTCGGCGAGCACCTGGGCCTGGGACCCGCCCTGCGTGCGGCGGACTTCCCCCGGAAGTACGGCGCGGTCTATGTCTGGGGGGAGTCCCGGGAGCCGTGGACGGTGCTCTTCGACCCGAGGCTGGAGGCGGCGGTCGACGGGCTCGACGAGCCAGGGCTCCACGGCGGGGGCTTCGAGCACGCCTACAACGTCGATCGTGCGGTCTTCGACGACATCCTGCTCCGCGGGGCCACCGACGCCGGGGCCGAGGTCCGCCACGGCTGGGAGGCGGTGGCACCCCTCGGCGGCGTCGAGGGGGTCCACGGGGTGAGGGTCCGCGGGCCCGACGGCGAGGAGGACTGGGCGGCAGACGCGGTGGTCGACGCCAGCGGCCAGCGCTGCTGGCTCGGCCGGGCCTTTCGCCTGACCCGGACGGTCGAGGACCTGCGCAGCACGGCGACCTACGCCTACTACGACGGCGCCGGCGGGGTCCCCGGGGTGCTCGGGCGCCACGTGCAGTGGGTCATCACCGTGCCCGACGGGTGGGTCTGGTTCATCCCCGTGAGCCACGAGCGCACCAGCGTCGGGGTGGTCCACCGGGGCCGCGCTCGGCTGGACGAGGCGGCCTTCCAGGCGGCTCTGGACTTCGCGGCGCTGCCCCTCGCTGGCGCGACCCGCGCCGCCGTCGCGGGCCGAGAGCTGCACCACGCCCGGGACTGGTCCTTCACCCACCGCCGGCTGGCCGGCCCCGGCTGGGTGCTCATCGGAGACGCGGCGAGCTTCGTCGATCCGATCCTGAGCGGCGGGGTGGACTATGCCGTGCGCACGGGCTTCTCGGCCGCGGTGGCACTGCTCAGCGGCGATCTGGACGGCTACGCCGAGCGGGCCCGGGCCGAGTACCGCGCCTACCTGCGGCTCGCCCGGTACTGGTACGGCAACAACCGCAGCACCGACGGACTGTTCTGGGAGGCCCACCGGCTGCTCGACCACCCGGACCGCACGACCCCGCTGCGGGCCTTTGTCTACCTGACCACCGGCCACTACGCCGCGGACCGCCACTTCAGAGTCTTCCAGCGCTGGCAGGAGGAGAAGATGTTCCGGGCGCTGGGAGTCGACCGGGACCTCAGCGACGGATAGCGGCGGCCCATGTCGAGCCTGCTGCTGCGCATCCGCGAAGAGAAGCTCCAGCACGACGCCCGGCTGCGGGCAGATGGTGTGCCGGACCCGACCGGCGCCCCGGCGCCCCGGGACTTCCGGGCTGCGCTCGCCGCGCCCGGGCTGGGCTGGATCGCCGAGGTGAAGCGGCGCTCGCCCTCCCGGGGCGAGATCCGGCCAGGGGCCGACCCGGTGGCGATCGCCCAGGCCTACGAAGCCGCCGGCGCCGTGGCCATCTCCGTGCTCACCGACGAGCCCCGCTTCGGGGGCACCCTGGACGACCTCCGGGCAGTCCGCGCGGCGGTCTCCGTCCCGGTCATCCGCAAGGACTTCCTGGTCTCCCCGCGCATGGTGCGCGAGAGCCGCGCTGCGACGGCGGACACGGTCCTGCTCATCGTCGCGATGCTCAGCGACGACGAGCTGTCGGCCTGTCTGGCCGAGGCCCGGGCCTGGGGGCAGGAGCCCCTGGTGGAGGTGCACGACGGACCGGAGCTGCAGAGAGCGGTCGAAGCCGGCGCCGGCATCATCGGCGTGAACAACCGGGACCTGCACACCCTGGACATCGACCTCGCCACGGCCGAGGAGCTGCTGCCCCGAGTGCCCAGCGGGGTGGTCCGGGTGGCGGAGTCCGGCGTGTACACCCGGGCGGACCGGGACCGCATGGCGGCGGCCGGCGCCGACGCTCTGCTGGTGGGCACCTCGCTCATGACAGCCCCCGACCCGGGCGCCGCCCTGGCCGCCCTGAGGGCCTGAGCATGTGGGTCAAGATCTGCGGGGTGCGCACGGTCGAGCAGGCCCTGCACGCCCAGGCCTGCGGCGCCGACGCGGTCGGCCTGAACCTCTACGGGCCGTCGGTCCGCAGCATCTCGGTGGCCCGAGCGGCCGAGATCGCCGCAGCCGTGGACCTGGAGACCGTGCTGGTCGTGGTCTCCCCGACCCAGGGCGAGCTCACGGGCTGGGTCGACGCCATCTCCCCGAGCACCCTGCAGCTGCACGGCCACGTGGCCGAGGACGCCACCGCCTGGCTCGGCGTGCCCTGGTACCGGGCCTTCCGCGGTCACCCCAGCGTGGCCGCGCAGATCGCCGCCTGGGGGCCCGACCGCTTCCTGCTCGACGCCCACGTGCCGGGCCTCGAAGGCGGGACCGGCCGGCGCGTCGACGTGGACCTGGCCCGCAGCACCCGGGACCTGGGCTCGCTGATCCTGGCCGGCGGCCTGCGCCCGGACAACGTGGCCGAGGCCATCGCCGCCGTCCAGCCCTGGGGGGTCGACGTGGCCTCCGGGGTGGAGGCCGCCCCCGGCCAGCAGGACCCCGACCGGGTCCGCGCCTTCGTCGCAGCCGCCAAGGGACGGAGCGGATAGTCGGCTGGCTCCTTCGGAGGAGCCATGGCCCTGCCCGACGCCCGCGGACACTTCGGTCGCTACGGCGGCCGCTACGTCGCGGAGACCCTCGTGCCCCCGCTCGAGGAGCTGACCGCGGCCTGGGAGGCCGCCTGGGCCGACCCGGGGTTCCGGGCCGAGTACGAGCGCCTGCTCGCGGAGTACGTGGGCCGGCCGTCCCTGCTCTACAAGGCCGAGGCCCTGGGTGCCGAGCTGGGCGCCACGATCTGGCTGAAGCGCGAGGACCTGAACCACACCGGCGCCCACAAGATCAACAACTGCCTCGGCCAACTCCTGCTGGCCAAGCAGATGGGAAAGACCCGGGTGATCGCGGAGACCGGCGCGGGGCAGCACGGCGTCGCCACGGCCACGGCCTGTGCGTTGTTCGGCCTGCCCTGCGTGGTCTTCATGGGCCGGGAGGACACGGTCCGGCAGCGGCTGAACGTGGCCCGCATGCGCCTGCTCGGCGCCGAGGTCCGCCCGGTGGACAGCGGCACCGCCACGCTCAAGGACGCCATGAACGAGGCCCTGCGGGACTGGGTCACGAACGTGGCCGACACCTTCTACTGCATCGGCTCGGTGGCCGGACCGCACCCCTACCCGGTGATGGTCCGGGAGCTCCAGGCGGTGATCGGCCTGGAGGCCCGGGAGCAGCTGCTCGCAGCAGGAGCGCCCCTGCCGGACGCGGTGGTCGCCTGTGTCGGTGGCGGCTCCAACGCGATGGGCATCTTCCACGCCTTCGTCCAGGACGAAGGCGTCAGGCTGATCGGGGTCGAGGCTGCAGGCCACGGGGTGGACACCGACCAGCACGCGGCCTCCATCCACGCCGGTCGGGTCGGTGTGCTCCACGGCCAGAAGACCTACCTGCTCCAGGACGCGGGGGGACAGGTCCAGCCCGCCCACAGCGTCTCCGCCGGCCTGGACTACCCGGGCGTGGGCCCGGAGCACGCCTGGCTGCACGACACCGGGCGGGCCTCGTACGTGAGCGTCACCGACCGGGAGGCGCTGGAGGCCACCGGCTGGCTGGCCCGCACCGAGGGCATCGTGCCCGCGCTGGAGAGCGCCCACGCCCTGGCCGCGCTGCCCGGCATCGTGGCCGGGCTCGGGCCGTCGCCGACGGTGCTGGTGAACCTGTCCGGCCGCGGCGACAAGGACATGGAGACCCTCACCCGGGAGCTGGCGCTGTGACCAACGCCCTCGACCAGGCCTTTGCCCGCGGCAAGGTGCTCGTGACCTACCTGACCGCCGGCGACCCCACGCCCGACCACTCCCTGGGCATGTTCCAGGCGGTGCTGCGGGGCGGTGCCGACGTGCTGGAGATCGGGGTGCCCTTCTCGGACCCGGGGGCCGACGGTCCGGCCATCCAGCGGGCCTCGGAGCGGGCCCTGGCGGCCGGCGGCGGGCTGGAGCACGCGCTCCAGGTGGCGGCGGCGCTGCCGGCCGAGGTGCCCAAGGTGCTCTTCGGCTACCTCAACCCCTTCCTGGCCTTCGGGTACCAGGCCCTGGCCGAGCGCTGCGAGGCTGCTGGCATCCACGGCCTGCTGTGCGTGGACTGCCCGCCCGAGGAAGAGGCCGACTTCCGGACCGCCCTGCGGGCCCACCGGGTCCACCCGATCCTGCTCATCGCGCCGACCACACCGGACGCCCGCGTCGCCGCGGTCGCCGGCGAGGGCTCGGGCTTCCTGTACTACGTGTCGATGACCGGGGTGACGGGCGCGGCGCTGACCGGCCAGGACGCGGTGGCCGACCGGGTCGCCCGGGTCCGGGATCTCGGCGGGCTGCCGGTGGCGGTGGGCTTCGGGGTGGCGACGCGGGAGGACGTGGCCAGGCTGGCGCCGAGCGCCGACGGGGTCGTGGTCGGATCCGCGCTGGTGCGGCTGGTCGAGGCCCACGGGGCCGAGGCGGCGGGGCCACTGGAGGCGCTGGCCCGGTCGCTCAAGGGCGGGCTCTGACCGGGTCACCTGGGTTGATCCGATGATCGCGCAGGCATCCGCCGCACCACTGT
>CAYFPX010000238.1:0-617 GCA_964344945.1 uncultured Enterobacterales bacterium
CTTGCAGGCCAGGGCCAGGGCCGCGTCGCCGGCGCCGGCCGCGAGCCGGGCCACCGGGCGGGGCAGGACGGCGCCGGGAGAGGGCCGGCCCGCGGCCCCGCCGACGGCGGCGAAGAGATCCCGCCAGGCCAGGTGCTCCCCGCCCAGGAGGTAGCGCTCGCCCGGCACCCCCCGCTCCAGGGCGGCCACGAGCTGGCGGGCCACGTCCTGGACGGCGATCCAGGTCATCCCGCCCGGGAGAGCCAGCGGCAGGCGGTGGCGCAGCGCCGCGAGCACCAGGGCGCCGGGCAGGTTCGGCCCCCGGTCCCCGGGGCCGACGACGAAGGTCGGGCACACCAGCACCGTGTCCAGGCCGCGGACGGCCAGCGCCGCGTGCTCGGAGTCCAGCCGCGAGCGGATGTACGGGCTGCGCCCGGCGAGCTCCGGCCGCAGGACGGTCCACATCGAGGTGACGTGCACCGCTCGCCGCACCCCGGCGTCCCGGGCGGCCTCCAGCACCTGGCGGGTGCCGTCGACGTTCACCCGGCGCAGCTCCTCGCCCTCGTCGTCCCCTCGAGCGAGCAGTCCCCCGCCGACCCCGGCGAGGTGGACGAGGCCCTCGATCCCGGCCATCGCTT
>CAYFPX010000238.1:627-2251 GCA_964344945.1 uncultured Enterobacterales bacterium
GGCGCCTTCCAGCCCGGCACGGGAGGCCTGGACGCCCTCCGGCAGGCCGCTCAGGTCCGACGAGGCCCGGGCGAGCACCCGCACCTCGTGGCCCGCGTCCAGCAGCTCGGGCACCAGGTGGGTGCCGATGAAGCCCGTGGCGCCGGTGACCAGGACCCTCACGCCGCAGCCTCCAGCAGCGCCACGACCTGGCCCTGGCCGGCCGGCCCCCAGGCGCCGTGGGCCAGCGCCCGGCCCAGCGCGGGCTCGGCGCGGAGCCGCTCCACGGCGTCGATCAGGCGCCCGAGGCCCGCGGCCCAGGGGACGTCACCCCCCAACAGCCCCCCGCTCGGGGAGACCAGGGCGCCGTCGCAGGCCGGGCCCAGGGCCTCGCACACCAGCTCCTCGACGTGGGGGAAGCGGCAGGAGGGCTCGACCAGGCCCAGTCGCGCCCGGGGGTCCAGGGACCCGAAGTCGCAGGCCCGCTCGAACGCCCGGCGCAGGCCGGGGCGCCGCCCCAGGGCGCGCTCGCCGGGGGCGTGGGCCGCCAGGTCGTGGCCGCCGGCCAGCCAGCGCACCGACCCGGGGTGCTCCGCCCGCATCAGCACGGCACAGGCGCCGTCGGCGGGGGGGGCGGCCAGCTCCCGGGTCAAGGGCGAGGCGATCACCTCGTGGGGCGCGTGGGGTGGGGGAGCCCCGGCGTCGGACCTGCGCCGCGCGGCGAGGGCAGCCCAGCGGCGCGGCGCCTCGGGGTCCGCCGCCACCAGCAGCCGCGCTTCGAGCCCGGCGAGGGTGTCGAAGTCCGGGCCCAGGCCCTGCAGGGTGATCGGGTCGAAGGCCCAGGCCTGGAGCGCGGGCTGCGGCGCCATCGAGGCCTTGCCGTGGGCGACGACCAGCACGGTCCGGTAGGCGCCCGCCAGGATCTGGCAGGCGCCGTGCAGCACCGCGCACAGCCCGTCGGCGGCGATCCGGGTCTCGGGCTTCATCACCGCCCCGACCACCTCGGTCACCGCCAGGTTCGACGCGGTGAGGCCGTCGGTGAGGTCGACCGAGGCCGTCACCACGGCGTCGACCTCGTCGTGGCCGGCGCCGGCGTCCGCCAGGGCCAGCTCCACGGCCTCGCGCACCAGCTCGGGGACGCTGCGGGGGTCCCGGGGGACGGGGCCGGAGCGGCCCACCCCGGCGATGGCGATGGCGGGGCTCACCGGGCCGGCGCCCGGGGCGTGAGGCCGCTGGTGCGGGCGATGATCTCCCGCATCACCTCGCTGGTGCCCGCGCCCACGGTGAAGGCCAGCGAGTCCCGCTGGAGACGGCCGATGGCGTACTCCGCCATGTACCGGTTGCCCCCGAAGATCTGGGCGCAGTCGTGGGCGACACCGACGGCGGCCTCCGAGGCGAAGAGCTTGGCGATGGAGATCGCCTGGTTGCAGGGCTCGCCGGCCACGTACAGCCTCATGGCCCGCTCGGTCAGGGCTTCGGCGGCCGTGATCGTGGCCAGGGTGTCGGCCAGTCGGTGGCGCCAGACCTGGAAGCCCAGGATCGGGTGCCCGAAGGCCTCGCGCTCGTGGCCGTAGCGGCGGGCCTCTTCCCACATCAGCCGCATCTGGGCGCAGCAGATGAGCGCGAGCACCAGCCGCTCGCCCTC
>CAYFPX010000238.1:2261-11803 GCA_964344945.1 uncultured Enterobacterales bacterium
AAGCTGAGCTCGGCGGTGTCCGAGGCGTGGCAGCCGATCTTGTCCAGGCGCCGGCTCTGGTGGAAGCCCGGCGTCTCCGCCGGCACCACGATGAGCGAGATGCCCTTGTGTCCGGGCCCCCCGGTGCGCACCGCGGTGGTCGCGAAGTCCGCGATGGTGCCGTTGGTGATGAAGGTCTTGGCGCCGTTGATCACGTAGTGGTCGCCGTCGCGCACCGCTCGGGTGCGGAGCGCGCCCACGTCGCTGCCCGCGTCCGGCTCGCTGACGGCCAGGGCCCCGAGCCGCTCGCCCGCCGCGGCCGGGGCCACGAAGCGCTGCCGCAGGGCGTCGCTGCCCCCGCGGTCGATGACCTGGATCGCGAACTCCGCGTGGGCCATCACGCTCACCGCCACGCCGATCGCGCCGCAGCGCACCAGCTCCTGGACCAGCACCGCCGTCAGGTAGCCCAGCTCGCCGAGCCGCTGGAAGACCGCCCGGGGCACCGCGCCCTCGGCCTCCCAGGCCTGGGTGTGGGGCGTGATCTCCCGGGCCACGAACTCCCGCAGGGAGCGGCGCAGCAGGTCCAGTTCGGGCGGGGTCGGCGTCATCACGGCTCCTCGCGGGCGGGGTCGCCTCGGGCTGAGGAGTGGACGGTAACTGAGTGATGCTCAGTAAACAAATAGAACTCAGGATCTGCGACCTCGCAGGTGCCGTTCCAGGTCTGTCGATCGGCCTGGGATCAGGCCCGGGGCTGCGGTGCAACCGGGAGTTGTCGACGGATCCCTCTCGCCGAGCCGCACCAGGAGGGTGAGTCCCCTTGGCCGCGGAGCGGCCAAGGGGACGCCAGCCATCAGCAGGCAAGCCCCGGCCTCCCAGGTTCGGACTCAGCCGGCCGCCGGTTCCGGCGTCCTCCAGCCGTACCGGTGGACTCTCATCAGGTTGTGGCAGGTCGCCTCCAGGGCCCAGTCCTGGCTCACGGCCTCCAGGCCTCGCCGCAGGAACCTGCGCAGTCCTCACATGCCCAGAGCAGGGCACCTCGGCTGGCGCTTGTCGGTCCCCTCACAGGACGCGGTCCGGGGCGCGCCTGGACACGGCGTCGGCGGGCGTGGCTCGACTGCGCAGGATCTGGACCTGGACGAGGGAGTGGGGCGAACGGCCACCTCTACGGCCACGACCACCTCCACGCTCCCCTCCACGACCACGACCGCCGCCGCCGTCCCTGCTGCTCCCCGCCGGAAGCTCGACGCCTGCGGCGTCGCCAGGCAGGCCCGCAGGCTCACCCTGGACCTGTTGCCGCGGGGCTTCGGCAAGGACGCCAGCCAGCGCCGGTCTTCCAGTGGCTCGGTGACTCGCCTCATCGCTGAAGGTGCGGACCGCTGCTCGCGCGGCGACAAGAGGCGACGGTTCGAGGAGGCCAGTGGCGAGGTCGGGGAGACGGTGACCTGCCTGGGGGCCCTGGACCGGGACCGGGTCGAGGTGGCGATCGGACTCTGCGGGCGGGTCGGTGCGATGCTGGTCGGCCTCATCCGCCGCTTCCGGTAGCCGAGCCCCGCCGGCGCCTCACAACCAGCGGCGTCGGCGCAGTGCCAACAGACAGACGGGTCGAACGCCGCAGTTGCCGCAGACAGAGGGTGTGAACGCCGGGGGGCTGGGCCTTCCCCACCCTCCAACAGCCCAAGACTGCGGCGTTCAACCCCACTGACTGTCTTCCCGCCCGCCTGGAGGTCCTCACCACCGGCGTTCGACCCCGCTGTCTGCACCAGGTGCGGCGTTCGACCCCACTGACTGTCTCACCACGCGACAAGCGTCCCCGGGAGCGCGGACAGGGACGTGGTCGTGGAGGTCAGGGGCAGGGCGGTGTCGGGACGCACGGCGACCCAAGGCCGCTCACCCGCCTAGCAGTCGTCGGGAGAGCTCTCCCGTCGCCCGCTCGCCGATTCGGGCCCAGGTCGGGCCCAACTACGTCTCGCTGCGCTCGCGCTCAATCACAGGTCTCGACCTGCTCAATCGCCGGGAACCCAACCTGGGCCCGACTTGGCTTCGCGGACTCGGTCCGAGCTCTCCCGACGACTGCTGGTCGCCCACCGTCAAGATCCAGACGTCCCTGTCATCGGGTTGCACCGCGTAGATGACCACGTGCTTCCCGACGACGAGGCGCCGGACGGGGCTGCGAGGCCCGGCAGAGAGGGCTGGTGCCGTCCATGGGGGGTCACCGAGTGGCTCCGTGGCGTCGAAGATCGTGTTGACCAGGCGACGTTCAGCGACGGACAGTGCCGATCAGAAGGCGGCATTTCAGGGGGCCCAGCCCAGTCGCCCCAAGGCCTGGGCAGCCCGGTCTACAATCTCGTTCCACTCGGAGGATTGCTGCAAGGCTGCGAGGCCGCCTGCGGTGGGCAACGACTTGACCCGCGCCTCATAGACCGAATGGAATTCAGCGAGGAGCTGGAGTTCGGAATCCGTGAACGACTCGCGGAAAGCCCGGCTCGCAGGCGCATACTGGTCATCGAACCACAGGCACACCAACTCGGCGGGCACGTCGGCGATCGGTACACTTGCCTCGTACTTGCGCTGAGCTTCCGGACTCGCGAGAAGGGAGAGCAACTCCCTCATGTTCCCGCGCAGTGTCTCCTGAAGTGTGTCGCTCACTACGGTCCGTATAGCTCCATCTCTGCCGTCTGGGGTATGCGCGTCTGCAACAGCGGGTGGGACGTTCTTCTGGCCCAGGTCGCGGGCCAAGTGTGCAGGATTCGCTCGCTCGTTGCGGGACGGCCCGAGAGCAGCTTGATCAGCTCCCAGAGTCCCAGACTCGCGCCTCTGAAGATCGGCTCATCCCGAATCTGCCCCTGGTCAGGCGGCCGATCAGGGCGTCCAGCTCCCGTCAGCGGCTCCCCCTGGAACGTCCACACCCGGGAGTCGGCCGAGGGATCCCTCCTGTGTCAGTGGGCCACCCCGGCGAGGGAGCTCATGAAGGGCAGGCAGTCGATGGCCCAGTGGGCCGCCACCAGCGCGGGGAGGTTCCGCCACCGATCCCAGGCCAGGCCGAACACCAGGCCCACGATCAGCACCGGCAGCCCGGTGCCCGTCAGCACGCTGAGCAGGTCGCCCGCCTGGCCCTCCACGCCGCTTGCCAGCAGGTAGCGGGTCGGCAGGTGCCAGGCGGTGAAGAGGAGCGCGGTGGCAAGGAGAGCGGGCAGGCGCCCCCAGGACCTCTCCAGGCGGGTCTGGAGCAGGCCCCGGTAGACGATCTCTTCGGGGAGGCCCGCGGAGAGCAGCGGCAGGGTGAGCCCGGCGACCAGGATCAGCGTGGTCTCTGCCCCGGTGCGCGTGGCGAGGGCCTCGCCGAGGCCCCCCAGGTGTCCCAGGTTCAGGGAGAACCCGACCGCCGCGGCCAGCCCGACCATCACCAGGGCCCAGGGCCCGGGGCGCCAGCCCACCAGCAGGTCGCTGGGGCGGACACCCTGGCGCCAGGCCACCAGGCAGGGCAGGACCAGCAGCAGCCCGATCTTGAAGCCCACCAGGTAGGTCCAGTCCAGGGTGAAGCCCACGGCGCCGAGCAGGGGCAGGGGCTGCCACCGGACGACCAGTCCGGTCAGGACGGCCGCCCCGACATAGGCCACGGCGAAGAGGAGCCACAGCCGGGTCTCGGCCCGGGGGGATCGAAGCGGCATCCGAGCCGTGGGCACGCGCTGCCAGCGGAGCCAACGCCAGGCGGATCCGAGCATGCGCGCAGGCTACAGCAGGCCAGCGGTGGGCGCCCGGTGGGGTCGTGCTCGTCCACCCCCTCGTCCGCTCGAAGGGCACGCTCCCGGTGGGCCTTGGCGCCCCGCGGTGGCCCGGCCTGCTCGCGGCCTGGTCAGACGCTGTCCAGCCAGGCTTGCTCCAGCTCGGACACGGTGAGGCCGGTCGCCGCTTCCAGGGCAGCGGCCAGGTCCTCCGCCACGTAGACCTCCTTGACGACGTCCAGGCCCCAGCCGTCGTGGAGCCAGCCGACGACGTGGCCGGCGACCGGGTAGGTGATGCCGTCGTCCGTGCCCCAGAAGTCGTCGATGAGGTCCACCAGGGCCGGCAGGCTGCCGTCGCCTCGGTAGGTCTCGACCCAGTGCTCCAGGGGCTCTCCCCACCAGCCCCCGTCCAGCCAGACGGCCAGGCCTTCCCCCATGAGCGCGTGGTCGGTCTCCCCCACTCGGTGGGTCGCGACCACGTGCACGTCCTCGTGGGCTCCGATGGCCTTGACGCCGCCGCTGTAGACCGCGTGCACCTCGTAGTTCCAGGCGTTGGCGTGGCCGTTGCCCGAGCTGCCCGTGACCTCGCCCTTGGTCTCGTTGTCGGGGTAGAGGAACCAGCGGATGTCTGCGTCCAGGGGGGCCACATCGAGGGTCTCGAGCGCTCGGGCGAGCTCCCCGTCCTGGAAGGGGGCGAGGGTGTCCATGTCCTCGGCCGCGTAGCTGCCCGGCACGGCGTAGAACACGTGTCCGTCCCCCTGGGTGGCCTCCAGGCCGCCGACCCAGGCCTCCCAGTCCGCCCGGAGATCCTGGTCTCGGGCGGCCACGAAGCCCCACAGGTCACCGTCCCGGCACAGGTCGCCCTCCTGCTGGAGGGTCCCTCGGCCGCGCAAGGTCTCGTAGTCCCGGGCGCCGGTCGGCACGCTGAAGGTCGCCTGGGCCCCGCCCAGGCTGTTGCCTCCGTAGACCGCGACCATGGCCTCGTCGGCGAAGGGGCTCGGGTGGATCAACGCGATGCCGTGCCCCACCTCGTCGTAGCGGTAGCCGCCAAAGGTGAAGCGGTCCGACTCGAACCACACCGGCAGGTGCCCGCTGAGCTCGGTGAGCAGTGCGTTGGTGTCCGGGGTGCCGACGATCATCAGGTCCAGGGCCCGGTCGGCGTCGGTCAGCTCGCTGGCGGCGCGGAGCGTGAGCGTGTCGAAGAAGGCGCTGTACCAGGCGTCCACCTGCTCCGCGAACGCGGCGTCCTCGGCGCTGTCTCCGTGCACCAGGACGGCTTCGCCACGCGCGTAGAAGTCCCCGAAGCCGCCATCGGCCGGCGTGTCGCAGGCGTCGACGACCCCCCAGTCCAGGGGCACCTCGGGCGCGGTGGTGGCGTCGGTGTCGGGGGTCTTGCCGGTGCAGGCGAGCAGGGCGGGCAGCAGGGTCCAGGACACTCAGACCTCCTGGACCGATGATGTGCGTCGGCGCTGCGCGAGGCAAGGGGGGGTCGGATCTGCCGGGTCCGACTGGTCCCCGAGGGTGAAAGTGGGGTGCAAGAGACACGCAACCGATCTCGGGGCAGCCTCCACTCGAGTCCCGCCGACTCCCGCAGTGGGACTCCGACCCTGGAGGCACACATGTCCGGTCTGCTCACCTCCCTCGCTCTGTTGTTCTCCACGGCTGACGCCGTCGAACTCGATCCGTACGCCGATCTGGCCGGGGGCTGGTTCTGGACCTCCCCGAACGAGCACATCGACTCCACCTGGACCGTCGTTCCTCGCATCGGCGCCTGGCTCGGACCCCACGTCGGCCTCGAGGCCGAGCTCGGCTACGGCCAGGGCGTCACCCGCTCGGTCGGCTATGTCTACACCCTGGTGACCCCCCGGGTCGACGTGCGCTACCGCTTCCGTCCCGAGCAGCGGGTCCAGCCGTTCGTCGAAGCCGGACCCGGCGTGATTCGCAAGAAGGTCGCCCGCGACCCGGACGCGGTGGGCGCCAGCGCCAACGCCGAGGGCTGGGGCAACTACGAGAACCCCGACACCGACTTCCTGCTCAACGCCGGCCCGGGTCTCCAGGTCGCCCTGACAGACCGGATCTCCCTCCGGACCGACCTGCGCTGGCAGCTCAACCTGGGCACCGAGCCCCACGGGACCAAGCGAGACGTCTTCAGCGACGTCGAGTGGACCGTGGGCCTCTCCAGCCGCCTGGGCCGGGTCGACAACGGCCTGGACGCCCTCGCCGAGGCCGAGGAGCTCGTCGAGCAGGCCACCCCCGCGGTCGCCGAGGCGGTCATGGAGCCCGAGCCAGAGCCCGAGCCAATCGTGGAGCCGGTCGAGGAGGAGCCCGCCTTCGTGGTCGAGGTCGGCGAGCCCGAGCCCGAGCCCGCCACGGAGGACGAGGACCGTGTGGTGGCCCTGGAGCCTCCCGCGTTCGAGCCGGTGTTCTTCGCCTTCGACGACAGCGGGCTGGCCGCCGAGGCGCTGGCGACCCTGGAGCGGGCCGCCGGCACGCTGGCGGAACACACGGAGCTGGACCGCGTGTACGTGACGGGCCACACCGATCCCCGGGGCGACGATGCGTACAACCTGGCGCTGTCACAGTCCAGGGCCGAGGCCGTGGTCGACGCCCTGGTGGCCCTGGGGGTCGACCGCGAGCGCCTGGTCACCCGTGCCCTGGGCGAGGCCGAGGCCGCGGGCACGACCGCCGAGGCCCACGCGGCCGACCGCAAGGTCGTGCTGGCGGCGGTCGAAGACCCTGCGATGGCCGGGGTGTTGGAGTGACCGGAGTCCCTCCCGCGGCTCCTCAGGGCGTCCAGCTCCCGGTCAGCGGGTCTCCCTGGAACTTCCACACCCGGTAGCTCCACAGGTTGTCCTCCAACCTCAGCCGCAGCACCGGCTCCCCGCTCGCGTCCAGCTCGGTGGCGGCCGGGGCCTTCTCCCCCTGCCAGTCCTGGATGGCGCCCCAGCCGATGACCGTGTGGTCGCCGTCCAGGCGCTGGACCGAGCCGGCCGCGGGCGAGGCGCCGGCGCCGGCCAGGGCGTGCTCCCACACCCGCTCGGCGGTGCCCGTGTCGTGGTCGAGCTGGTAGATCACCGCCCGGCAGTCACCGGTGTCGCCGCCGTCGTAGTCCGTGGCGTTGTCGAAGAGCAGGAGCTGGTCCCCGGGCAGCACCCGGGCGGAGTGCTGGCCGGCGAAGCCCCTCCAGCCGTGGTCGCGGTCGTCCCCGACGAAGGTGAAGTCCCCGTCCACGCCGAGCCGCCACATCACCTCGCCCGCGGCGTAGTCCTGGCCCCGCCAGGTCGTCGGCTGGCGGGCGACCTTGAGCACCTGGCTGGCGCTCCTCAGGGAGATGACCAGGTTGTCGTCGTCCGGATCGAGGTCGAAGGCGTTGGCGTGGGCGTAGTCCCAGCCGTCGGAGATGGCGTCCAGCACCGCGTCGGGCAGGATCCCGTAGTCGACCTGGCCCTCGGTGCTCCAGGCGAAGACCTGCTCCCCCGCAGGATCGAATTCCTGGATGAGCTGGTCGACCACCAGGGTGTCGCGGGCGCCGCCGAAGGCGCGCAGGTCCTCCTCCCGGTGCCCCAGGCCGATGCCGATGAGCGTGCCGTCGGCGAGCACCTGGAACTCGTGGGGGTCCATGGTGGCCCGCTCGGAGCCCTCGGGCCGCTCGGGCAGGAACTCGTCGAGCTCCTCGAAGGTCGACGGGTCCAGGACCAGCCCCTTCATCTCCCGGTGACCGTCCGCCAGGCCGACGAAGGAGAGCTCCCCGGTGGCACCGACCCGGAAGTCGAAGCCCGGCTGCTCGTGGCGCTGGAACCACACGGGCACGCCGGCGTTGTCGACGATCATCAAGGTGCGGCCCAGGTGCTCGGGCTGATCGTCGAAGTCGAAGGCGCCGAGGAAGAAGTAGCCCTCGGAGGGCTCGCCCAGCACCTCGGTGGTGACCTCGGGCAGGTCGTCGGGCAGGGCGGTGACGGCGATGACCTCTGGGGTGCCGCCGGGCGCTGTGACCGTGATCTCCAGGCGCTCGCCGGCGCCCCAGGCCAGCTCCGCCTCGGCGCCGCCGGAGTCCAGCTCGACGCCGTCGACGGTCAGGTGTCGGATCGTCACGGTCGCCTCCGGGTCCGCGGCGGTGGCGCTCACCGTGGTCGTCTCGGCGACCAGGTCGGCCCCCTCCACGGCGTGGAACTGCTGGTCCCCGGAGAGCGCCGGCCAGACCTCGCCCTGAGAGAGGGTCAGCGATGCCAGGGCGCCTGGCTCGTCCGCGGCGTCGACGCCCCCGTCGGTCTCGGGTGCACAGGCTGCGAGCAGGGGGAGGAGGGAGAGGGTCATGGTGGGCTCCTGGGGTCCTGTCCTTGGGACACCTGGGGGAGCCGGGAGACAAAGAGAGATCCTCGGTTCCCCCGAGATCCGGCCGGTGCAAGAGGGTGGGGGGGCACTTGACACCCCACGGGG
The DNA here is from genome assembly GCA_964344945.1 of uncultured Enterobacterales bacterium. Classification (GTDB taxonomy): domain Bacteria; phylum Myxococcota_A; class UBA796; order UBA796; family CAJQPC01; genus CAYFPX01. Next base: position 10,400 of record CAYFPX010000238.1, read on the forward strand.
TCCCCCATAAACTGAACGAGCGCTCGTTTTACGGAGACCCATGCCCGCCCTGACCGACCAGCGACTCGCCGAGATCCGAGACCGCATCGAGCGGGCCGCCATCGGCCTGTTCGTGGACCAGGGCTTCCACGGCACCTCCACCCGGGCCATCGCCCGGGAGGCCGGCCTGTCCATGGGCGGGCTGTATGTGCACTACCCCTCCAAGGAGGCCCTGTTCGCCGCCATCGTCGCCCGGTACCAGCGGGTCTTCGCCAGCGAGGACAACCCCGTGGTGGGGTACCTGGCCCGGACCCGCTTCCCCGACGACCTGCTGATGCTCGCCTCGGCCATCGAGGCCCTGGTGCTGGAGCACCGGGAGTTCTGGCTGCTCTGGTATGTGGACGTGCTCGAATTCGGCGGCCGCCACTTCGGCCCCAGCTTCCTCCACGACATCGGCCTGGACCACCCGGGCCTCGCCGCCCGGCTGAGCGAGCTCGAGGGCGAGGGCCGCCTGCGGGTCGACCCCCGGATCGCCTTTCGCATGGTCTACATGCACCTCTTCAACTTCCTGCTCGTCGAGCTGCTCTTCGCCGGCCAGGACCACTACGGCGTGCCCCGGGACCAGGCGATCACCCACATCGAAGACGTCCTGCTCCACGGCATCCTGGCCTGAGCCTCCTCTCTCTCCTCTTGCAACCTGAGCGAACGCTCGCTCACAAGGAGCCCTCCATGACCCCCATCAACGCCCTGGCCAAGCGCCTGCAGGCCCTGGAGGCCCAGGCCGCGGAGCACTGTGCGGCGTGGCTGGCTGAGCCCGCCGTCGTCAGGGCCGGTGCCGCTGGCTGGACCGGACACGCCTTGGCGGCCTCCGCGCTGCCCAAGGTCCGCCACCTGCCGCCTGCGCCGCCGGTCGGCACGGTCGAGCAGGGCCTGGGCGCGAGCTACCCCCAGGCGCTGCTGGCCCTGCTGCGCTCGGGGTGGAGCGCGGCCGTGGCGCAGCTCTGGACCGCTTCGCCGGGCAGCTGGACCGACGCAGGGGTCGTGCTCCAGGAGACCGCGGCGCTCCAGGCCGCCCTGGTCTCGGCGGAGGCCCCGCCCCTGGCGCCCACCCGCCGCACCCTGGTCTGGGCACAGGACTCGGCTCGGCTCTGGCGGCTCGGCGACACCCAGCGGGCGGGGGAGCCCGTCGTGGTCGTGGCACCTCTGATCAACCGGTCCTACGTGCTGGACCTCCTGCCCGGCCAGTCGCTGCTGGAAGCCCTGCTGGAGGGCCTGGAGCGACCGGTCTTCCTGCTCGACTGGGGCCCCGGCGACGAGGACTTCGAAGGCATCCAGGCCCTCGTCGGCGGTGCGATCGAACACCTTGGCGGCCGGGCGGACCTGTTCGGCTACTGCATCGGCGGCACCCTGGCGGCGATCCGGGCC
>CAYFPX010000239.1:0-11708 GCA_964344945.1 uncultured Enterobacterales bacterium
GAGGGCCAATCTGGCACTCAGCGGCGGGGATTCGGGCCTTGGATGGCCTCCATGGTAGGAAGCTGTCGCACCCGAGGGGGGGTGCTGACACCACTGTCGCACTCGGGGCGGGGTGCTGCCTGTGCCTGTCTCCGCTCAGTCCGCCTCGTGCTCCCGGGGCACCGGGGCCAGCGGGGTCCCGTGGTCGGGCTGGGAGCCCGCGGCGTCCACCCGCAGCCGGTGGGTCACCACCTGGCGGGGGTAGTCGCCGAGGTGGTGGTACTCCGCGATGGCAGCGGTCATCCGGTGGGAGGACGCAACCAGCCGCGCCGCCGCCGCGCCGTCGGGGACGACCACGGACTCGCTCCGGGACTCTCTCGGTGCCAGACGGTTGTCGCCGGTCTTCTCCGGCGCCGGCCACCAGGTCCAGGTCTGGCCGATCCGGTGGCTCCACGGGTCGCCGATGGCCGCGCCCTGTGCGTCCACGAAGTGCACGTCCACCTGGACCCAGCGCTCCGGGTCCCCGGTCGGCAGGCGGTGGCCCGCGCCCGCGTTGGTCATCACCACCGTCAGGCGGTCCTCTGCCCACTTCGCGGCCAGGTCCAGCCCGGGTGGGTTGGCCTCGACCGGCTGCTCGACCCCCGGCGCCTTGGGGATGCCCGCGCCGCGCCACCAGTGCTGGCGGACCTCACGCGCCGGCCCGCCGGCGGCGGCCGGTCGCTCGACCATCGGCATGTGGCAGTCCGAGCACCCCTTGCCCTCGGCCGGGTAGGGGCCCGCTGCCCACTCCCCGCCGGTGTCGAAGGTGCACACGAAGTCCTTGCCTTCGTAGGTGGCGAGGGCCTGGTGACAGCGCTCGCACACCTCGTTGGTGCGGTAGGCCTCGCTGGCGCGCACCGGGTGCGGCGCTCGGCTGTCCGACAGGCCCGGCCCCCAGATCTCGCCCTGGCGCACGTGGCAGGCGGCACAGGTGATGCCCTCCTCGCGCAGGGCGGCGTCGTAGACCGGTGCCTCGACCAGGATCGGCAGCTCGACGTCGTCGCCCTGGAGGCCCACCGGCCAGAGGTCCTGCTGCACCCGGAGCGGCGTGTGGCAGTTCAGGCAGAGCCACCGGTTCCCGGACTTGGTGATCTCCGCCTGGAACTGGGGATCGACCCAGGCGTGGGCGTGGGTCGAGGTCTTCCACTCGGCGTAGAGCTCGGCGTGGCAGGCGCCGCAGGCCCTGGCGGACAGCGAGGGCACGCCGGGGATCGGGTCCAGGCCTGATCCCAGAGGCTGCTCGTAGAGCGGCCGGGAGGCCGTGAAGGCGTTCGCCGCCTGCAGGTCGGCCGCCAGCCCCTGGCTCGGCTGGATCAGCGGCGCGGGCTCCACCGGCGCCGGCTCGGCCACCGGCGGCTCCTCGGGCCCGTCTCCTCCGCGACCCCCGCAGGCGATCCCCCAGAGCAGGACCGCGCTCCAGCCCATCCGGCTCCCTCAGCCCAGCAGCATGCCGGCGATGACGCCGACCATGAGTAGGAGCACCAGTCCCGCGCCCTTGAGCACCTTCCACATCAGGGCCTCGACCGGGTCCTGGGGTGGCTGGAGCACGTCCTTGCGGTCGACGGGCTTCTTGACCGGCTCGGGATCGATCACCACGGGCGGTGGCGGCGCCTTCTGGGGCTCGGGCTTGAGCTGCAGGGTCAGGCGGCGGGCGCCGCCACCCCCCTGGGTCGGCTCGAGCAGCAGGTCGAGCTTGACCCCACCGGTCGGTGTGATCGATGATCCGCATCGCCCGGAAGCCCTGCATGTCCTTGGGCAGAAACGGCACGTCGAGGGTCGGGCCCGGGGGCAGGTCCGGCACGCCGGTGACCCGCGGCCGGGCGGGCCGGGCGCGCCGGGCCCTCTCCGGCCGCTCCTTGTCCTGGAGGTACTTCTCGGCGCGCTCGACGTTCTGGAGCAGGAAGGCGTCGACGTCCTCGGACTCGACCTCGCCGTGCTTCTTGGCAACGGCGCCTTTCTGCTCTTCCTCTGGCCGGACCTTCTGGATCTCCTTGAGGTGGCGCCGGATCACGATCTCGTCGTCTTCGGGCTCCCGCTGATCGATGGCGGTCAGGGCCACGGCGGTCTTGCGGCCCGCCAGGTTGTCCCGAATGCGGGCCGAGGCGATGCCGATCACGGCGTCCAGGGTCTCCATCACGCCCTCGCCGCGCACGGCGACGGACTCCACCACCGGGACGCCGAAGGGATTCAGGTCCGTGGTCAGCGCCTCGATCGAGCGGGCCTGGGGGTGGTCGCGCTTGTTCAGCTGAACCACCAGCGGGATCGAGGCCAGGTCGAGGCCGTGGGCCCGCAGGTTCTCCTCGAGGTCGATCAGCGAGTCGATGTTGGCCTGGGCGCGATCCGGGGCGGAGTCCGCCACGAACACCACGGCGTCGGCCCCGCGCAGCACCACCCGGCGGGTCTGCTGGTAGAAGACCTGGCCGGGCACGCTGAAGAGCTTGAACTTGGCGTTGAAGCCGGCGATCTCGCCCTTCTCGATCGGCACGTAGTCGAAGAAGAGCGTGCGCTCCTCTTCCGTGCTCAGAGTGTGGAGGTTGCCGCGCTGGCCGTCGGGCAGCCGCCCGTGGGCGATCTGGACGTTGGTGGTCTTGCCGCTCATCGCGGGGCCATAGAAGACGATCTTGGCCTCGATCTCTCGCCGCGCGAAGTTGATGACGGCCACGTCGTTCCTCGATCCCGGAAGGCCGCCAATCATAGCCAAGGCGGAGCGCCGAGCCCTGGCGTGCGAGGGACATCGGGCTGACACTTCACCAAAGGAAGGCTCGTGCCGAAGACACGCAAGAGGCGCGCACCTGCGCTCGCCATGGAGACCTGACATGTCCCTGATGCTCGGCATCGCCGCCGCTTCCGCCGCCACCCCCTTCTTCGACCACGGGCTGGTCCTGGAGGCGCCCTCCGAGGGACCGTTTGCCGAGGGCATCAACGCACCCACGGTGATCTACGACCCGGCCGAGGCGCGCTACCACCTGTACTTCGAGCACCCAGGCGGCGAGGACGACATCCCGGGCCGGTGTGGGGTCTATGGCCGCATCGGCCACGCCTGGAGCGACGACGGCCTGAGCTGGGCCTTCACCGAGGCGCCGGTCCTCACGCCGCTGGAGGACAGCTACTACTCCTGCGGCGTGTCCCAGCCCGCGGTCCTCCAGGTCGATGGCACCTGGCACATGTGGTTCAAGGCCGACGCCGATCCCCCCGAGGACGGCGCCACCAACGAGCACCGGGGCATCGGTCACGCCACCAGCGACGATGGCCTCTACTGGACGGTCGAAGGCGAGCCGCTGATCGAGCCCTTCGTGGACGAGGACGGCGCCATCTCGACGGTCGGCGTGCCCTCGGCCGTGCTGCTCGAGGGCGTGATCACGCTGTTCTACGTCCAGGTCCCGGACATCTGGGTGGCGACGTCTGCCGACGGCGGCGAGACCTGGTCCTTCGGCGGGGAGCCCGCCATCGCGGCGGGCCAGCTCGGCGCGTGGAGCGACGTGGTCATCACCGGTCCCTCCGCGGTGTGTCGCGACGCCGACGACGGCACGGCGACCACGGAGCTGCTGGTGGGCGGGAAGGAGGACGTCGACGGCAGCCGCCTGCTGACCCTGGCCCTGTCCGTCCAGGAAGAGGGCGCAGCCTGGTCTTCCGAGGACACGGTGGTGCTGCTGACCCAGGGCACCAACTGGGACCCCAGCTGGTCCCACTGGGACGTGATCAACACCGACGACGGTGCCCTGGTCTACTACTCCCGCGATGCCGACGATGGGCGCAAGGCGGTGGGGCTCGCCTCCACGGCGGAGGGATGGGGTGCGCCCCTGGCGCGGGCCTGTGCGGTGCCGGCGGTGGACACCGGTGACACCGGTGACACCGGTGGGCCGACGGACAGCGTCGACACCGCCGACAGCGGGCCCACCGGAGACTCCGGGAGCGACAGCGCGCCGACCCAGGACTCCGATCCGGGGGTCGACGAGTCCGCTGGCAGCGGCGAGGACGGCTGTGGCTCCGGCGGCTGTGGCTGCGCCAGTGGGAGCAACCCCGTGGCGCCCTGGTCGGTGCTCGGTCTGCTCGGCCTGGTCGCCTGGCGTCGGCGGTCCGACCCCTGACCGCGGCGCTCTCGGGATAGGGTCCGCCCCCACAAGGGGCGTGCATGTCGGACGGACCGGAGGGGCTGGCGGAGCAGGTGCTCGGAGCGGTCCGTGGCACGCCGCTCCTCGTGCTGCTGTTCGACCGCGACGGCGACCTCACCTGGCTGAATCCGGCCGCCCAGGAGGCGCTGGGCCATGGCGACGCCCCGGCCGGACCGGTGCTGTCCGAGCCTCTTCCCTCCCTCGAAGGCTCTCTGGGCCGGGCCGAGGGGGACTTCACCCTGGTGCGGGCCGATGGCGGCAGCCTCCACGTGCGCGGGCGGCTCAGCCGGGTGCGGGACGCGGGCGGTCGCCTCAGCGGCACCGCGCTGGTGGCCTCGGACACCGCCCCGGGGGCCGAGTGGCACCACGAGCTCCTGCGGGGAACCCTGCCGGCGGCGATGGGCATGATGGGGGCCGAGGTGGCCCACAAGGTCAACAACCCCTCCACCTGGCTCCGGCTGAACGTGGACCAGCTGCGGGCAGACCTGGACCTGCCCGGTGGGCTCGAGCCCGAGCTGGCGCGGGAGCTCCTGGACGAGTGCCGGGAGGGGCTGGCCCGGATCGCCCAGATCGCGGCCGAGCTGCGGACCCTGGCCGCTCCGACCGAGGACGAGCTGCGGGACACCGACCTGCGCGAGGTGGTCGCCGCCGCGTGCAGCCTGGCGCCACTCACCCCCGAGGGTCGCGTCTCGGTCCGGCGGGATCTGGCCCAGGTGCCGCGGCTGCGGCTCGCGGCCGGTCGGGTGGGACAGGCGATCTGGAGCCTGTTGTCGCTGTGCGTGCGCAGTGCCGCTCCCGGGGCGAGCCCGCCGACCCTGCGGGTCCAGCTCGACGACGACGGCGAACACATCTATGTCGACCTGCGCGTGGATCGGCCTCTGACCCTCTCCGACGAAGCCCTCCACCCGGGCGCCCGCTCTCGGGGCCCGGCCGCCCTGCGCATGGCCCGCACGGTGCTCGCCGCCCACGGCGGCCTGGTGATGCCGGTGCCCGAAGGCCACGGCCTCCGGCTCCGGCTGCCGATCGTGATCCCCGAGGTTCCGCTGGTCTGATCGCCCGGGTCAGATCCCGGTGCCGGTCAACACCACCGCGAGCTCCGGCCGTGCCGGGTCATTGGTCGCGATGGTCAGCAGGCCCGTCGCGCCGGCTTCGCTCTCCGGGGTGAAGGCCACGCTCACCAGGCCGTTGGTCTGGCCCGGTGCGAGGGTGGAGCCCGTGGGGTCGATCGCCAGGGTGTAGCCGTCCTGGGCGTCCAGGGTGAGGCTCTGGATCGCCAGGTCGTCGTTGCCCAGGTTGGACATCACGATGTCCAGGGTCTCCTCCTGGCCGACTTCGACGTCGCCGAAGGCGAGGGCCTCGGGCTCCAGCCGGAGCACCGGCACGCCCTGCACTTCGCCGGTCAGCTCGACGGTCACGCGGGGAGTGGTCGGATCGCTGCTCAGCACGGTGAGCACGACGCTGGGGTCGGCCACGTCGCTGGGGGAGAAGTCGATCGGGACGAGCACGGTCTCGCCCGGCGGGATCTCCTGCTCGACCGCGGCTGCGATGGACCAGTGGATGCGCTGGCGGTCGTCGCTCAGCTGCAGGTCGAAGACGTGGAGGGGCCCGCTGCCCACGTTGGACAGGACCAGGTCCTGGACGGCAGAGGCGTGCAGGTCCACCGTGCCGAAGTCCAGGGTGCGCGTCGGCACGTGCAGCTCGCCGGGGGCGACCTCGACGGGCACGAGCTCGGGCTCCGCCGGATCGGAACGACCACAGGCGGTCAGCAACACGACGACGGCGATCCACGCAGGCATGGAGGCTCCCCACACGGGCACCCCATCCTACGTCGAGCGATCCGTCGACGTGACGTCGCGGCGATGGGCGGGTGCTCAGCAGCCGCCGGTCATGCGCTGCCAGAAGAGCTGCACTTCGCCCCAGAGGCTGTCGGAGGAGGACATGCAGATCTCTTCATCTTCGTCCCAGGTGCCAGCCTGCGCCGGGGTGAAGCCACTGTTGAGGAGGAGGGAGACGGACAGGATCATGCCGGGCATGGAGTTCTCCATTGCTCTCGAGGAGGGATGGACCGCGGTGCGTCGCGGCGATGTGAGTGCCTCTGGCCGTCGTGGGCCGGTCCACGCCCTTCGTGGGGTGGAGGAGCTCGCACCTGCTCCTGTGCCCCTTCTATCGCATGCACACCCCCGGAGGGAAGCCCGGGCCGAGGGCAGGGGGAGTCTGTGACAGTCTCTGGCGGTGCGTCCTCTCATCCCCTGGACCGAGCCGCTGATCTGGCACCTCTTCGACGTGCCGGGCTGGCGCAGCGTGGCGCTGCACGGCTTCGGGGTCCTGGTGGGCATCGCCTTCGCGGTGGGCACGGTCGTCGCCAAGCGCAAGGCCCGCCGTGACGGGCTGGACCCAGAGCTCATCCACCGCTCGGTGGTCTGGATCGTCGTGGGCGTGTTCGTGGGCGGTCACCTGGGGCACGTGCTGCTCTACGACCTCGACCGCTACGTCGCGGCTCCGTGGGAGCTGCTCTACGTCTGGGAGGGCCTGAGCAGCTTCGGCGGCTTCGTGAGCTGCCTGGTGCTGATGGTCTGGTTCTTCCGGGGCCAGGGAGAGCGCACCTGGGGGTACCTGGACGCGCTGGCCTATGGCGTGACCTTTGCCTGGTTCTGGGGGCGCATGGGGTGTGCCGTCAGCCACGACCACCCGGGGCTGCCCACCGAGTTCTGGCTGGGGGTGCAGGGGCTGTGCGACCGCGGCCAGAGCCTCCAGGCCTGCCACGACCTGGGCCTCTACGAGATGCTGCTGATGCTGCCCTTCGGGCTGCTGTTCTGGTGGCTGGAGCGCAGGCCGCGGCCCCACGGCTTCTACCTGGGGCTGCTGCCCCTGCTCTACGGTCCGATGCGCTTCGGGCTGGACTTCCTGCGCCTGGGCGACGTGCGCTGGTTCGGGCTGACCCCGGCCCAGTGGGGCTGCCTGGTCTGCGTGGTCGGAGGGGCCGCCATCCTCCGTCACCGGCGGGATGCGCCGGGGGGGCCGGGGCGGCTGGCGTCCACCGAGGGGGTGGGATCCCAGGGGTAGGATGGCCCGGTGAAGTCCCGCTACCGCGTCCTCCGCACGCTGCTGGCCGGCGAGCGCGGCACTCGTCGGGTCCGGCTGGTGCAGGACCCGCTGCGCGGCGAGGTGGTGGTGCTCAAGACGGCGGCGGCGGGCACCGCGTCGGCCGCGGCCTTGCTGGCCGAGGGGGCCCTCCACCAGACCCTGGCCCACCCGGTCCTGGTGCCGGTGGTGCACCGCTTCGCCTCGGAGCGCGGGCCCGGGCCCGAGGAGGGGCCGGTCGCCGGCTTCGCCACCCGCTGGGTGGATGGCGAGCCGTTCGTGGCCGCGCTGCGGGAGCGCTCCCTCGACGTCCAGCTCCAGGCCCTCGCTCGGTTGCTCCAGGGGGTCGGCTACCTGCACCGCCGGGGCGTGCTGCACCTGGACCTCAAGCCCGACAACGCGCTGGTGGTGGGGGAGCGGCCGGTGCTCCTGGACCTGGGCACCGCGCGGCCGCTCGATGCCGGTCCTGGCGAAGCCGGCGGCACCCTGGGCTATGCGTCGCCCGAGGTCGTCGAGGGCCAGGCGGCCTCGGTGGCCAGCGACCTCTACAGCGCCGGGGTCATGGCCTACGAGCTGCTGTCCGGCGTGGGGCCTCACGGTGGCCCCCCGGCCCAGGTGCCCCGCGACGAGCTCACCGGGAGCGATCCGTTGCCGCTGCGGGCCCTCGCGCCCCAGGTGCCTCGCGCGGTCGCCGAGGTGGTCGACCGGCTGGTCCAGCGGGACCCCAAGGGCCGGCCGACGAGCATCGTGGCGGTGCTCGACGCCCTGGCGGCTTCGGGGGTGGTCCTGCCGGCGGGAGAGCGGGGCCAGCCGCCCCTCTGTGGGCGGGAGACCCTGGTGGGCTCCCTGTTGGAGCGTGTGGAGGCTGGGGCGGGTTGGACGGCGGTCTGCGGGGCGAGGGGCGTGGGTCGTCGTCGGCTGGTGGCCGAGGTGTTGAGGCGGCTCGTGGACCGGGGGCGGACGGCGGTGGACCTGGGCGAGGTCTCCCCCCATCGCCGGACCGCCGAGGTCCTCGCGGGCCTGGTCCCCGGGGTGGTCGCCTGGGGGGCCGAGGCACCGACGCCCGAGGTTCGCCAGGCTGTGCAGGGAGCTGGGTGGCACGGGCTCTGGCTCGGGACCGAAGACGCCCTGGACCCGGAGGCCTTCGAGGTCCCGCCCCTGGACCGGGACGGCGTCGCCGAGCTCGGCCGCTGGCTGGGGGTGGCGAGTGCCCCCGATCTGGCCTCGCTGTACCACCGGACCGGCGGTCACCCCGGCCGCATCCTGGCCTCCCTCGGGGCCGCGGACCCGGGGGAGGGGTCCGAAGACACCGCGCTGGTCCTGCTGGCGGCGGCGCCGGCGGGGGTGCCGCGAGCGGCGCTGTCCGCCCTGGGGGTGGCGGGGGCCGTCGACCGCCTGGAGCATGCGGGGCACGTGCACTGGGACGGCGACCGCCTCTACCGGGTGCGACGGAGTCGCCCGGAGAGCCTGCCGGCCGCAGCGCTCGGAGCCGTGGACGCCCTGGTCCTGGCGGCCCCGGACGCCGTCTTCGCCGGCTTGATGCTCGCCCGGGCCGGGCGGGAGGACGAGGCGGTCTCCCACGCCTGGCGAGCCCTGGTCGAAGGGGGCGATCGCCCGGATCTGCTCGAGCTCGTCGAGCGCCTCGCCGACGCCGGGCTCCAGGACGGCCTGCGGCTCCGGGCTCGGGTCTGCCTGGACGAGCACCGCGAGGGCCAGGCCGTCGCCGATCTCGAGGCGCTGGTCGAGCCATCCGCCGAGGATCGGCTGCTCCTGGCGCGGGGGTACAAGGCGACGAAGCGGCTGGACGAGGCCGACGGGCTGCTCGCCGGCTCCGACGACCCCGCGTTCCTGCTGGAGCGGGCCCGAGTGGCGCTGGCGCAGAAGGCCTACGAGCGCTGCATCGAGCACGTCGCGCAGGCGGAGGGCGCAGGGGCCTCCCGGCCGGACTGTGTCTCCATTCGGCTGCTGGTCTGCCTCAAGCACCTGGACGCAGGGCGTCCGGCGCCCGAGGCCGAGGCGCGGGTCGCCGAGGCCGAGGCCCTTCCCGACGAGCAGTGCTCGCCCCGCATCCTCTCCGTCGCGGGTCGGGTGGCCGGGCGGCTGGGGGATCCGGAGCGGGCGGTCCGCCTGCTCCAGCGGGCCGTGGGCCGGGCGGATGTGCTCGGCGACCGGAGCCAGGCCATCCTCATCCGGACGAACCTGGGCAACCTGCTCCAGGACCTGGGGCGGGACCGGCAGGCGCGGCGGGTCTACAAGCAGGGTCTGGAGCTCGCCCAGGAGGTCCAGGCCTGGGACCGGCTGGTCAAGCTGTCCTACGCCATGGCGAACCTGGAGATGCGCTGCAGTCGCCTGCCGGCGGCGGGTCGCAGCATCCAGCGACTGCGAGAGGTCCTGCCTCGGGCGAGCGCAGGCATCCAGCGCGAGGCGAACATCCGGGCCGACGTGCTCGACGCCGAGATCCAGCTCGGTCTGGGGGAGCTGGCGCTCGCGGCCCGGGCCCTGGATCGGCTGCCCGAGGACCTGGATCCTCGGCTGGAGTGGGACCGGGTCGTGCTGCTGGCGGAGCTGCGGCTGCTCGAGGGGCGCCCCCGGGAGACCCTGGCCCTGCTGGACCGGGAGTCGGCCGGGCATCCGCGTCCGGAGCCCGACGAGCTTCGGGGGCGGGCCCACGTCGCGCTGGGTCGCGAGCACCTGGACGCCGCTCTGCAGCTGGCCCCCAAGGGCCTGGATCTGTCCGCCCGCCAGGTCCACGGCCGGACCCTGCTCGCCTGGGCCGGTGAGGATCTGGATCCCGACTCCTTCGGGGCGCGTCGAGAGGCGCTGCACCTGGCCACGAATCTGCTGCGAGGACCGACGGCGGGTCGTGCGGCCAGCCTGCGGGACCGGCTGCTGCCGGGGCCGGGTGCCGCGCTGGAGAGCATCGTCTCCCTCACCGAGGCGATGGGGGATCCGGCGAGCTTCCCCCAGGCCTTGTCCCGGGTCGTGCGCGAGGCGCTGGGGGCCCACCGTGCCCTGATCATGGTGCGGCTGCCCGGCATGGGACAGCAGCTCGGGTACGAGGAGCTCTCCGGCGAGGAGGCCGCGGGCATCGCCGACGAGGTGCTCAGGCACATCCGCTTCGCCCACGACGTCTGGCAGGCCGACGATGCCTTCGCCGATCCGGCCTTGCGGGAGGCCTCGGCCACCGTGCGGACCTTCGAGCTCAAGTCGCTGTTGGCGGTGGCCATCCCGTACCCCGGGACCGAGGAGGCCATCGGGGCGCTGTACGTCGACGACCTTCACCGGCGGAGCAGCTTCGGGCCCGACGAGGTCGGGGCCTTGCAGCGGCTGGCGCGTGCGGTCGGCCAGGTGGTGGGCCTGTTGCCGGGGCTGAAGGCTCGGGCGCTCCAGGAGGCGCCTCGCCAGACCCTGGGGGTCTGGGTCCTGCCGGACCGTGCCCGGGAGCTCGACGCCGTGGCCGAGCGCCTGCGCAGCTCAGAGGGTCCCCAGAACCTGCTCATCTCGGGGCCGACCGGTGCGGGCAAGACCGTGCTCGCCCGGCGGTTGGCTCGGGAGTGCCTGGGGCTGGAGGGGGTGGAGGAGGTCGCGCTGCGCCGCGGTGACACGGGCCTGATGGTGTCCCAGCTGCTGGGGTCGGTGAAGGGTGAGTTCACGGGGGCCATCACCCGGGTCGGTGCGGTCCAGCGGGCCATCGAGGGGCGGCGGGCTCTGTTCCTGGACGAGGTCCAGTCCCTGGATCACGACCAGCAGCAGACCCTGCTGCCGCTCCTCGACGTTCCCCAGCGGCGCTTCGGCCGGCTGACCGGCTCGGCGCTGGAGGTGCGGGGGACCCTGCACGTGATCCTGGCGACCAACGCCCGGGTCGATGCCGGCCGCTGGAAGGACCTCTTCCGCGCCGACCTCTGGTACCGGATGAGCCGCGTCCACGTGGCCCTCGATCCTCTGGCGGACCGGGGGCTCGAGGTGGTCTACGAGTCGCTGGGCGAGCTGCTCGCGGCCCAGGGGGCGCCGAGCCCGGAGCACTTGCTGACCCCGGAGGCCCTGGCGCGCACCACCCGCTTCGAGTGGCCGGGCAACCTGCGCCAGCTCGCAGCCTTCGCCGAAGAGGTGGCCCTGCGCCACAAGCGCGGCGAGCCCCCGGTCCGGCTCGAGGACCTGCCCAAGCTGGGGTTGGGGGCCGAGTCCGGCCTGCGAGCCCGGGCCACCCGTGCGCCCCGCTGGGACGACCAGGTCAAGGTCGAGACCGTGCTCTCGGCCCTGCGGCGCCACCGGTTCGTGCAGCTCAAGGCGGCGCAGGAGCTCCAGATGAGTCGGAGCTCCCTGAACAAGTTCCTGAAGCGGCACGGGCTGCTGGACCAGGTGAAGCGGGAGAAGGCGCGGTCGCTGGGGGTGTAGGCCTCCCGCCAACCGGCTGAGTGGCCGGTAGAGCGGCCACTGGAGCGACTGGCGGCGTGCCAACCGGCTGAGTGGCCGGTATCCGCGCCACTCGAGCCACTG
>CAYFPX010000240.1:0-11424 GCA_964344945.1 uncultured Enterobacterales bacterium
CCGCTCGAGCGAGCACGTCGAGCGCCGCGGGTCCGTCTCCCAGCTCCGCCAGGCTCGCCGTGAACGCCGCGGCGAGGTCCATCGCCCCCAGTGCGTTCGCCCGTGCGATGGACTCGACCAGCTTCTCCCGGGCCTCTTGCGTTCGCCCCAACGCGCGCAGCCCGAGCCCCAGGTTCCCGCCGATGAGGGCGGCCACCCGGGTCTCGCCTTCCACCTCCAGGATCCGAAGCGATCGCTTCAGCGTCGCCACCGACTCCTGGAGTGCCCCCGTCCGCAGGCACACCAGCCCCAGGTTCCCCAGCACCGACCCCTCCGAACGCCGGTCCCCGATGCGTTGCTGCAGAGCCACAGCCTGGGAATACCGGGTCTGGGCCCGGACGTAGCGGCCTGCGTACATGTGCAGGCTGCCGAGGTTCGCCAGCGCCCAGGCCTCGCTCACCTCGTCGTCCTGTTCACGAGCCAGGGTCAGCCCGGTGTGAAAGCTCGACCGCGCCTCCTCCAGCTCGCCCACCCGCATCAGCAGCGACGCCAGCCACCGGCCGCCGGAACCCCGAGGGCCCCATCCGCTCCGCCCGGAAGACCAGGGTCCACCCACGCCCTCCATGGGGCCCAGCTTACCGGTTCGTCCTCGCCTGCCGCCGCATCTGGACCGCGTCGGGGGTCGGGAGCGGGCCCACGTCGGCCAGGGGTTCGTCGCGCCGCCAGTAGCCCACCACCGCGGCGGTCCCCGCCACGGCGCAGAGCCCGGTGAAGGGGTAGAGCACCGCGGGCTCTTCGAACAGCCCACCGAACATCGCCACGGCCAGGGCCACCGTGGCCACCTTGCCGGTCTGGGAGGGCTCCGGCCAGGGCGCCTGGCCGATGAAGTAGCGCCACACCATGAACGGGAACATCGCGCCCTGAACGATCTCCCGAATGAACCAGGGCAGCAGGATCCAGTAGGGCACCCAGCCGCCCACGGACATCGTCCAGGCGAAATTCACCAGGAAGACCTTGTCCACCCAGCCGTCGATCATCGCGCCCGTGCGGGAGACGCAGTTCGTCCAGCGGGCGACCGGACCGTCGATCACGTCGGTGAACATCGCCAGCGCCAGCAGCCAGGCCAGGGCCACCGGGTCGTGGGTGAACGCCGGCGCAGCCGCAGCCATGCTCATGCGGGACAGGGTCAACAAGCCTGCGACGTTGAACAGGTCCCGTCCGTCGAGCTCCAGCCGGAATTCGCTCACCCCAACGGGATAACCGGCTCCCGGAGGATCCCGACCCCGTGCTGATCACACTCCTGGTGGCTTGCAGCGGCGATACCCCCACGGACACCGGCACCGTGGACCTGGTCACCCAGCTCACCGCCCGGGGTCCGTACCCCGCCGGCTACCACGTGCGCGACGTCACCTACTCCGACCCGGCGGGCGCGGAGCGCACCCTGCGAACCACACTCTGGTACCCGGCCTCGGAGCGCAGCGGCGGCGTGCCCCAGTTCCTCACCCCCATCCCCGACGACGACCTGTGGGAAGACGCCCCGGGCGCCTCCGGCAGCTACCCGGTCCTGGTCTGGTCCCACGGCCACCAGGGCTATGCCGAGGCCAGCGCCTTCCTGATGGCCCACCTCGCCAGCCACGGTTGGTTGGTGGTGAGCCCCGACCACACGAACAACACCACCTGGGACGGCAGCGACCGGGACACCCACATCTACTACCAGCGGCCGGCCGACCTCACCGCCGTGCTCGACGCCGTCGAGGGCGCGACCGACCTGCCTGTTGGAGCCGACACCGACACGATCATCGCCGGCGGCCACAGCTTCGGCGGCTACACCATCCACGCCTGGGCCGGCGCCCCGTTCCAGGTCGACCAGCTGGGCGCCGACTGCGACGCGGGCACCGGCCTCGGCGGCTACTGCTCCGAGCTCACCGATGAGCTCGAGGCCATCTTCCGGAGCGACCTCTCCGACCCCCGCGTCGACGCCTTCATCGGCACGGCTGCCGGCGACCTCGAATTCTTCGGCACAGATGGGCTGCAGCAGATCGAGCGCCCCTTCCTCATGCTCACCGGCTCCGAGGACTACGCCGACGAGAAGGCCGAGATCTGGGAGGGCCTGCGCGGCGACGGCCACCAGCACACCCAGCTGGTGGGCGGCGCCCACAACGCCTTCACCGACTACAGCGGCGTGATCGAGGACCAGACCCTCGACGCCGCCACCGGCTTCGACATCGTCAACGCCTGGGTCCTCGCCTGGGCCCGGGTGCACAGCGGCGACACCAGCGCCCGCCCGCTCCTGTTCGGCGAGGTCAGCGTGTCCGAGCACGCCGTCGACATTCCCTGACCCGAACTCATCACCCGGGCGATCAGCCGAAGAACCACCGCAGCAGCTTCCCGAACACCCAGCGCACCGCGCCCTGCATGTCGCTGAGCTTCTTGTCGGTGTAGGGATACCAGACCATCTCCTCCTTGAGACCGAACCGGTCGGAGAGGATCGGCATGGCGTGGCAGAAGCCCCGCAGCCCCGACTCGCCGTTCACGTGACCCACTCCGCTGGCGCGGCGGCCGCCGAACGGAACTTCGAGGGCACCGTAGGTGATGCTGGCGTCGTTGATCACCACCGCCCCGGTGTGCAGCTTGCGGGCGATGCGTTCGCCCCGCTCCAGGTCCTTCGTCCACACCGAAGCACCCAGGCCGTACTTGCAGTCGTTCGCCAGGGCCACCGCCTCGCCTTCGTCTCGCACCCTTGCGATCGGCACCACCGGACCAAAGGTCTCCTCGGTCATGATCGCCATCTCGTGGGTCACCTCGGTGAGGACGGTGGGCTTGAAGTAGAGCGGGCCAGCGTCGGTGTTGCGTTCGCCGCCCACCCGGGCCACCGCGCCCTTGGTCAGCGCTTCCTGGACCTGGGCCTCGACCACCTGGAGCTGCTGTTCCATGATGAACGGGCCCACGTCGGTCTCGCCGGTGCTGGTCTGGCGCAGAGCCGCCACCTTCGCGACCACCCGCTCGACGAATTCGTCGTACACGCTCCCGACCACGTAGATCCGCTCCGTCGACGAACAGAACTGCCCCGTGTTCTGGATCGCCCCGAACACAGCGCCCGCCGTGGCCCGGTCCAGGTCAGCGTCGGCGCACACGATCATCGGGTCCTTGCCACCCAGCTCGAGCACGCAGGGCACCAGGTTTCGGCCACAGGCCTCGCCGATGCGTCGGCCGGTGGCCACGCTGCCGGTGAAGTGGATCTTGTCCACCCCCGAGTCCACCAGCGCCGCACCGGTGGCGCCGTCGCCCAGCACCACCTGGCACACGTCGTCTGGCAGCCCGGCCTCGGTCAGCAGCGACTGGACCAGCCTGCCGCAGAAGGGCGTGACCTCGGATGGCTTCACCACCACCGTGTTGCCGGCCATCAGCGCCTGGACGGTCGGGTTCAGGGACAGGATGAACGGCCCGTTCCACGGCGTGATGACCCCCACCACCCCCAGCGGCTTGTAGACCACCCGGGCCCGCTTGTGCCGCAGCACGTGCAGGCCCACACGCCGCTCGGCCAGGATCTTCCCCGCCCGTCGGCTGTAGAAGTTCAGGGAGTCGCAGGCCGGCCAGATCTCCATGAACATCGTCTCGAGGGGGTGGCGGCCCGTCTCCCGGCCGATGGCCTCGACGAAGTCGTCCTGGCGCGAGACCAGGATGTCCAGAGCCTTCTGCAGGACCTGGCCCCGCTCCTCGAAGCTCCGCGCCGCCCAGGCCGGCTGGGCCGCTCGCGCCCGGTCCACCGCCGCCTGGACCTCGTCGGCCGTCGCGGCGTCGAATTCGCCGACCCACTTGCCGTCGACCGGGCTCGTGACCCGGTAGCGGGCCCCGCTGCCCTCGGCGTTCTCGATCCGCTCCACGACGGCCACAGCCACCTCCGTGGCTGGAAGTAGAACACGTTCTAGTGCCGCCGGCTACTCGCGGGAGAGAGCCTTCTTGACCGACTCCTTCAGGGTCATGTTGAGGTAGAGGGTCGGCGGCTCGGTGACCTCGACGCGCCCCAGGGTGGCGTGCACGCTGCCGTCGGGCAGACAGAGCTGGACGATCAAGGAGTAGTTCCGCGGCGGGTGACGGCCGTCGAGGTAGACCCGCAGGGTGCCGTCCTTCAAGCTCTCGTCCCAGCTGGCGGTGACCGACTTCCAGTTGGCCCAGGCTACGGACATGCTGGAGCCGTCGCCGGCGAGCGTCACGTTGGGGGCCAGGACCAGCTCGTCCTCAGGCTTCGGGGCGTCGGGGGCGGGGGCCGGAGTGGCCACCACCGCCGCTTCGGTGGCCTCACGGGCCTTGCCCAGGCCGGCCTTCATCGCTGCGCCCAATTCCTTGCGCTTGCGGCCGCCCGCCGCGGCGCTACGGGAGGCGCTCCGAGACGCCGGGCGGGACCGTTCCTCGATCCAGGCGTCGAGCCGGGCCTGGTCCCCGCGGCTGATCTCCATGATGCGTGCGGTGTAGTTGTTCCGGCGGCCCACTCCACCCAGCTCGGCGGTCAGGATGCGCACCGACGCGGAGATCGATCGACCGGAGCCATAGAGCTCCACCGTGATGTCCGCCAGTCCGCGGCTCAGGGCCTTGCCCCGCAGGCTGAAGGCCAGCAGCTCCGGCGTCAGCCAGCTCGTGGTGCCGCTGGCTTCGTGGTTCCGCTGCTTGACCCGGACGTCGACGGCCATCTGGACGCGCATGTCGATGATCTCCCGAGGGTTGCCTCCCAACGCCCATGATCGGGGATCACCGCGCAGGATTCAAGGCGGGCTCTACCCGTCGTGGCACCCGCCTCGGCTACCGTGTCGCCGTGGCAAGCGAAGTGCACACCCCCCGCCCGCGGGCCCTGGTCGTTGGAGGCAGCGGCGGGATCGGCGGCGCCATCGGCCGCGGCCTCGCCCGCCACGGCTGGGACGTTGCCCTGAGCTACCGCGGGAACCGATCCGCCGCCGAGCGAGCGGCCGACGAGGTGCGGGCCGAGGGGGGGGTCGCGTCCGTGCACCAGCACGACCTCGTCACGGGCGACGCCCGGGCCCTGTGCGCGGCCGCGGCGCCCATCGACACCCTGGTCTATGCCGCGGGGCCGCGCCTGGAGATGGACACCATCTCCCAGGTCGATCCCGGCCACTGGGGCAAGGCGCTCGCCACCGATGCCCAGGGCTTCCTCCACCTGGCCCAGGCCGCCCTGCCGGACCTGCGCTCTCGCCGGGGCAGCGTGGTCGCCGTGAGCACCGCGGGGCTGCGCCGCTATCCCCCAGGGGACATCCTCAGCGTGGGGCCCAAGGCGGCGGTGGAGGCGCTGATCCGCGGTCTCGCCCGGGAAGAGGGCCGCCACGGTGTCCGCGCCAACGTCGTCGCCTTGGGGGTCATCGACGCGGGCATGTTCCCCGAGCTGGTCTCCCGTGGCGAGCTGTCCCAGGCCTGGGTCGACGACGCCCTGCGCCGCACCGCTCTGAAGCGCTTCGGCTCCGCCGACGAGGTCGCCGAGGTCGTCGCCTGGCTCGCGAGCTCCGGCGCCTCCTACGTGACCGGCCAGGTCCTCCACCTCGATGGCGGCGCCACGCTGTAGGCGCCGGGCTGAGTGGGTGCTGCGCTGAGCGCTACCCGGTCTTGGTGTCCTTGCACTCCTCGGGCAGCTCCACGATCTCGGTGACCGGGGTGTCGACCTCCTCCGCGGACAGGTCGTCCATGATCAACGTGCCGCAGTAGGGCTGGCCGTCGCTGCAGGGCTGGCAGGCCAGGCCCACGTTCTCCGCGAGCAAGCAGATGTCGTCTTCGTGCACCCCGAGCATCTGGGCGGCCTGGCGGGTGTCCAGGGTGACCGTGATGGCGATGCCACCGATCCAGCTGGCGTCGGGGGCGAAGGTGCCGCTCGCGGAGAAGTCGTTCATCTGCATCTCGACCCCGAACGCGATCAATTCGACGTCGCGGGTGGGGTGGATGAAGTAGGGCATCGCGTTGAAGTCGGCCTCGGGCAGGTCCACGGTCACGCCGCAGGGGTCCTGGACGAAGCCCTCCGAGTCTTCGATGGCCAGGGCCACCCGCAGCTGGAGCACGTGCTCGCTGGCCTCGATCACCTCGAGCAGCACGTAGTCGCCGAGGAAGGTGCTGATCACGTCTGCCACGCCGTCGCCGGTCACGTGGCGCACGGTGTTGAAGTCGGCCAGGTACACCCGGCCTTCCAGGTCGAACTCGCCCTGCAGGTCCTGGCCGAGCTCGCTGGTGGTGAAGTCGATGGTGGCCGTGCCTCGGCAGTACTCCAGGCCGACCTCGTAGGTGGTGAGCGGGTCCAGGGGGTCGGTGGGGGTGTAGACGACGGTCAGGCCATCGTTCCGGGTGGTCTGCTCCGCGATCACGGCCGCCGAGGGGTCGGGCTCGCTGAGGGTGAACTCGACGGGGCTGCGGTGGTAGACGCCAGGGTCGCCGTCGACGGGCCAGGTCTCCGGGATGGTCGTGTCGCAGGTCGGCTCGGTCTCGACCGGCGAGATGATGTCGGTGCAGCCGGTGAGCAGCATCAGGGTGAGTGAGCATGGCGCCTCCGGGGCAGCCGCGCTCTGGCGCGTGGGGGCGCGCCGAGACACGGCGGGGAAGCGGCTCGGGATATCCCGCCTTGTCCCGCCCTACCAGCCGAATCCGGGGTAGGGCCGCGCCTGCTTGATCCACAGGGTTGGGTCGCCGCCGGAGTCCAGGTCGTCGAACTTGAACTCCACGTCCATGCCGTAGAAGGACTGGTCGCCGTACACCGGGTAGAAGAAGTCGTGGATGGCCTGGAGCCCCACGCCCAGGTCATAGGTCTCCGCTGTCGTGAGCACGGTCTCGCCGTCCGCCACCAGGTTCGAGTGCTGGATGAACACGATCGGCTGGCCCGGCAGCTCGAAGTAGTAGAGGAACTGGTCGGTCGTGACGTCTGGCTCGGGGGCGACCACGGACTCCTCGCCCTCCTGCACGTTCACGTAGAAAGCCGGCTCCAGGCCGCTGGTGTCGTACACGTTCGCCGTGATCGCGACACCGTTGGCCTCTTCGTCGGGGAAGCTGTGGTGCACCAAGAGGGCCATGCCGATGGTGGTGTGGTCGATGCTGAAGTACTCCCGCTCCTCGTAGGCGCGGAAGTTCCACACACTGGCCCACACGCCGCGGACGGCGTCTTCGACCGGCCGGTCCGGGTCGCTGAGATCACCGGTGATCGAGGTGTAGAGCCCGGCTCCGTTGAAGCCGGTGACGTCCTCGGCGTTGGTGGACGAACGGAAGCGCAAGCGCTCACCGTCGTGGTCGTCGGCGATCTCGGCCAGCAGGGCGTCCCAGAACTCTGTCTCCAGCTCGGCGGTCTCGATCTGGCTGCGCAGGTCCGCGAGCCTCTCGTCGCGGACGTTCGCGTCGCCCTGGAAGTCCGGGTCGGCGAGCATGGCATCGACCACGTCCCACAGCCCGTGGACCGTCATGAAGCGGTCGTACCAGTAGATCGGGATCACGAACCCCTCGGGCACCGGCAGCCCGTCGATGAGCACCAGCCCGCCATAGTGGCTGCCCTTGCCGCCGAACGCGGGCACCGACACGCTCAGCGCCTCGGCCAGGGACAGGTTCTCCAGATCCAGGATCTCCTCGGCGTCAGTGATCTCGGTGACCGACAGGTCGAAGGGCGTGACGTCCAGGGGCTCGGGGCGGTTGTCCTCCCACCACTGGTCGGCCTCTTCCTGGGTGACCTCGCGGATGCTGTAGTCGGTGCCCTCGACGGTGAGCTCCACCCACTTGCCCTCGAGCGCCCGGAGCTCCTCGTTCTCCATGGCGCCGGTGAGCGCCATGTTCGGGGTGCCGCGGTTCTGGGAGAGCACGTTGACGTGGCTCAGTGGGGTCTGGAACTCCGCCGTGATCAGCGCTGCGACGATGGCGATGTCGTTCGGCACGGCATCGAGCACCAGCACGTCGCGGTAGCTCGGGATCTCGGTCTCCAGCTCCTCGGTCTCCATGAACCGGAGCTTGCCCATCGCCGTGCCCAGGTTCAGGGCCTGGTACGTGATGTCCGCGAACAGCTCGTCGGTGGTGATGACCGGGATGTGCGGCGGCAGGGTCTCGGCGGCGGCCTCGACGCTGGTGCTGTTCGGGTGGAAGGCCAGCTCGTCTCGCACGAACAGGTCGTGTCGGATCCGGTCGAAGGCCAGGGCGATCAGCTGGCTGGTGGCGGTGTCGTAGGGGCTGATCTCGTAGACCCACTTCGCGGGCTCTTCGTAGTAGGTCACAGCACCCAGCACGAAGCGGCGGTCGGGGCTGTAGTACTCGGTGGTGTTGAATTCCCCGAGACTCGGCACCAGGGGCAGGCCGTCGCCGCTCAGGTGCTCGACCGCGAAGTCCCAGTGGATGGGGTAGGTCACCGAGTCCTGGAAGTAGAGCGCGTTGCCGTCGGCCCGGTCGACCACGGTCTTGACCGATCGGGCGCCGGGGATCGAGGCGTCGAGCGGGGCCGAGGCCAGGTGGTCGAAGTCCGTGTCGCAGCCGATGCGGGTGCTGTAGAGCGCGGCTTCGCCATCGGTGACCGCGCACTCCCACACCGTCTCTTCGGTGCCGGTGCAGGCGAGGAGCGAGGTGAGGAGCAGCATGCGGAATCCTATTGGTCGGTACAGTACCCGGTGTGACCGAAGAGCTCGCAGGGGCCCACCCTGCGGGCCCGATAGATCGCCGAGTCGTCCGGGTCGATGCGCAGGCGCCACACCACGCTGTCGTCTTCGGCGACCTCGATGACCTGGGAGTTGTCGCTGTCGGGCTCGACCAGCTCCAGGTGGCCGGCGCCGATCAGCAGGTTGCCGCCCTCGAGCACCTCGAGCCCGCCCATGCGGGGCTCGAACCAGCCGGGCTCGTTCCACTCCCGCAGCATCGTCGCCGCCATCGCTGTCTCGTCCAGCCCCACGATCTCGGCGTCGGAGCGCTGGAGCACGTCGCCGTTGTCGTAGTAGGACAGACACACGTCGTAGTCGTCGCAGGGGACCACGCGCACGTCGTGGGTGTAGCTGTAGTCGATGTCCCCGGTGAAGTCGTGGCCGGGGCCGTAGGTCCAGATCAGCGCCTGCTTCTCCAGGTGGACCTTGACGATGCGGTCGTCGGTGGCGCTGCCGGTGTAGGCCACGTGGCCGTCGTCGACCTCGACGATGGTCAGGCTGTTCATGTTGTAGCCGACCAGCGACCCGTCGATGTCGCCGGTGCACGCCCGGATACCCAGGGTGTCGTCGGCCCAGGTGCGTTCCTCGATGCAGGTGCCGCTGGGGTGGGCCACCAGGGCGAAGGCGCTGTCGCCGTACCAGTCCACGTCGTGGTCGGCTTCGGTCGAGGTCACGTGCTGGACCTGGCCGTCCAGGTCGACGGTGGTGGGCTCGTAGATCTCGGTCAGGCCGCCGCCGGTCCAGAAGGCACGGGACTCGGGGTGCCAGTCGAAGGCGACGATGCCGTCTTCGTCGGTGGGGTAGTACCAGCGGATCCGCCCCTCCATGTCGACCACGGCCAGGTAGGCGTCGTGGTGGTCGTTGAGGGTCAGGAAGGTCCAGGGGTTGATCAGGGTCCAGCCGATCTCGGCGCCGTCTTCCCAGGCCTCGAGCGTGAGCACGTGGGTCTGGAGCGACGCGGGCAGCGAGCCGGTGGTGAACGAGACCGGAGGCACGTTCGGCATGCCGCGGGCGGTGCACGTGTACTCGGTCTCGGCGAGCAGGCCGCGCAGGTCCAGGTTGGACTCCGAGGCCGCTTCGTCGGTGGCGGCGGTGTGGGTCTCCGGGACCTGGTGGGTGCCTGCGCCTACGCAGTCCAGGGTCACCTGGGCGGCCTCGTCCAGGACCACGCTCACCCGGGCCATCGTGACCATGTTCGTGCCGAGCTCGGCGGTCATGGCGCCGGCCACCGGGTTGGTGTCCGAGGGGGTGCCGGGGTCGGTGGGGGGCGTGGTGTCGGTGCCGGTGTCCACCGTGCCGGTGGTCCCGCCGGTGCAAGCGAGGAGTGCGAGGAGCGTCATCGAGCGCTACCGTAGCCGACCGATGGCCGGAGGGGTCGAGCATGTGGTGCCTCATCGCCGCGACGGCGCTGGCAGCGCCCATCGCTGTCGACCGCACCTGGGAGCGGCTGGCCCCCCCGGTCGGGCCCGACGGGTCGCGCAAGGCCCTGCGCTTCGTGGCGGATCAGCTGGGGGATCGGACCGTGGACCTGGCCGGGGTGCCGCTGACCGCGGAGCGTGTCCAGCGCTGGCTCGACGCGCCCGCCCACGAGCCCATGGTGCGGGTGGTGCGGGAGGAGACGGGGCGGCCGATCGATCTGGGCGATCTGTTGCTCTTGTTCGACGACGTGCTCGAGGCCGATCCGCCGGCTGGCGCGGTGTTGAGCGTGCCCACCGGGCGGGCGCGACTCTACGGCCTGTTGGTGCACCCCGACGACATCTACAAGGACAAGCCCCGGACCTACCCCCGGTACGAGGAGCTGCCTGTCGACGTGCCGCCCGAGGCGGAGGCCCTGGTGCCCGCGGCGGACGGCGACCCGCCGGGTCCCAGCTGGACCCAGCGCTTCCTCAATCCGAGCGAGCGCGAGCCCCTGCTGGTGGCCCTGGCCGAGGAGCGGCCTGGGGCGACCTTCGCCGCGCGCATCCGGGACCTGCTGGGCCAGCTCGAGTCCCAGGGGGCCGAGGTCTGGGTCACCAGCACCGTGCGCAGCCGGCACCGGGGGTACCTGATGTGGGGGGCCTTCGAGCTGTCCCGGGCCGAGAGCGAGGCCCAGGCGCGGTCCTGGGTGGCGCGGCTCGACGCGCTGAACGCCGCGTGGGGCCTGGACGCGCCCATCACCTGGTGGCACCCGGAGGGCTGGGAGGTCACCGTCGAGTCCGCCCGGCACATGGCCGACGCCTACGACGTGGTCTACGCCACCGAGCGCGGGGCCCGCTTCAGCAGCCACTACGGGGGCAAGGCGGCGGACTTCGTCGTCTACGGCCTTCCGCGCAGCCTCACCCTGACCGGTCCGGACGGCACTGTCGGGACCTTCGACCTCTCCGATCCGTCGGAGCCGCGGGATCTGAGCCTGACCCCGCGGGTGGTCGCCTGGATCGAGCGGCACTTCGGCTTCTCCAAGCTGCGCAGCGACCACCCCCACTGGACCGATCGCCGGTGACCGGTCTGCTGCTGTTCGCCTGTGCCGAGCCCACGGCGCCGACCCTGGTGGTCGAGGAGCACCCGAACACCGTGCTCGGGGCCTGGGCCGCGGTGGAGACCGACCCGGACTGTCGGGCTTCGGTGGCGCTGGTGGCCGACGGGGTGGGGGAGCGGTCCACCCGGTGGACCGAGGCGGGGTCCGATCACGGGGTCGAGGTGCTCGGGCTGCGGGCCGAGACCGCCTACACCCTCACGCCCTGGGCGGACTGCGGCGGGGAGTGGGTCTCGGGGGACGCGGTCGGCTGGGAGACCGGCGCCCTGTCGCTGACGCTGGCGG
>CAYFPX010000240.1:11434-11659 GCA_964344945.1 uncultured Enterobacterales bacterium
GGACCCTCGTGGTTCCCGACCCGGAGGTGGTGACGCCCGGGGTGACCTTCTTCGCGCCGGTCCCGAAGGGCTCCCAGGAGCCGCCTGTGTTCGTCGGGCTGGACGAGCAGGGCGAGGTGGTCTGGGCCTGGCAGGACCCGGAGGGTGACATCTCCCATGCGGATCCCTTCATCGTGGAGCGCGGCAACGACCAGCTGGTGGTGGCCCAGCACGACCAGCTCACCC
>CAYFPX010000241.1:0-11517 GCA_964344945.1 uncultured Enterobacterales bacterium
CGGCTACACCGGCAAGTTCGGCAGCGAGCAGCTGCACGACTGGATTGTCACCCAGGTCACCACGCTGTACTTCCAGGCCTACCAGCTCGCCTACACCGCGGCGAAGAAGGCCGAGGTCTGCTGGCAGGAGGAGCTCGCGAGCAGCACGAGCTTCGTGGGGGCGAACCACTACGACGACCTGCGCAAGGGGCTCCTGGCGGGCGAGGGCCTGTGCGTGTGCCACCTCGTCGAGGAGCTCGACGTCCCCCAGCCCCTCGTGAGCCACCACCTGCGCATGGACGCCGCCTACCTGGACGAGCACGCCCGGGAGCTCGAGCTGACCCGGCACATCTCGCTCCAGCGCCTGGACCTGATGGCCCTGGTCCGGCTGCGGGCCACCGGGGAGTGCTGGTTCGACGTGCCCGAGGCCCTCTTCGACCTGGACTGCCCCGGCCACTACCGGCGCCGCCTGGTGAGCGTCGGTGTCAGCGTGGCCTGCGTCACGGGGTCGGGAGGCCAGGTGAACGCGGATCTGACCCTCCAGCGGTCGTTCGTGCGGAGCGATCCGGCCGGCACCCTGGACGAGGAGACCGGGCTCACGCCCGCCGTCATCGTCACCAGCACCGGTGAGCAGGACCAGGGCCTGTTCCAGCCGGACCTGGGCGACCCCCGCTACCTGCCCTTCGAGGGGCGCGGCGCCGTGTCCGAGTGGTCCCTGCGCTTCAGCAACCCGGACTATCCCCAGCTCGACCGGGACTCGGTGACCGACGTGGTGCTGCACGTGCGCTACCGCGCCCAGGCCGGGGACGACACCTTCCGGGACAGCGTGGTCAACGGCCTGCCCACGGCCCTCGACGGCCTGGTCGGTGGGTACGGCGGAGCGCCGGGCAGCGGCTCGACGGGGCGCACCGTGGTCGCCCTGAGCGCTCGCCGGGACGTGCCCGATGCCTGGTACCAGGCCCACGACGTCGGCGGGACCACCCTGAGCTTCGGGCTCGGCGCGGACTGGCTGCCCTACGCGTTGACCGGGCGGACCGTCACCGTCAAGCAGGTCCACGTGGTGACCGTCGGTGCACAGCCCAGCCCCTCGAGCCTGACCGTCACCGTGCCCTCGGGCGGCACGGCCGAGCCGGCGCTGAGCTTCTCCGAGTGGCCGGCGGCGGGCTCCGGTGCCTGGTTGGGGAGCACGGCCGAGCCGCTCGCCACGCCGCCCACCGGCTGGCCGGCGGACCTGGACCTCGACCTGTCCTCGGGAGACTTCAGCGCCTTCGACGACGTGGTCGTCGTGCTCGAGCTCGAAGTCACCTGATGAACACCCCGGGACAACCCCACCGCCCTGGCACCCTCGGTCGGGACCCGACCGGGGGCACGACCCCGGACGGCCGCCTGCCCGAGGACTTCCGCATCGCCTCGCCCGCGGTGTCGATGCCCAAGGGGGGCGGCGCCATCGCGTCGATCGGCGAGAGCTTCACGGCCAACCCGGTCACGGGGTCGGCGGGCCTGTCCATCCCGCTGCCCCTGACCCCGGGTCGGAGCGGCTTCACCCCGGCCCTCGCCCTCCGCTACGACTCCGGGGGCGGCAACGGCCCGTACGGGCTGGGCTGGTCCGTGGACCTGTCCACGATCCGCCGCAAGACCCGCCAGGGCCTGCCCCGCTACCGGGACTCCGACACCTTCGTGCTCGCAGGGGCCGAGGACCTGGTGCCCCTGCTCCAGGAGTCTGGCGGGGTCTGGTCGCCGGTGACCCGCGCCGAGGCCGGGCACACCATCGAGCGCTTCCGGCCGCGCACCGAGGCGGCGTTCTCGCTGATCGAGCGCTGGACCCGGGACAGCGACGCCCGGGTGCACTGGCGCACCCTGTCCCGGGACAATGTCACCCGGCTCTACGGCTGGACCGACCAGGCCGTGGTGGCCGACCCGGACGACCCCACCCGGGTCTTCGAGTGGTTGGTCGAGTCCGCCCAGGACGAGCTCGGCAACGTCGTCTCCTTCCGGTACCTGGCCGAGGACCGCGCGGGGGCCCCGGCCCTGCCCGCCGAGCGACAGCGCAGCGTGGCCTGGCGCTACCTGGACCGGGTCTCCTACGGCAACACCGATCCCGGCCAGAACCCCGACGACGGCGGCACCGGCTCCTTCCGCTTCCACCTGGTGTTCGACCACGGCCAGCACTCGGCGACCGATCCCAGCCTGACCCCCACCGGCACCTGGTCCACCCGCCAGGACGTGTTCTCGGACCACCGGGCCGGCTTCGACCGCCGTTGCTACCGGCTCTGTCAGCGCGTGCTCATGCTGCACGACTTCCCCGCCGTGCGGGCCACCCCGGTGGTCGTGCGCTCCCTGGAGCTCGCCTACGACGAGCGTCCCACCGTCTCCACGTTGGCCTCTGCCACCGTGCGGGGCTGGCGCTGGACCGGGAGCGCATACGACACCGAGACCCTGCCACCGGTCTCCTTCACCTGGTCCCAGCCCACCATCGACGAGACCGTGCAGCTCGTCCAGGGGATGGAAGACCTGCCCCAGGGGCTCGACACTCGGAGCTGGCGCTGGCTGGACCTGGACGGCGAAGGCCGGCACCTATGGTCGGGACGAGGGCGGCTTCACGGGACTCCGGCCCTTCAAGCACCGCCCGGTCGCCCACGCCGATCAGCCTCACGTGCGCCTGCTGGACCTCACCGGCGACGGCCACGCCGACCTGGTGGTGACCGAGACCGACGTCTTCACCTGGTACCCCTCCCAGGCCCGGGACGGCTTCGGGGACCCCGAGCGCGTCCGCTGGGCCCTCGACGAGGACGACGGGCCGCGGGTCCTGTTCTCCGACCGCACCGAGCAGATCTTCATCGCCGACATGACCGGCGACGGCCTGGCCGACCTGGTCCGCATCCGACGGGGCAGTGTCTGCTACTGGCCGAACCGGGGCCACGGCCGCTTCGGCGCTCGGGTGGCCCTGTCCGGGGCACCTCTCTTCGACCCCCCCGACCGGTTCGACCCCGCCCGCATCCGGCTCGCGGACGTCGACGGCTCGGGCCCCACGGACCTGCTCTACGTCGGTCCCGAGGGCGTGCGCATCTGGTTCAACGAGTCGGGCAACAGCCTCTCCACAGAGACCCACCTGACCCGCTTCCCCTCCGTCGCCAGCCCCAACGACGTCCAGGTCGCGGACCTCTACGGCGACGGCACCGCCTGCCTGGTCTGGTCCTCGCCGCTGCTCCGGGACGGGGTTCGACCCTCGCGGGCCGTCCGGCTGATGTCCGTGGGCAAGCCCTGGCTGCTGACCGGCCTGGACAACGGCCTGGGGGGCTCGACAGCGCTGACCTACACCCCGTCCACCCACTTCTACGTGGCCGATCGCCAGGCCGGCACCCCCTGGGCGACCCGGCTGCCCTTCCCGGTCCAGTGCCTGAGCAAGGTCGAGACCCAGGACAGCGTCACCGGCTGGCGCTTCGTCACCGAGTACGCCTACCACGACGGCACCTTCGATGGGCCCGAGCGGGAGTTCCGCGGGTTCGGCCTGGTCGAGCAGTGGGACACCGAGACCGCCACCGACCTGAGCGTGC
Organism: uncultured Enterobacterales bacterium; assembly: GCA_964344945.1. Taxonomy (GTDB): domain Bacteria; phylum Myxococcota_A; class UBA796; order UBA796; family CAJQPC01; genus CAYFPX01. The sequence continues at coordinate 3,534 of CAYFPX010000241.1, forward strand.
CGCCGGTCCGGACCAGGACCTGGTTCCACACCGGGGTGTGGGAGGTCCAGGACTTCTCGGCCGAGTACTTCAGCGCAGGCTCGCTGACGGCCTCGGAGCTCCCCGCTGGCCTGCCCCCGACCGAGGAGCGCCAGGCCCACCGGGCCCTGCGGGGCAAGCCCCTGCGCCAGGAGGTCTACGCCGAGGACGGCGCCGGCAACCTGGACGTGCTGTACAGCGTGACCGAGAGTCGCTGGTCGGTGGTCCGGCTCCAGCCCGGGGACGGGGCGCGGCCCGCCAGCTTCCGGGTGGACTCGGCCGAGACCCTGTCGTCGGCCCACGAGCTCGACCTGGCCTCAGGGACCCCGGACCCCAGGGTCAGCCACACGCTGACCCTGGCGGTGGACGACTACGGCACCGTCTTGCGGTCCGCGGCCATCGGCTATCCCCGCTCCAGTGGCGACCCGGAGCAGACCGCCTTGCAGGTGGTGGTCAGCGAGCTCGAGGTCATCCACGACGACACGACCACCGACCGCCTGCACCTGGCGGTGCCCGCGAGGTCCAGGACCTGGGAGCTGACCAACAGCTACACCTGGTCCCTGGCGACGGCGGCCCAGGTCGATGCGGCCTTCTCCAGCGACCCCAAGACCCTGCTGGGCGACCAGGTCACGCTCTACTGGGACGACGCGCTGACGGGCCCGCTGGCCCTGGGCTCGCTGGGTGAGCGGGCCCTGCCCTACGAGCGCTACGCCCTGGCCTTCACGAGCGCCCTGGTCACGTCGTTGTTCGGCACCCGGGTCACCACCACCGAGCTCACCGAGGGGGGCTACGTCGACCTGCTCTCCGACGGGGACTCCTGGATCCCCTCCGGCCGACTCACCCTCGACCCCGCCGGCTTCTACCAGCCCACGGGACACACCGACCCCTTCGCGAACCCGTCGGTGCTCACCTGGGACGCGGACTTCCTGACCCTCACCGACGTCCAGGACCCTGCGGGCCTCACCGTCTCCGCGGTCATCGACTACCAGCTCCTCGTCCCCTCCACGCTGACAGACCCCAACGGCACAGAGACCGATGCCACCTTCGACCCCCTCGGCCGGGTCCTCACCACCGCCGTCCGAAACGGCACTGACGGCGACGCCACCGGCGCGTCCTCCGCCGACTTCACCTACGACACCACCACCCTGCCGGCCTCGATCCACACCCGGCTCCTCAAGGAACACGGAGGCACCGACTGGCAGGAGACCTGGGTCTACAGCGACGGCCGCGGCAACGTGGTCCAGACCAAGGTCCAGGCCGCTCCGGGGGATGCGCCGACGGTCAGCGGAGGGGTGGTCACCTGGGCCCACAGCGACCCGCGCTTCGTCGGCACGGGCCGGACCGTCCTGGACAACAAGGGCAACATCATCCGGCAGTACGAGCCCTTCTTCTCCACCACCAGCGCCTACGAGGACGAGGACGAGCTGGTCGAGTGGGGGGTCTCCGCGGTCTTCACCTACGACCCGGTCGGTCGGAACACCGAGGTGGTGTTGCCTGACGGCAACGTGCGGAGCTGGTCCTACGGGCCCTGGCAGGTCTCCGCCTCGGACGAAGAGGACAACCTCTCCGGCGGTGACCACGAGGGCACGCCGACCGTGACCGACCTGGACGTGCTCGGTCGGGTCTACCAGCAGACGGTCAGTCCCGACGGCACGACCGACCACACCACCGCCTTGGAGCTCGACGTCGTCGGCAACGTGCTGACCGTGACGGACCCCAGGGGCAACGACCGACGAGGGCTACACCCCCACCAGCGGCAAGGGCGAGAGCCGGGTCCTCCTCGATGTCTCCGGCCAGCCCATCCGCACCTGGCGCTCCGGGTCCCTGGACACCCGCCGGACCTACGACGCCCTGCGACGGCCTGTCGGTCTCTACGTCGACGAAGGCGCCGGCGAGCGCCTGGTCGAGCTCACCTTCTACGGCGACTCCCTGACCGGCGCCCCCAGCCACACCCTCGGTCGCCCCCTCCACGTCTACGACACCGCCGGCCGGATCACCCTGGCCTACGACTTCCGCGGACGCACCACCGCCCAGAACCGGCGGGGCTTCACCGACATCACCGCCCAGCCCGACTGGACCGGCCTCGAGGTCCAGACCTCGCTGTCCAGCGTGGAGTCCTGGGTCAACACCCACGGTGGCCTGGAGACCGAGACCTTCACCGTCTCCACCCTCTACGACGCCCTGGACCGCGTCACCGAGCAGACCGCCCCGGACAGGTCCAAGACCGTGCCCGGCTACGACGCCGGCGGTGCCCTGGCCTCGGTCCAGGTCCACCTGCTGGGCGCTTCACCGGCCACCAACGTCGTCACCGACATCACCTACAACGCCAGGGGTCAGCGGGCCTCGATCTCCTACGGCAACCACACCAGCACCACCTACACCCACGACCCGAACCGGTACTGGCTGACCGGGCTGGTGACCTCCCGGGACGCCGCCTCCTCACATGGTGCTGCCACCCTCCAGGACCTCGGCTTCACCCGGGACGCCGTCGGCAACATCACGCAGCTCACCGACGCTGCCCAGGAGACCCTCTACTTCGCCAACACCCAGGTCTCCCCCACCCGAGGCTTCACCTACGACAGCCTCTACCGCCTCACCCAGGCCACCGGCCGGGAGAAGACCGGGCTGGCACAGTCCGGCGCCACAGACCCCGCCCTGGGGGTCATCCCCGACCCGGGAAACCCGGCCCTGCGTCGCTACACCCAGTCCTACGACTACGACGCCGCCGGCAACATCACCGAGATGAAGCACCAGAGTGGTGCTGGCACCGTGCTCTGGCGCCGTGGCTACGCCACAGGCTGGCCGCCACCTGGGCCAGACGGTCCCGGGTGTACCGCTCCTCGACAGCCTGACGTGCCAGGACCAGCTTGAGCTCCGGGTCACGCACACCGAGCAGGGCGAGGTGGTGCGAGTAGCTCAGGGATCGCGCGACCTCGTGGGGAAGCTGGGCCACCTGGGCGGCGACCCGGGTCGCTCTGTAGAGCCGCTGGGCCCCGACGAGCAGCCGGGGATGGTCGGCGATCCGGCTGAAGGCCGGATGACTGCGGTGACCCCGCTCGAAGGCCTCGACGTCCCCGTCGAAGAAGGTGTCCAGGACGTAACGACCCATCATCACCGCGGTCTGCAACCCCTGAGCGACCCAGATGCGGTTAGCTCCGAGACCGCCTGTCTGGTCTCCTGGCTGCCCCAGGAAGAAGACGGCGCCAGGGTCTGCTGGATGTCGTTCATGTCGGACTCCGATGGACCGGACACAAGAGCAAGTCCCGGGCCATCCAGGGGCGAACAGCGCGAAGGCGCACCTGCGCGGCATCCGGACCTCCTTGGTCCTGTGGCCGGGCCTGCGCGTTGCGTTGCGCTCCCGCAACGCGCAACGCCTGGGTTGCGCTCCCGCAACGCCAAGTGCGCCGGGCACGCGCCGATCGACCACGGGCCCAGCTCCCCCGGGCACCTGGGTCGGCCAGCGGCCCCGAGCCGTCGGCTCGTCACACGGCTGTGGCTCGACAGCCCGGTGCCCACCCGGTACTTCCGCCGCCCACCCCGGATGGCACCACATGGGCGGGATCCTCCTCCTCGAAGACGGCCGGTCATTCTCGGGCGAGGCTTTTGGCGCCCGCGCCACCTGCGTGGGCGAGGTGGTCTTCAACACCTCGATGACCGGGTACCAGGAGGTCCTCACCGACCCGTCCTACCGGGAGCAGATCGTCGCGATGACGGTCAGCCACGTCGGCAACTACGGCGTGAACACCGAGGACACCGAGAGCGACACGGTCCAGGTGGCCGGGTTCGTGGCCCGGGACTTCCCGCGGGTCCACAGCAACCACCGGGCGACCGAGGGCCTGGACCGCTACCTGCGCCGCCACGGCGTGCCGGGGCTGCACGGCATCGACACCCGGGCCCTGGTGCGGCACATCCGCTCCGCCGGCGCCATGAAGGCGGTCATCAGCACCGACGGCACCCCGGGCGCCCAGCTCTGGGAGAAGCTCAGCGCCTGGCCCGGCATGGCCGGTCGGGCCCTGGCGGCCGAGGTCTCCTGCAAGGAGCCCTACCTGTTCGCCGACCCGGAGAACCCGCGGCTGCGGGTCAACGTGCTCGATGGGGGTGTGAAGCGGAACATCCTGCGGCTGTTCGCCAGCTCCGGCGCCCGGGTCCAGGTCTTCCCGGCCACCACGCCCGCGCACCTGCTCGAGGAGGGCGCGGACCTGGTGTTCCTGAGCAACGGCCCCGGCGATCCGGCGGCCCTGCCCGGCATGACCGCCGAGGTGAAGAAGCTCGTCGGGCGGGTGCCCCTGGTCGGCATCTGCCTGGGCCACCAGCTCCTCGGTCAGGCCCTGGGCGCGGACACCTTCAAGCTGAAGTTCGGCCACCGCGGCGGCAACCACCCGGTGCGCGATCACGTGACCGGCCGGGTCGAGATCACCAGCCAGAACCACGGGTTCTGCGTGGACCCCGAGGGCATCGAGGCCGCCGGCGCCGAGATCACCCACACCAACCTCTACGACGGGACGGTCGAGGGCTTCGTGCACTCGGCCGAGCGGATCATGGCGGTGCAGTTCCACCCCGAGGCCGCCCCCGGTCCCCACGACTCCAACCACCTGCTGCTGAACCGCTTCCTGGCGTTCGCACAGGGCTGAGGAGATCGGTCCGTGGTTCGAGTCGCTCCCGTCGCCTGCTCGCGCCCCCGAACCGAGGGCGGCGCCCGTCGTCGGTCACGTGCTGAAGCACGCTCCCTCCTCCGGAACACCACCCTCGGCCCGGCTGCGCTTCGCATGCTCGGTCCGCGCCTCGAACCACGGACCTGACGATGCCGCTCCGCACCGACCTCGAGACGATCCTGGTGCTGGGCAGTGGCCCCATCGTGATCGGCCAGGCCTGCGAGTTCGACTACTCGGGCACCCAGGCCTGCAAGGCCCTGAAGAAGCTCGGCTTCCGGGTGGTGCTGATCAACAGCAACCCGGCGACGATCATGACCGACCCGGGGGTCGCGGACGCGACCTACATCGAGCCCCTCGAGGTCGAGTTCGCCGCCCAGGTCATCGCCCGGGAGAAGCCCGATGCCGTGCTGCCGACCGTCGGCGGGCAGACCGCCCTGAACCTGGCCCTGGCCCTGAACGACGCTGGTGTGCTGGCCGAGCACGGGGTGGAGCTCATCGGCGCCAAGCCCGAGGCCATCCAGCTCGGCGAGGACCGGGAGCTCTTCAAGGGCGCGATGAAGGAGATCGGGCTGGAGTGCCCCAAGGCGGGCATCGCCAAGACCTTGACCGAAGCCGAGGCCGTGCTCGAGGAGATCGGGCTGCCGGCGATCATCCGGCCGAGCTTCACGCTGGGTGGGGCGGGCGGTGGCATCGCCTACAACCGCGACGAGTTCCGCGAGGTCGTGTCCAAGGGCCTGGACCTGTCCCCGACCACCCAGGTGCTGGTCGAGGAGTCGATCATCGGGTGGAAGGAGTTCGAGCTCGAGGTCATCCGGGACCTCGCAGACAACGTCATCATCGTCTGCTCCATCGAGAACATGGACCCGATGGGCGTGCACACCGGCGACTCCATCACGGTGGCGCCGGCCCAGACCCTGAGCGACGTCGAGTACCAGGCCCTGCGCGACATGAGCCTGGCGATCATCCGCAAGATCGGGGTGGAGACCGGCGGCTCCAACATCCAGTACGCCATCAACCCTGCCAACGGCGAGGTCCGGGTCATCGAGATGAACCCGCGGGTGTCGGTCAAGGTGCCGCGCTGGAACTTCGAGAAGTTCGCCGCCACCAAGAACACCCTGGGCACGACCATGCGCAGCGTGGGCGAGGTCATGGGCATCGGCCGGACCTTCTCCGAGGCCTTGCTCAAGGCCATCAGCTCCCTGGAGGGTGGCTACTCCCAGGCCGCCGCTCTGAGCGACCAGCAGATCCGGGAGCGCCTGGCGATCCCGACCCCGGACCGCCTGCCCGCCCTGTTCGAGGCCCTGCGCCGGGGCATGGACCCGAGCGACATCCAGAAGCTGACCCACATGGATCGGTGGTTCCTGGCGGAGCTCGGCGCCATCGTGGCCGCCGAGGAGCAGCTGGACGGTCGGTTCCTGAGCGCGGTGAGCACCGAGGAGCTGCGCCGGGCCAAGCGCCAGGGCATGCCCGACGAGCACCTGGCCCGGATCCTGGGCTGCACCGAGGAGCAGGTCGCCGCCCGGCGCGAGGCCGACGGCATCAAGCCGGTCTACAAGCGGGTCGACACCTGTGCCGCCGAGTTCGCTTCGACCACGCCCTACCTGTACTCGACCTTCGAGGACGAGTGCGAGGCCGGCGAGGCCGAGAGCGACCGGGTCGTGATCCTGGGCAACGGCCCGAACCGCATCGGCCAGGGCCTGGAGTTCGACTACGCCTGCTGCCACGCGGCCTACGCGGTCCAGGCCGCCGGGCTCACCGCGGTCATGGTGAACTGCAACCCCGAGACCGTCAGCACCGACTACGACACCTCGGACAAGCTGTACTTCGAGCCCATCACGGCCGAGCACGTGCAGGCGGTGCTGGACCGGGAGCAGCCCCGTGGGGTGGTGTTGCAGTTCGGTGGCCAGACCCCGCTCAAGCTCTCCCACCAGATCGGCCCAGTGCTGGGCACCTCGGCCGAGGCCATCGACCTGTGCGAGGACCGGGATCGGTTCAACGCGCTGATGGCCGAGCTGGGCATCCGCCAGCCCGAGGGTGCGCTGGCCACCAGTCGCTCCCAGGCCCTGGCCGAGGCCGGTCGCATCGGCTTCCCGCTGCTGGTGCGGCCCAGCTACGTGCTCGGCGGTCGCGCGATGCGCATCTGCTACGACCTGTCGGACTTCGAGAGTGCGCTGGACGAGGCGCTGGAGGCCAGCGACGACAAGCCCATCTTGCTGGACCGCTTCCTGGAGGGCGCGGTCGAGTACGACGTGGACGCTCTGAGCGACGGCACGGACTACATCATCGCCGGCATCATGGAGCACATCGAGGAGGCCGGGGTGCACTCCGGCGACTCGTCTGCGGCCATCCCGCCGGTGCGGCTGTCGGACACCGCAGAGGCTTGCATGGTCGAGGCCGTCGGTCAGATCGCCCGGCGTCTCGAGGTGGTCGGCCTGGTGAACATCCAGTTCGCGGTGCTCGGCGACGACGTCTACGTCATCGAGGTCAACCCTCGGGCGTCGCGGACGGTGCCCTTCGTGGCCAAGGCCACCGGGGTGCCGGTGGCGGCCATCGCGACCCGGCTGTTGCTCGGCGAGAAGCTGGCGGACATCGAGGCCACCGAGCCTCAGCTGCTGCGCAAGAAGGGCCGTGGCATGTACTTCATCAAGGCCCCGGTCTTCCCCTGGTCGCGCTTTCCGGGCAGCGACGTGGTGCTCGGCCCGGAGATGCGCTCGACCGGCGAGGTGATGGGGGTGGGCTGGTCCTTCGGCGAGGCCTATGCCAAGGCGCTCATCGCCAGCGGCATGGTCCTGCCGACGGAAGGCGGCGTGTTCCTGAGTGTGCGCGACCAGGACAAGGGCGAGACCCTGGCGACCATCGCCGGTGCGTTCCGGCACATGGGCTTCGAGCTGTGGGCCACCGGCGGCACCCATGCCTGGCTGCGGGAGCGGGGCATCCAGAGCCGCATGGTCTTCAAGGTCAAGGAGGGCCGGCCGGACATCGTCGACGAGATCAAGAACGGTCGGATCCAGCTGATGATCAACACCCCGGCGGGCAAGAAGGGGCTGGAGGACGAGCAGGCGATGCGGCTGGCGGGGTTGCGGTATGGGATCCCGTGCATCACCACGCTCGAGGCCGGGCGGTCGGCGGTGGAGGCGATCCGATCATTGAGGGCTCGGGAGCTCAAGGTCGTGAAGTTGCAAGAGATCACGTAGTTTCTTCCGGGTGGCGGCGCTCCGGGCCTGCGGGGCTCCGCGGCCACGCGGGCCGGGGCCCTCCGCCTGCGCCTCCACTGGAGCGACTGGCGGGCTGCCAACCGGCCGAGTGGCCGGAAT
>CAYFPX010000242.1:0-11473 GCA_964344945.1 uncultured Enterobacterales bacterium
GCCTGCCCCCCCTCCCTCCCCCGTCCTGGATCAACCTCGAGTCCACCCTCGGCTGCAACCTGGAGTGCCGCATGTGCGGCAGCTTCCTCACGGGGGTCACCAAGCAGCGCAAGGTGATGGCGCCGGCGCTGGTGGAGAAGGTCCGCACCCAGCTGCTGCCCACCGCCCGGGACCTCTCGCTCACCGTGGCCGGCGAGCCGTTCATGACCCCGAAGCTGGGCACCTTCGTGGACCTGGCGGAGGACGGCGGCTTGTCGCTGCAGCTCAACAGCAACGCCACGCTGATCAAGGACTCGGCGCTGCTGGAGCGACTGTTGCGCACCGCCAGCGTGGTGAAGTTCTCCATCGACGGTGCCAGCAAGTCCACCTACGAGGACATCCGGGTCAAGGGGGACTTCGACCGGGTCCTGGACAACGTCCGCCTCGTGGTCCGCACCCGCGCCACCCTGCCCCGCCACCAGCGCCCACGCCTGGTCCTGTGCATGGTGCTCATGCGCAGCAACCTGGCGGAGCTGGTCGACATGGTCGAGCTGACCGCGGAGCTGGGCCTCGACCGGCTCGAGGTCGCCCACCTGACGGCCTTCACCGACGCCATCGACCAGGCGGAGTCCCTGCGCCACGACGCGGCCGCAGCCGACGCCGCCCTCCGAGCGGCCCGGGACCGGGCCGACGCCCTGGGCCTGAGGACTCACCTGCCCCCGCTGATGAGCGGCCAGCGCCTCCAGGTCGCGCCACGGGCCCGAGCGAAGCTCGCCCTGGACGAGGTCCGCGGCCTCACCCGCACCCGCCTCGCCCGGCTGGCCAGCACCCTGCGCAAGAAGGCCTCGGAGGCCCGGTGGTCCCGCCAGGCCGGCGGCGCCATCGGGTGCCACTTCCTCCGGGACGGCACCTTCGTCACCATCGGCGGCGACGTGGCCCCCTGCCCGATGCCCGGCCGCCCCATCGTCGGCAACCTGCTGGAGCAGGACTTCGACGCCATCTGGAACGGGGAGACCCTCACCGCCATGCGCCGGGGCTTGATCGAGGGCTCGCCCTTCGACTGCTGCGCCCACTGCAGCCAGAACCCCCACGGCCACGTGCCCGGGGACCCGCAGACCGTGCGCCCCGACCACGGCCTGGACCTCGCCCCGGCCTGAAGACTAAGCTCGGCGCCCCACCTCAAGGAGGCTCCATGCCCGGCACCGGCACCCCCGACGACCCCTGGGTCCTGACCACCCCTCCCGGCAAGTCCGGCTACGAGATCTGGCGCGACGAGGACAAGAACGTCATCCACTGCCAGGTGGGCAAGACCTGGCTGCACTACAAGCCAAGCGCCATCGAGGACCTCTACGCGATGCTCAAGGCCCACGGCGAGTGGATGGAGCTGGGCAACAAGGACGAGAAGCAGGACACCAGGCCGAACACCGTCGAGGAGTGGGGCCGGTCCGCCGACAACCCCGTCGGCGGCTGGTACGGCCTGCGCAAGGGCTACCGCGGCCGCTTCGCCAACTACATCACCCCCATCCTCAAGGAGCAGGGGCGGGTGGAGTTCGAGAAGCAGGGCCGCAGCTGGTTCGTGCGGGCGCTCTAGCCCTCCACACGCGGAGGAACGTCCGTACTCCGGACCTTCGTCCGCGTAGACGCCGTCTGGGCCGACGTAGGTCCGGAGTACGGACGCTTGTCCGCGGGGGCCCCGGCGGCGGCGGGGGCCGCGCGGGCGCTCAACGGACGCTTGTCCGCGGGGGCCCCGGCGGCGGCGGGGGCTGCGCGGGCGCTCACGTCAGGTCAGCAAACCTGCGCCGGTGGTGCACGAACACGCTGAACCCGATCACCAGCATGCTCACGCTGAACAGCACCGCGAACAGCACCTGGCGGACATCCGGCAGGTGCTGGTTGAGCACGATCTCCTGGTAGATGCCCACGATGTGCGCCATCGGGTTGAGCTGGAGCAGGAGCCCGAAGCTCTTGGGGTAGGCGCTCGGCGGGTAGAAGATCGGGCTCAGGAACATCCAGGGCATCAGCAGCGCCCCCACCCAGTGGCTGGTGTCCCGGAAGAAGACATTCGCCGTGCACAGCAGGAAGGCCAGGCCCATGGTGAACAGGGCCTGGAGCAGGATGAACGCCGGCAACAGCAGGAAGGTCGGGCCGAGCCCGCGGCCGAAGAACACGACCCCCAGCGCCAGGATGCCGAAGCGCACCACCTGGTTGATCGCCGCGGAGAGCACGACGTGGGCCGGCAGGACCGCGGCGGGGAAGTTGACCTTCTTGATCAGGTGCGCGTGCCCGATCACCGAGTCCGTCGCCCGCTTGACCCCATCGGCAAAGCCGAACCAGGCGACCATGCCGCAGAACAGGAACAGCGAGTAGTGCACGGTCCCGCCCGAGGCGTGAAACTTCACGTCCAGGATGATGTGGAAGACGAAGGTGTAGGTGATCAGCTCCAGCAGCGGGTTCACGACGGTCCAGAAGAACCCGATTGAGCTGCCGATGTAGCGGAACTTCAGGTCGTTGATGACGAAGTTGCTCAGCAGCGCCCGGTGCTTCCAGAGCTCCGCCAGCTCCGCCAGCACGGGCCGCGGCGGCGGGCCGTGCTCCGGCGACTCCGGCGCGTCGTAGCGGCGGGTCGGCTCTTCGGGACCACCGGGAGAGGGCATCACCGCGCCAGTCTACTCGCCCTTGTCCGCTCCAAAGGCCCAGGTCACCCCGATCACCGCCAGGTCGAAGCGCGAGCGGTAGGTGCCGTTGGCCACGAACTTGCCGCTGCCCACGTCGTTGGTCAGCGGGTCCACCGCCACCTGGGAGACCGTGGAGCGCTGGGCTTCGATGGGGAAGAGGAAGGACTGACCCCAGGCGGCGTCGAGGCTCAGGTGCGGCTTGGGCCGGAACGACACGCCCACGCCGTAGCCGATCTTGTTGCCGTCCACGAGCCCGACCCCCAGGGCCTTCTCGGGCACGGCGGAGGTCTCGAAGAACAGGCCGGCACGGGCCGTGAGCCGATCGTTGACCACGTAGCTGCCACCCAGCCGGGCGCTGAAGGCGTCCTGGTAGGCCGCCGGGATGACGATGTCCTCGGTCATCACCACCGGCTCGCCGTCGACGGTCTCGATCACCAGCTCCACGTCGGTCAGGCGAAGCTCCTGGATCGAGCGCCACCGCTCGTAGACCCCGGCCAGCTCGACGCTGAGCTGGTCGTTGGGCCGGAACACGAAGCCCGCTCGCACGATGAGCGGCAGGGTCAGGTTCAGGGTGACCTCGTCGGTCACGGTCTCGCTGGCGATGACCTGGCCGATCGAGAGCTCGCCGGTGTAGTAGGCGTTGTCGCTGAAGTCGAGGGTGATGTCGCCGGTGGCCGAGTACCGGGTGGGCAGCTGCACGGCGAGGGCGGCGTCCCACTTGCCCGACGGCGGTCCGACCACCACGCCGGCGTTGCCGGACAGCGCCGTGAAGTCGCTCAGGGCGAAGCTCGACCGGATGTCGAAGACCTCCTCGTCGGTGCCGCCGTCGATGCTCGCCGTCGCCGTCAGGTCCTGGGCCACGTAGAGGAAGGACCAGGCGATGCCGGCGCCGACGGTGATCCAGTCGTGGGCCCTCAACGCCACGCTGGGGCCGACGTAGCCGGAGAGCAGGGTGGCGTCGGTCAGGGTGTAGCGCTGGCCGCCGTCGACGTCGTACCTCAGGTCGGGGGCGTAGGGGCTGTAGAAGCCAAACCCGACCATCAGCTTGTCGGTGCCGAAGTCGTGGGCCACCGCGACCGTCGGGATGAACATCGGCGGGGCCTCGTTGGAGACCTCGTCGAACTGGTAGAGCTCCTCGTCCCGCCGGTCGAAGTGCACAGCCTGGTGGACCGCGGCGAAGTCGAACATCAGCTGGGGCTCCTCGAGGTTCCCGAGGGCCGCGGGGTTGTAGTACATCGCGGTCAGGTCGTCGGCGCCGGCCACGAAGGCCCCACCCTGGGCCATGCCCCGGGCGCCGACATCGGAGGCGTAGAACCCGGCGGCCTGGGCGCCGGGAGAGACAGCGAGGGAGAGCAGCAGCAACATGGCGGGGAGGGTACCGACTACGCGAACTTCTCGCTGTAGAACGCGTCGATCAGCGCCTCGTACTTCTTCTGGATCACCCGCCGCTTGACCTTGAGCGTGGGGGTCAGCTCGTCGTCCTCGACGGTGAAGTCCTTGGGCAGGACCCGGAACTTCTTGATGGTCTCGTAGCTGGCCAGGTCGGTGTTGACGGTGTCGACGTAGCCCTGGAGCACCTCGAGCACGCCCTTGTGGTCGACGCAGCTCGCCATCTCCGGCAGGTCCTGGTCCAGCACCGCGCCCATCTCCTCGCGATCGAGGGTGATGAGCGCGCTCAGGAACTTGCGCTTGTCGCCCACCACCACGACCTGGCTCACCCCGCGCTGGGGCTTGAGCAGGTTCTCGATGTTCTGGGGCGCGACGTTCTTGCCGCCCGCCGTGACGATGATGTCCTTCTTGCGGTCGGTGATGCGCAGGTAGCCCTCGTCGTCGAACTCGCCGATGTCGCCCGTGAGCAACCAGCCGTCGACGACCGTCTCGGCGGTGGCCTCGGGCTGCTTGAAGTAGCCGAGGAAGACGTTGGGGCCACGCACCAGGATCTCGCCGTCCTCGGCGATCCGGACCTCGACCCCGGGCACCGGCGGGCCGACAGTGCCGAACTTGAGCCGGCCCTGGGGATTGGCGGTGCACACGCCGGTGCACTCGGTCTGGCCGTAGACCTCCTGGATCTTGAGCCCGAGTCCGGCGAAGAAGGTCCCGACCGCCTTGGACAAGGGCGCGGCGCCGCTGGCCAGGGCCTCGACGTGGGTCATGCCCAGCCGGGCTCGCAGCTTGGAGAACACCAGCCGGTCGGCGACCGCGTACCGGGCGAGCAGCGCAGGGTTGGGGGTGGCGCCGCGGTTCTCGACCTCGAAGCGGGCCTCGCCCGCCGCCACGGCCCAGTCGAAGATGCGCTTCCGCAAGGGGGGTGCATCGGCCACCCCGGACTGGATCGTGGCGTAGATCTTCTCCCACAGGCGCGGCACGCACAGCAGCAGGGTCGGGTTGGTCTCGCCGAGGTCTCGGGTGATGGTGGTCAGGTCCTCGGCGTAGTTGACCGTGATGCCCGCGGTGATGGCGACCACCTCGCCCTGGAGCCGCTCCGCCACGTGGCTCAGGGGGAGGAAGCTCAGGCTGGAGTGGCTGTCGTCGACCACCAGCACCTGCAGGATGCTGTCGGCCATGAAGACCAGGTTCTGGTGGGAGAGCATGGCGCCCTTGGGCGGACCGGTGGTGCCCGAGGTGTAGACGATGGTGGCCATCCCAGCCGGATCCAGGGCCTCGATGCGCGCCTCGACCGCCGCGAGACCGGCCTTGCGACCGCGCTCCAGCACGTCCCAGAAGCCCAGGACCCGCTCGCCGTCGACGTGGTGCTCGCTGTCGTCGAGCAGGACCACGGTCTGCAGGTCTGGCAGCTCGTCCCAGACCTGCTCGATCTTGCGCAGCTGCTCGCCGTCGGCCGCCACGCAGATCCGCGCCTCGGAGTGGCTCAGCAGGTACTTCACCTGGGTGGGGATGCTGTTCGGGTAGGCCGGCACCGACACCCCGCCCGCGGCCAGGATGCCCATGTCGCTGAGCACCCAGCGGGGCTGGTTGTGGGACAGGAGCCCCACGGTGTCGCCCGGCTCGAGACCGAGGTCGATCAGCCCCGCTCCGAAGTCCAGGGCCCGCAGCCGGTACTCCTCCCACGAGAGCTCCCGCCAGCGGCGGTCCTCGCGCCAGCGCAGCGCCGGGGTGCTGGTGTGCTGGTCGGACTGCTGGAGCAGGCGGTGGACGAGGGTGGGGCCGTCGGCCTGGGGCTGGGTGTCGCTCATGTCAGAGTCCCGCCTCCTGGCCCGCGCCGTCGACGCCCTCGTACGCCGCGGGGTCCAGCTCGGTCAGCTCGGCGTCCAGCGCCACGCTCAGGGTGCAGGCGCTGGTGACGCCGAGGGTGCAGGGGTTCGACGAGCAGTCGGCGAGGGTCCAGTCGTTGCTGGCGGCGTAGGTGCCGCCGGCGCCGTCGTCCTTGACCAGGTAGCTGCTCGCGGGGATGCGACCAGTGGTGCCGATGGTCGCCGACACCTCCTCGGACCAGGCGTCGGACTCGTTGTAGGTGGCGTCGACACTGCCGTCGCTCACCACCTGGCCGGTGCCCGTGTCTGCTCCCAGGGACAGGGAGAAGGTGGTGGTCTCCTGGGCGACCGTGTAGGCGGTCCAGCCGTAGCCCGAGGCGTGCTGGTCGCTGTCGTCGACCGTCTCGCTGTGGGTCCAGGCCAGGGCCCAGGTGCCGTCGTCGCCCTGGGTGCCGCTGTAGGTCTCCCCATCGACCACCAGGACCGCGCCCTCGGCGGTGCTCGTGATCAGACCGAAGAAGGTCTGGTCCGAGACCGCGCTGGTGGTGGTCGAGGTCCAGGGGTCGTCGTCGAGGTCGTCGTCGTCGACGGGCTGGGAGGCGTCGACGAAGTTGTGGCTCACCGAGCCATGGCAGTCCTCGGCCGCCCCCGGGTCGACGTGCAGCGAGAAGAGCCAGACGCCGTCGAGGCCGCCAGCGCAGCCGGTGAGCAGTGGAAGCAACAGGGTCATGTGCGCGCCCTCCGGAGGAAGATGCGGGCCAGCAGAGCGGGGTCGGACATCAGGTGCCTCCGTGGACCAGGTCGTGCAGCGCCACCAGGGTGCGCAGCAGCCCGGGCAGCTCGGCCAGGGCCAGCATGTTGGGGCCGTCCGACAGGCCCTGGTCCGGGTCCGGGTGGACCTCGAGGAAGATCGCATCGACCCCCGCGGCGACCGCGGCGCGGGCCAGGGCCGGCGCGTGCTCCCGCTGACCCGCGACCCCAGGGGGGAGCTTCACGGCGTGGGTGGCGTCGAAGACGACCGGCACGCCCTGGCGGCGGATGATGCCGGGGGTGCGCAGGTCGGCGACCAGGCAGTCGTAGCCGAAGCTCGAGCCCCGCTCGGTGACCATCACCCCCGCGGCGCCGGCCTGGGAGACCTTGGCCACCGCCGGACCCAGGTCCCAGGGCGCCATGAACTGGCCCTTCTTCAGGTTCACCGGCAGGCCGGTCTCGCCGCAGGCCCGCAGCAGATCGGTCTGGCGGGAGAGCATGGCCGGGACCTGGAGCAGGTCCACCACCTCGGCCGCCATGGCGGCCTGGTCCGGGAGGTGGATGTCGGTGGTGACCGGCAGGTCCAGGGTGCGACGGATCTCGGCCAGCACGTCGAGGCCGGCTTCGAGCCCCGGACCGCGGAAGCTGCCCAGGTGGGTGCGGTTGGCCTTGTCGAAGCTGGACTTGAAGATCAGCGGCAGGCCGACCTCGGCGCTCAGATCCCGCAGCGCGGTCGCGACTTCGAGCGCCAGCGCCCGGGTCTCGATCACGCACGGCCCGGCGATGAGCACCAGGGGCCCGCCCCCACCGATCTGGTGAGGGCCGACGGACACGGGACGGGTCACCGCGAGAGCCATGCCGGCAAGCTAACCGTCTGGTGAAGGGGATCCGAGCCGGCGACACCGACGTAGACAGGCAAGGAAACCGGATCCTGGGCTTGTTATGGTCGAGGGCCCCCGGCGTCGGCGAGGTCCCATGCAGCGCACCCAGGTCGCAGCGCTGAGGCTGTTCACGCGCGTGCTCGACGCGGTCGTGCTGGTCGTGACCTACCTCTTCGTCATGCGCGCCCGGATCCTCGTCCGCCGCTACTGGACCCTCGACCTGATCCCCAGCGAAGAGCCCATCCTGCGGCCCCTGGCGGAGAGCCTGCACCTGGAGTTGTTGGTCGTGGTGGTGCCGATCTGGCTGTTCTGCCTGCACCGCTACAAGACCTACGACGACTACCGCCACACCCGGACAGACCTGCTCTTCTTCCGCATCGCGCGGGCCGTGGGCATGGCCACCCTGGGGCTGTTGAGCGCCCTGTTCCTGCTCCAGCTCGCCGGCGACGTGAGCCGCACCATGCTCGTGGGCTTCGCCATCACGTCGATGGCCACGCTCTTCGTCGCGCGGCGCGGCATGATCACCGTCTGGCGCCGCCTGCACCGCCAGGGCCTCGCCACCCACGACATCCTGGTGGTCGGCCGCGCGGTCGAGGTCGCCCCCCTCATCGACACGCTCCAGCGCCACAGCGAGTGGGGCATCCGCATCCTCGGCGTGGTCCAGCCCGAAGAAGACGAGACCGACCCGGGCACCGTGCTCGACCGGCCCATCCCGTCCTGGGGCCGGGTCCACCAGCTGCCGCAGATCCTGGAGCAGCACTCGGTGAACCAGGTCCTGCTCACCGGCCGCACCTGGGACACCCGGACCCTGCACTGGATCGCGGACTCCTGCGAAGAGGTCGGGGTCGAGTTCTCCATGGACGCGAACTTCCTGGGGCTGCGGGTCGCCACCGCCGAGCTCACGGACTTCGAGGGCTGGAGCGTGCTCAGCTTCAGCGCCACGCCGACCAACGGCGAGGCGATGGTGATCAAGCGGGCGATGGACGTGGTGCTCGGCGGCCTGGCCCTGCTCGTGCTGTCGACGATCATGCTGCTCACCGCGCTGCTCATCAAGCTCGAGGACGGCGGTCCGGTGCTCTACGGCCAGGAGCGCTCGGGGCTCTACGGCAAGACCTTCACCATGTGGAAATTCCGCAGCATGGTCGCCGACGCCGACAAGCTCCGGGACCAGCTGATCGAAGACAACGAGATGGACGGCCCGGTCTTCAAGATCAAGAACGACCCGCGCATCACCCGGATCGGGCGCTTCATCCGCAAGACATCGATCGACGAGTTCCCCCAGTTCTTCAACGTCTTCGTCGGCGAGATGAGCCTGGTCGGCCCGCGTCCACCGATCCCCTCCGAGGTCGCCGAGTACCAGCGCTGGCAGATGCGCCGCCTGTCCATGAAGCCCGGCATCACCTGCATCTGGCAGGTCGAGGGCCGCAACAACGTCGACTTCGAGACCTGGATGAAGCTCGACCTGCAGTACATCGACAACTGGTCGCTCTTCCTCGACGTGAAGCTCCTGGTGCGCACGGTGCCCGCGGTGCTGTTCGGGACGGGGGCGAGCTGAGCCCTCTGCTCCTGCTGCTGGGCTGCTCCGGCGAGCCGGGCCCGGACATCGAGCCCACCCCGGTCTGCGAGACCCCGGGTCCGCTCGACGACACCCTGCGCCTGGACCACCTCCAGGCCCTCGCCACCCACAACAGCTACCACCTGGAGCCCGAAGACCCGGTCGACGACAGCATGGTGTACAGCCACGTCCCGCTCGCCGAGCAGCTGGCGCTGGGCGTGCGGGGCTTCGAGCTCGACGTGCACCTGACCGAAGACGGCGAGCTCCAGGTCTTCCACCTGCCGGTGTTCGACGCCGAGACCACCTGCCTGGCGCTGGAGGACTGCCTGGTGGCGTTGATGGCCTGGTCCGACGCCCACCCCTGCCACGCGCCGGTGATGATCTGGGTGGAGCCCAAGGACGACATCGACAGCCTGGCCGACGGGTACGACGTGCTCGAGGGCGCGATCCTCGACCTGGACTCCGCCCTCCGCGAGCAGCTCGCTGGCCCGCGGTTCCTGGCGCCGGACGACCTGCGCGGGGACCACGACACCCTGCGCGACGCCGTGCTCACCGACGGCTGGCCCACCCTGGGCGAGCTCCGGGGCGCGGTACTGGTGAGCCTGCTCGACAGCGGCGACCATCGCCAGGAGTTGCTGGACCAGCACCCGGAGCTGGCGGGTCGCTCGATGTTCGTGCAGTCCGGCAGCGCCGACGAGGACTTCGCCGCCACCATGAAGCGGGACAGCCCGGAGGACGAGCTGGAGACCGTCGCCGAGCTGCTGGGCCAGGGCTTCCTGATCACCTCGAACGCCGACAGCGTCACGGGCAGCGACGAAGACAACGCGGCCCAGCTGGCGGCGACGCTGGCCGCCGGCTCGCACTACGTGGCGACGGACTTCCCGTCGCTGGTCGATGGCCGGGCCTACGTGGCCGAGATCCCGGGCGGTGCGCCGGTGGGCTGCAACCCGGTCACGGCACCGCCGGAGTGCACGGCGGAGGCGATCGAGGACCTCCCGGACTGACTGGGTGTGTTCAAGTCCTCCCGTCGCTGGGCTTGCTCTCAGTGATGGACCGGGTCACCTGGGTCGACCCGATGATCGCGCAGGCATCCGCCGCACCACGTGATCCGGTCAATGAGCCTCGCCGCCCTGGGCGCAGCCGAAGGCTGTGCGGGACCGTCGCTCAGCGGGCGAGGTCCGCTCTGCTATCGTCGCCCCATGACCGCCGCCGTCCCTGAGGGCTCGCTGGAGGAGCTGGTCGCGTTCGAGGCCTTGCAGGCCCGCCTGGCTCCTCTCTTCCACGCGGTGGTCGACGACGATCGCCGCCCCCACACGGTCGTGGTGGTGCCGAGCCTGAGCCTCGACGCCCAGGAGCTCGCCAAGATCAGCGGCGTGCACCACTACGAGGAGCGGCTGCTCTACAACCTGATGCTCCTCAGGCGACCCCGGACCCGGCTGATCTTCGTGACCAGCCAGCCCATCGCCGACCCGATCATCGACTACTACCTGCACCTGCTCAGCGGCGTGCCCGGCTCACACGCCCGCAAGCGCCTCACCCTGCTCGCCTGCTACGACGCCTCGCCGGTGCCACTGTCGCGCAAGATCCTGGACCGGCCCCGCCTGGTCGAGCGCATCCGCGACGCCATCCGCACCGGCGACAACGCCCACATGGTCTGCTTCAACAGCAGCCCCCTGGAGCGCTCCCTGGCCGTGCAGCTGGGCACCCCGCTCTACAGCACCGACCCGGCCCTGAGCGACCTGGGCTCCAAGAGCGGCTGCCGCGAGGTCTTCAAGGAGGCCGGGGTGCTGCTGCCCGACGGCTTCGAGCGCTTGCGCGACGCCGAGGACATCACCGAGGCCCTCGTCACCCTGAAGAAGCGCTACCCGGACCTGCGGCGGGCGGTGGTCAAGCTCAACGAGGGCTTCTCCGGCGAGGGCAACGCCCTGTTCTGGTTCACCGAGGCCCCCGAAGGCGAGGGCCTGAGGCAGTGGGTCCGCGACAACCTGCCCAACCTGAGGTTCGAGGCCCAGGGCGAGACCTGGGAGCGCTTCGAGGCCAAGTACCAGGAGATGGGCGGGGTCGTGGAGTGCTTCGTCGAGGGACAGAACAAGGAGTCCCCGAGCTGCCAGACCCGGGTCAACCCCATCGGCGAGGCCCAGGTCATCTCCACCCACGACCAGGTGCTGGGCGGCCCCAGCGGCCAGGTCTTCCTGGGCTGCACCTTCCCGGCCATCGACACCTACCGGGAGGAGGTCCAGGAGGCCGGGCTGAGGGTCGCGAGGGTCCTGGCGACCAAGGGTGTGATCGGCCGCTTCGCCACGGACTTCGTCTCCGTGCCCACCGCCGACGGCGGCTGGGACCACTGGGCCATCGAGGTCAACCTGCGCAAGGGCGGCACCACCCACCCCTTCCTGACCCTGAAGTTCCTGACCGACGGCA
>CAYFPX010000243.1:0-2073 GCA_964344945.1 uncultured Enterobacterales bacterium
CAGCGCAGCAACGTCCCGTGGACGCCCCCCGGCGCCCGCCCCGGCACCTCCAGCACGAAGCGGTAGATGCCCGACGGCACCGCCCGGCCGGCGTCGTCCTGGCCACGCCACGTCAGGCGCGTCAGGCCCTCGACCAGATCGGGCACGGCGATGGTGGCGGCGCAGCGGCCGCGCACGTCGATGACGCGCAACGTGCCCGCGGCGGCGCGGTCCGATTCGATGGCCACGGTCACCGCCGGGTTGAACGGGTTGGGATACAGCGCCAGGTCCAGGGACGCCAGGGTGTAGAGGGGATAGGCCAGGTCGGCGTGCTCCGGGCCCGCGGCCGCCTCGAGCAGGGTCAGGGACCGCACCAGATCGGCCCGGGCCCCGGGGTAGTCGCCAGCCTCGATCCGCAGGGTGCCCCGGGAGGACAGTCCCGTGGCGACCAACACGTGGTCCGGCCCGAGGGTGCGCTCCAGGCTGGCCAGGGCCTCGTCCAGCAGGACCTGGTCCCGAGCGAGGTCCCGGTTCCGTCGGTCCAGGGCCACCAGGTTGAGCTTCGACACCGCCACGTCCGGATGGTCCGGCCCCAGCACGGCGAGGTTCAACGCCAAGGCGGTCTCCAGGTGCCGCTCGGCCCCGACCTGGTCCCCTTCCCCGACCAGCACGCCCGCCAGGTTGCCGTGCACCTGGGCGAGGTGGGGGTGACCCGGCGCCTGGGCCTGCCACGTCGCCAGCGACCTCTCGAACAGCGCCTTGGCCTCTCCGGTCCGCCCCTGCTCGGCGTACAGGAAGCCCAGGTTGTTCTGGGCCTGGGCGGTCTCCAGGTGGGCGGGACCGTGGAGGATCTCCTGGCTCTGGAGCACCCACACGTACAGGGTCTCGGCGGTCTCGTAGTCCCCGAGGGTCGCGCTCGCCGAGGCGTAGTTGTTGGCCACCACGTAGGCCACCGGGTCCTGGACCTGGTGCTCGGTGAGGAAGCCCCAGGCCGTGGCGTACCACTCCAGGGCGTCCTGGACATCGCCCTGGGCCTCGCGGACCGAGCCCATCTGGTTGCAGCTGACGATGACCGGGACGATGCCGATGCGCTCGGACTCGACGCGGATGTCCAGGCTCTCCTGGTAGAGCGCCTCGGCCGACGGATAGTCCCCCAGGGCCTCGAGGCAGGCACCGAGGTTGTTCAGGCTGACGGCCAGCCTGGGGGCGTCCGCCGCCAGGGAGGCGCGGGCGAGGCCGACCGCCTGGCGGCCCACCCGCTCGCAGGCGGCGTAGTCGGCAGCGGCATGGTGCGCCGCGAGCTCGTCGGCCAGCTGGTCGAGCAGGGGGATCGCCTCGTCCACCGGGACCGGCTCCGCGCGGGCCGAGCCCAGGAGCCCGGCCAGGGCCAGGAGCCAGAGCGCGCGGTGGGTCCTCGGGGCCATGCGGACCGCAGCCTATCAGCGCGGAGAAACCCCGGATCCGTGTGCGCGCGTCGAGGCCGGTGGCGAAATGTCACGGGTCGTCGATGGCATCGCTGGACCGGGGGACACAGCTGATAGCGTTCGCCCACAAGGCCCCAGGAGGCAGCCATGAACAGACGGACCGTCGTGACCCTCGTCCTGACCGTCGGCGTCGCAGGGACCATCGGCGCGTGGGAGCTCGGCCGCAGGGGTGGACTCTCCGCCATCACCGGCCAGGCCACCGGCGAGGGTGCCCCGCCGAACATCCTGATCATCGTCGCGGACGACCTGGGGGTCGACAAGGTCGGCGCCTACCTGGTCGACCACGATCCCACCTACGCCGACACGGCGAACGCGCTGCCCGACACCCCCGCCCTGGACAGCCTGGCGACCGCTGGCGTGCGCTTCACCGATGCCTGGGCCAACCCGGCCTGCTCGCCCACCCGGGCCTCGCTCGTGACGGGCACCTTCGCGTTCCGCCACGGCGTGGGCCAGGCCATCGGCAAGGAGGGCAGCAGCGAGCTCTCCCTGGAGGAGATCACCCTCGGCCACGTGGCCTCTGACGCCGGCTACACCACGGGCCTGTTCGGCAAGTGGCACCTGGGCGAGGGCGACACCCCCGAGGGCTGGGCCGACGGCGAGAGCTGGGAAG
>CAYFPX010000243.1:2083-9176 GCA_964344945.1 uncultured Enterobacterales bacterium
CCTCGGCGAGATGGTCGCGGTCGACACCCCGCCTGTCGTGCTCGGCTTCGACGCCTTCCGCGGGACCCGCAGCGATCTCGATGTCGGGACCTTCGAGGGGTACTACGACTGGCTGCGGCTCACGGCGGTGACCAAGGTCGGCAGCTTCACCGTGCCCACCGCGGAGAGCGACTACGCCACCATCGCCACCACCGATGCCGCCCTGGACTGGATCAACCAGCAGACCGGACCCTGGCTGGCGTCGGTGAACTTCCACGCCCCTCACACCCCGTACGTGCTGCCGCCGGAGTCCTGCGGCTACAACTCTGGCAGCGACGCCCGCGACAAGCTCACCTACCGGGCCATGGTCGAGTGTCTCGACGAACAGGTCGGCGAGCTGCTCCTGGGCATCGAGCGGCTGCCGAACACGATCGTCATCTTCATGGGCGACAACGGCACCGAGCCGAAGGTCGCCGAGGGGCCCTTCGACGACGGACGCGGCAAGGGCAGCCTCTACGAGTCCGGGATCCGGGTCCCGTTCATCGTCGCCGACGGCGCCGACTGGATGATCCAGGAGGGCCTGGGCAGCCCGCAGCTGGGCCGGCGCAACCTGGGCGTGGTGGCCGATCCGGGGCGCGAGATCGCCGACCTGGTGCACGTGAGCGACGTGTACGCGACCGTGCGGGACATCCTGGACAGCCCCACCAGCGGCGGCCAGGACTCGGTCAGCCTGATGCCGTTGCTGGAGGACGCCAGCGGCACGGTCCGCGACTTCGTCTACAGCGAGCTGTTCACCGGCACCACCGGCACGGCCGCCTACCGGCGGGGCAACCAGAAGCTCGTGGTCCGCGGCGCGATCCGCGAGGGACAGGGCTTCTGCCGCAGCAAGTACGAGCTCTACGACCTGCTGGCAGACCGCTACGAGCAGTCCGACCTGGCCGCCGGCGACCCGGACAGCGTGCACGCCATGCGCGAGCACCTGGACGCCCTGCTCGCGACCGAGCCCGGCAACTGGTTGGACGTCCCCGACTGCTGATGTGTTACACCCCCGGACCCTCGCGGTCCGGGCCGATCGAGCGCCGGACCGCTTCCCCGCATGAGAGGAAGCCATGGCTCGGAACCGACCCTCCGTCCAGAAGCGAAACAAGGAGCTGGCCAAGCTCGAGAAGAAGCAGGCCAAGGCTGCCCGCAAGGCCCAGCGCGACGCCGCCAAGGGTGAGAACAGCCTGGTCGACGAGGGCATCGATCCCGATCTCGCGGGCATCGTGCCAGGGCCCCAGCCCCCGCGCGAAGACGAGCTGATCGACGTCTGATCGCGGCTCGTGTCCTGTCTCAGAAGTCGAACTTCTGAGACAGGACACTAGAGCCAGATAGGCGAAGGACCCGCAACCTGGAGGGTCCCGTGTCCCAGCGCGTCGTCGTCACCACCGAAGCGGGCGTCGCCCACGTCCAGCTGAACCGCCCGGACAAGAAGAACGGCCTGGATGCGCCGATGTTCGAGGCCCTGGTCGAGACCGGAGGGGCCCTGGCGGCCGAGCCTTCCGTGCGGGCCGTGGTCCTGAGCGGAGCCGGCGGCTGCTTCTGCGCGGGTCTGGACTTCCAGGCCTTCATGGTCGGGGGCGACGAGCTGGCCGAGCGGCTGCTGGGAGAGCGGGTGGGACCGGCCAACCTGGCCCAGCGCGCGGCCTGGGTGTGGCAGGAGCTCCGGGTGCCGGTCATCGCCGCCATCGAGGGCGTGGCCTTCGGCGGTGGCTGCCAGATCGCGGCGGGAGCAGACCTGCGTGTCGCGGCGCCCGGCGCCCGGCTGTCGGTGATGGAGATCAAGTGGGGGCTCATCCCGGACATGGGTCTCACTCGGACGCTGCTTCCCCTGCTGCGCCCCGACGTGCTGTTCGAGCTGGCCACCACGGCCCGGGTGGTCACGGCCCAGGAGGCCCTGGACATCGGGCTGATCACGCGGATCGACCCAGACCCGGTCGCCGCGGCCCTGGAGACCGCCCGGGCGATGGCCGCCCGCAACCCCGACGCCGTCCAGCGCATCAAGCTGCTGCTGCAGCGGGCCCGCGACCTGGACACGCCCGGCGCCTTCGCCCTGGAGACGGCGCTCCAGCGCCAGGTGCTGGGCCACCACAACCAGCTCGAGGCGGTGATGGCGAATCTCCAGGGGCGGGCCCCGCTCTTCCACGACGCGACCTGGGACCGCTGATGGGCAGGGCCCCCGCCCCCTGGCGCCCCCTCGACGTGGCCACCTCGTGGCTGGCCTGCGTGCCCCGCTGGCCCCAGGGCATGTACGTCGACCGCGACGCCCTGGGCCCCAGACCCGCCGAGCGGCTGGTGCTCTACGAGTTCGAGGCCTGCCCCTACTGCCGCAAGGTCCGGGAGGCGCTCAGCATGCTGGACCTGACGGCCGAGGTCCGGCCGTGTCCCAAGGGCGGCCCGAACTTCCGTCCCTGGGTGACCGAGCACGGCGGTCGCACGATGTTCCCCTTCCTGGTCGACCCCAACACCGGGGACTCGCTCTACGAGAGCGACGACATCATCGCCCACCTCTACCGACACTACGGCACCACCGCGCCGCCTCTCGGGCTCCGGCTCGGTCCGGTCACCACCTTCGCCTCCCAGCTCGCGTCGGCCTGCCGGGTCCACCAGAGCCTGGGCTTGCGGTACCGGCCGGCGCGGCAGCCGGCGCAGCCGCTGCAGCTCTGGTCCTTCGAGATCAGCCCGTTCTGCCGCATCGCCCGCGAGGCCCTCTGCTCTCTGGAGCTGCCCCATGTGCTGCACAACGTGGCCAAGGGAAGCCCGTCCCGCGCAGCCTTCCGGGAACGCTCGGGCCGCATGATGGTGCCCTACCTGGCCGACCCGAACACCGGGGTCGAGCTGCACGAGTCGGCGGACATCCGGACCTACCTGTTCGAGACCTACGCGGAGTGACTCACCCCTTCGTCATCACCAGCAGCCGCTCCTCGGTGTACTCGGCGTAGGCGTAGCGCAGGCCCTCGCGGCCGAAGCCCGAGTCCTTTACCCCGCCGTAGGGCATGTGATCGACGCGCCAGGTCGGGACGTCGTTGACCAGCAGGGCGCCGACCTCGAGGGCTTCGAAGGCCCGGGTGGTGGTGGCCAGCGAGTCGGTGAAGATCCCCGCCTGTAGCCCGAAGCGACTGCGATTCACCCTCGCGTAGGCCTCGTCCAGGGTGTCGTAGGGCTGCACGAACACCGCGGGCCCGAAGACCTCCTCGCAGCCGAGGGGGGCGCTCGGTGGCACATCGACGAAGACCATCGGGTCGAAGAGCCGCCCGCCCCGGTGGCCGCCACAGAGCCGACGTGCGCCCCTGGCCTCGGTCTCGACGACGATCCGCTGGACCTTGGCCACCGCGCGATCGTCGATGAGGCTGCTCATCACGACACCGGGCTCCTCGGGGGCCCCGACCGGGACCTGGGCTGCGGCCGCCACGAAGGCGTCGACGAAGGCGCCGAGCCGGGCGCGGGGCACCAGCACCCGCTGGACCGAGATGCAGACCTGGCCGGCGTAGGCGAAGGCCCCGAACACGCAGCGCTGGACCGCGTGGGACAGGTCCTCGACGTCCGGGGCCACGATCACCGCGGCGTCCCCGCCGAGCTCCAGCAGGACCCGCTTCCGCCCGGCCTGCCCCTTCAGCGCCCAGCCCACGGTGTCGCTGCCGGTGAAGCTGAGCACCGCCAGCCGGTCGTCGGTGACCAGGGGGCCTGCGTCGGCGACCTCCAGGTGGAGCACGCTCAGGGCCTCCGGCGGCCAGCCGGCCTCCAGCAGGATCCGCCCGAGGGCCAACGCGGAGAGCGGGGTCGCGGGCGCGGGCTTCACCACGACCGGGCTCCCGGCCATCACCGCGGGGGCCAGCTTGTGGGCCACCAGGTTCAGCGGAAAGTTGAACGGGGTGATCGCCGAGACGGGGCCCGCGGAGAAGCGGCGGGTGACGCCCCAGCGGTCGGCGATGCGGGGGGAGGCATCGAGCGGGATGACGTCGTCCCGGGCGGCTTCGAGCTCGCTGGCGGCGAAGGTGAAGGTCTCGATGGCGCGGGCGACCTCGCCCCGGGCGAAGTCGATGGGCTTGGCGGCCTCCTGGCTCAGCTGACTGGCGAGGGCCTCGCGCTGCTCGGCCAGGCCCCGCGCGACGCCCCGCAGGACCTGGACCCGGCCATGCACCGGCAAGGCACGGGTGACGGGCCAGGCGGCGTGGGCCGCCGCGATCGCCCTCTCCAGGTCCCCTGGCGTGGCCGCGGGCACCTGGGCGATGACCCGGTCGTGGTGGGGATCGACGACGTCGTGGGCGCGTCCGTCGGAGTGGTCCTGGCCGGCGAGGAGGAGGGGGGTCATGTGACGGCCTATCCCGCGGCCCCCGCGAGCTGGGCCGCGACCCCCGGCCGCTATGCTCGGCGGCCAGGAGGGCCCGTGAAGCGGCACCTGCACCTGATCTTCGCGGCACTCGTGGCCCTGCCCGGGCTGTTCCTCGGCTTCGTCATCGACGACTACTTCCACATCTGGCTGCTGGAGCGCCAGGGGCTCGCCGCCGGGCTGGACCTGTTCAACTTCGCCTCGGGTGACCCGGTGGCGCTGCGCGACCAGGTGGCGTCGGGGCCCTACCCCTGGTTCTCCCTGGACGAGCTCCGGCTGCGGTTCTGGCGCCCGCTGACCGGCCTGCTCGCCTGGGCGGAGCACGTGGTCTTCGGCCGCAATCCGCTGCCGCTGCACCTGCACAGCACGATCTGGTACCTCGCCCTGGTCGCGGTGGTGGCCTGGCTCCACCGGCTGCTGCTGCCAGCGGGCCTGGCGCTGCTCGCAGCCTGCGTGTTCGCCATCGACGACGCCCACGCCTTCGTCGTGTACTGGATCGCCAACCGGAACGCGCTGATCGCCCTGACCCTGGGCCTGGCCGGCTTCGGGTGCTGGGTGCGGTTCCGGCGCGACGGCTGGCGTCCTGGGCAGTGGGCGGGGCCAGCGCTGCTCGGGCTGGGTCTCACCGGCGGCGAGGCCGCCCTGGGGGCCTTCGGCTACGTCGCCGCCTGGGAGCTGGTGGGGGCCCGGGAGCCTCGGGGCCGCCGGATCCTGGCCCTGCTGCCGGTCGGGGCGGTCGGCGCGATCTACGTCGCCTGGTACAAGCTCGGCGGCTACGGGTCCTGGGGGAGCGCGGTCTACCTGGACCCCACCCAGAGCCCCGGAGCCTGGCTCCGCGAGGCGCCGGTCCGGGCCCTGGCCGAGGCGGGCAACCTGATCCTCTCGGCGCCCGTGGACCTGTGGATGGTGCTGCCCCAGGCGCGGGGGGGCCTGTTGGTCGCCGGCGCGCTGGGGCTGGGACTGCTCGCCTGGATCGGGCGACACGCCTGGCGCGAGGCCGACGCCGAGGTCCGCACCGGGGTCGCCGTGCTGGCCCTCGGGTCGGCCATCAGCCTCCTGCCGGTGCTGTCGACCTTCCCCTCCGGGCGGTTGTTGCTGGGGCCGTCGGTGGGCTCGGCGGCGGTGATCGCCCTGGTCCTGCACGCCGGCTGGGACCGCTGGCGGGGCCGGCGTCGTGGGCTGGCCGCCGCCGCCGGTCTGCTCGCCTTCATCCACCTGGGGTGGTCCTGGCTGGGCTGGCCGCTCCAGGCAGCGGGCCTGCACGCGCTAGACGCCGCGCTGGTCGAAGGCTCGCTGACGATGGCCCTGGACGAGTCCCGGGTGGCCGACCAGGACGTGGCGGTGCTGGCCGCCCCTGACCCGATGATCGCCATCTACGGCGGCCTGCTCTGGATCCACCACGGGCGTGTCGGTGGCCGCACCTGGTGGCCCCTGTCGATGAGCACGAACACCCACCGCGTGGTCCAGGTGACCGACGACGCCTTCGAGCTGCACTGGGAGGACGGCGCCGCGGTCACGACGGTCTACGAGCAGCTCTTCCGCGACGACGCTCACCCCCTGTTGGCCGGCGACATCACCCGCCTGGAGCACTTCACCGTCGAGGTGCTCCGCGACGATGGCCAGTGGCCGACAGCGGCCCGGTTCACCTTCGATCGGGCGCTGGACGACCCCAGCCTGGTCTTCCTGGCGTGGGAGGGCGGCCGCTACCAGCAGCACACCTGGCAAGGTCCGGGGACCGAGCGGACCTACGCCGTGGAGCCGGGGCCCATGTCGGCCTTGGCTCCGTGAGATACCCACTGCGCTCGGAGGAATCCCCATGCTCATCACCAGCCTGCTGCTCGCCTGCTCCTCGACCGGCGCGGACATCACCCTCACCGACCTGGACGACCCGAGCGGCGTCCTCTCGGACAGCTGGACCGCGGACACGGCGTTCTGGTACTGGTCCGAGTCGGAGACCTCGCTGTGGACCCTGAGCGAGACCTCCCAGACCCTGGAGCTCGTGGGCGAGGTCCGGATCGATCCGCTGAGCCTCACCACCAGCGGTGCCCAGTGTGAAGACCTCCAGGACTGGCTCGATGTCGGCAGCGCCCTGGTCGACGGCCTGGCTGGGGGGGAGGCCCTCGCCGATCACTGCGACGCGGTGGGCACCTACTTCTCCGACATGACCGCCCTCGACGACAGCGACGGCTCCGAGCGGCTGACCGTGACCGCCTACATCGAAGACCTGGTGGGCGGCACGCCCGGCACCGGGACCTGGACCGAGGGCGACGTGAACGGCGCCCTGTTCTGGAACGACGGCCAGTCCGCCGACCCGGGCGACGGGTGGGACGGCGACGGCTGCGCCTACACCTGGGTCGATCCGGGCAACAGCAGCCAGCTCTGGACGTTCCCCGAGCTCACCCTGACCATCGACGAGGCCGACGACAGCGTGGTCGGCACCCTCGACGCAGAGCTGCTGGGCGACGACGGCGGTACCGGCACGCTGTCGGCGGAGTTCGACGCGGAGCTGTGCCAGTACACCGGCGGCGCCGTGGTGCTGCCCGGGCTGTAGGCCCGCCGCTCAGGGCTCCGGCCAGCAGCGCCGGTGGTGGTCCACCACCTGCCGGGCGGAATCGAGCCACTCGCGGGGGAGATCCGTGAGCGGGGCGTCCTCGCCTCGAATGGTCTCGATCAGAGGATCCGGATGCCGTGGTCCCGGCGGAGCTCCGCCAGCGGTGTGTCCAGGTGTCGCTCCCAGCCCTGCCA
>CAYFPX010000243.1:9186-11390 GCA_964344945.1 uncultured Enterobacterales bacterium
CTTGCGGTGCATGCGCCGGGCGCGGCGCCACACGTGCCACATGCGGGGGATGGCCTTCATGGACTCGACCAGCACGAGCTTCCAGCCAAAGGACCTCATGAGGTCCTGGCCCTCCTGGGACCCGAGGAACTGGGCCATGTACTGGCGCAGGGTGATGTCCACGCCGAAGATCGTCCAGGCGTCGGTGGTCGCCTCGTCGAGCACGGCGGTGGTGGTGCCGAAGACCACGTGGCAGGCGTCGTGGGCCCGGAAGAAGGCCGCGCCTTCGGCGCTGCTGGCGCTCGGGTCCACCAGGCCGGGGTTGGCCGTGTGGTACTCCGCGAGCCCCTCTCGCAGGGTGACCGTGGCGTCCTGATCCTGGTAGCGGCACCGGGTGGTGGCGGGGGGGAGGAGGGGCTGTGACGCTGCGTCCATCGGAACTCCGAGGTTTTTTACTGACCGCTCGGTCAGTATTACCCACGGCCCGAGTGATCGACAAGGGCTACGGTGGATCCATGGCACCGAAGGTGGTCGACAAGGAGGCACGTCAGCGCGAGGTCGCCCTCATCGCGCTGGAGCTGTTCGGCCGCAAGGGCTTCGATGCCACCTCGATCCGGGAGATCGCCCACGCTGCGGGCATCGCCAAGGGCACGGTCTACGAGTACTTCTCCAGCAAGGAGCAGATCGTCATCGTGGCGATGGAGATGTTCCTCGGGGGCTTCGAGGTGCACCTGGCTCCCCTGCTCGACCCGGGGCGGGACCCGGTCGAGGCGCTCCAGCAGCTCGTGCACGCGTCGATGGTCGCGTACGTGGAGGACCCGACCCTGGCGTTGTTGATCGCGGCCGGCATGCAGGTCCTGCAGCGCGGGGACCTCCAGGAGAACCAGGAGGCCGTGGCGGGCCTGCGGCGGTTGATGGCTCGTTGGCAGACCTCGTTTGCCGAGGTGATCGAGCGCGGGGTGGCCCAGGGCCGGTTCAAGTCCGAATTCGCCGGACAGGGTCGGCAGATCGCGCTGGACCTGATGATCTACATGGACGGGCTGGGGCTCTACGCGGTGATCCTGGGGGAGGAGCTGGACGTGATGGCCCAGTGCCAGGCGTACATGGGGCGGTGGATGCCGACGCTGCTGGTCTGACTGGGTGTCTTCACCTGGGTTGACCCCGGACCAGCGCGGCCACAAACAGTCACTCTTGACTGTTTCTCTCGCAGGCGGTACGCACTCCTCTCGGAGGCCCCCCCATGCTCCTGCTCACCGCCCTGTCCTGTGCCACCTCCTGGACCGGCCCGACAGACCTCGACGACCCCACGCCCTCGGCGGCCCGGGACACCGCCGCGCTCGAAGCCAGCGAGACCCAGGACACCGGCTCCCTCCACGACACCGCCGGCGCCGACACCGCCGGGCCCGACCCGGCCGACCAACACCCGGACCAACACCCCCTCGCCGATGTGGGCCTCTACCTGAACCTCGGAGACAGCCTCGCCGCCGGATACGACGCTGCCTCCGGCGGCGGCTACGCATGGCTCCTGGACGAGAACCAGGCCGCGTGGCCCACGTACGCCGGCCAGGACCTCGCCACGACGGCCGGCGCCCAGGTCCTGCACGTGACCGACTCCGGCGCAAAGAGCGACGAGATCCTGGACAACCTGCGGTCCACCTCACTGCCCTCCATCAGCGGCACGGTGCTCGTGACCATCAGCGCCGGCGGCAACGACTTCAACGACGACCTGTGGACCATGGCCGACGAGCACGCCACACGGGCAGTCGCCGAGGAGGTCCGCGCCAACCTGGCCGCCATGGTCGCCCACCTCGAGGCCCAGTACCCCGACCAGGACCTGCGCATCGGCTTGTTGGACATCCAGGACCCGACCGACGGTCTGGGCACGATCCCCTCGAACTACAGCGAAGGCTTCTGCGAAGCCCTGCTGGAGTGGGGCTGGCTGATCGGTCCGACCGCGGTCGCCAACCTGGCGATCCTGAACGACGCCATCGCCCAGGAGGCCGCAGCGCAGGGGGCCACACTCATCGGCTACCACGACCACTTCGCGGGCCACGGCCTGAACAGCAGCGACGGCTGGATGAGCGACGACTGCGCCCACCCGACGAGCCTGGGCCACCACGAGCTCCGCCGACTGATCTGGGCCACCTGGACCGGAGAGTGGCACTGACCCGCAAGACGACGGGGTCGCCCTCTCGACGGGGTCGCCCTGTCGACGGGGTCGCCCT
>CAYFPX010000244.1:0-2975 GCA_964344945.1 uncultured Enterobacterales bacterium
GGCCGAGCGGGTCTCCCCACCGACCGCTCCGCGAGCCACCGACCCCGACCCCAAGACACCGCGAACCAACTCCGCGAGCCACCGACCCCGACCCCAAGACACCGCGACCCTACTTCGCGAGCTCCGCCTCGATGATCGGGATCCACTCGTCGGGCTCGTACCCATTGTTCACGTACGCCACGGTCCCCTCGACGTCGACGATGTAGTCCTTCGGGAAGGCCGCCGTGGTGTAGCGGTTGAGGATCTCGTAGTTCTGGTACACCCGTCCGCCTTCGTCCCACAGGATCGGGAAGGTGATGCCGAGGGCATCGCGGAACTCGAGGACGTCCTCGATCTTGTCCTCGTCGCTGGCCATGCCGAACACGATGAGCCCCTGGTCTCCGTACGCCTGCCAGATGTTGAACTCGACGTCCGAGACCTCGGACGGGCAGATGGGTCACCAGGTGGAGAAGTAGACGAGCACGACCGGAGAGCCCAGGTGGTCGTAGAGGCGGTGGGTGTTCCCGTCGAGGTCGTTCAAGGTGAAGTCCGGCGCCGGCTGGCCCACAGCGATGTCGGCGATGCCGTCGCTGCTCACCGTCTGCACCGGCACCACCACCACCGGCTCGTCAGGGTCGTTGGTCGCCAGACACAGCTCGGTGGTGAGCTCGGGAGCCACGCTGTCGTCGTCGAACGTGAGCAGCAGCTCCGCGCTCCGGCCGGGCGGCACCCGCTCCCGGTCGGAGACCAGGGTGACGCGGTCGTCGCCCAGGGTCGCCCCGACGAGATCGAGCGTGTCCGCGCCCAGGTTCGTGATCTCGAGCGTGCGCGTGCCCGCGCCGTCCTGGAAGCTGAGCTCGGAGTTCTGCAGGTCGGCCTCGGGGGAGCGAACGGTCGGGTCCACGTGCCAGACGCTCAGGAAGGCCCAGTCGCCGACATAGGCCTGCTCGCCGACCACCTGGACCGCCAGGGCGAACTGGTTGTTGTCCTGCTTGCCCAGGGCGACCGGGTGCTCGCGGTCCGAGACATCCCAGGCCACCAGGTCGGCGTGGCTGACGCCGACCATCAGGTCGCCGTCGACGTCGAGGCCGTTGATGCCGCCGACGTCGGTGATCTCGGACACCAGGGTGGGCGCGGCGGGATCGTCCAGGCTGTAGATGCGGACGCCTGCCGTGCCCACGGCGACGTAGACGTAGCTGTCGTCGGTGGCCAGGTCCCAGGCGCCCAGGGCGCTCTCGACCGGGGTGCCCAGGACCGGGGCGACCGGATCGGCGAGGTCCACCGGGATGAGGCCCACCGGCGTGTCCGCGATGTAGCCCCAGTCCCCGACGATCGCCATCTCGTAGGGACTCGCCAGGCCCTCGATGCTGTCGAGCACCTGGACGTCCTCGAAGTCGCTCACGTCGAGCACGTGGAGCTGGCCGTCCAGGGCGAGCACGTAGAGAACCGGATCGTTCCAGGCCATGCCCGCGGGCAGGGTCATGTCCAGGACGTCCGTGCGCTCCGGGTTCCAGGGGTCGGACAGGTCGAAGACGGCGAAGTCCGTCTCGTAGATGACGTTCCAGTTGGTGGCGGCCAGACCGTGGTCGCCGAGCTTCTCGATCTTGACGAAGCGCTCCTGGCCGAAGTCCGGCTCCTGCCGGTAGAACTCGGGCTTGTCCTCGCTGACGTCGAAGAAGACCAGGCCGCCCTGGCCCGACCCGATGACCAGGTCTTCGTCCGGGAACACCTCGAGGTCCACGAGCTCCCAGAACCGGGGCAGCTCGAAGTCCTCCAGGGAGCCGACCTCGGTGATGGGGTCGACGGGCAGATCCGCTGGCGCTTCGCAGCTCTCGGCCAGCGTGTAGACACCGGTGTCGGTGTCCGTCGGCTGGTCGGTCGGCTCGCCGGTCTCACCGGTGGCGACGTCGCCGGTGTCGCCGGCACCGCCACCACCCGCTGGGGGCGGAGGCAGCTCCTCACCTGCGCAGCCCGGCAGCGCGAGCAGGAAGAGGCCGGTCACAGCCCCAGCTCATCCTCGAGGATCGGGATCCACTCGTCGGGCTCATACCCGTTGTTGACGTACGCCACGACCCCCTCGGTGTCGATGATGTAGTCCTTGGGGAAGGCCGCCGAGGTGTAGCGGTTGAGCACCTCGTAGCTGTTGTAGACCGCCCCGCCCTGGTCCCAGAGGATCGGGAAGGTCAGCCCGAGGGCGTCTCGGAACTCGATCACGTCGTCGACGCTGCTCTCCTGGGACACGATGCCCCAGACCACCAGACCGTCGTCCTGGTAGGTCTGCCAGATGTTCTGCTCGATGTCCGAGACCTCGGACGGGCAGATCGGTCACCAGGTGGCGAAGTAGACCAGCACCACCGGGTGACCCAGCTGGTCGCTGAGCTTGACCGTGTCGCCGTCGATGGACTGGAGCGTGAAGTCCGGCGCCGGCTGACCGACCGCGAGGTCGGAGATGCCGTCGTTGCTCGTCGACGCCACGGTGATGCGCTGGAGCGGCTGGTCGGGGTCGTTGGTCGAGACACAGAGCTCGGTGTCCAGGGACGGGAACTCGGTGCCGCTCTCGAAGGTCAGCACCAGGTCCGCGGACTGGCCGGGCTTCATGATCGTGCGGGTGATGCCCAGAGACAGCGCGTCGTCGCCGACAGTCGCCCCGTAGACCTCGAGATCGCCGGCTCCGAGGTTCGTGATCTCCAGGGCCTTGGCCCCGTCGCCGTCGTAGAAGTAGACCTCGCTCGACTCGTAGTCAGCCTCTGGCGAGCGGGCGCTGCTGTCCAGGTCCCAGAGGCTCAGGTACCCCCAGTCGCCGACATAGATGCGCTCGCCGACCACCTCGACGGCCAGGCCGAACTGGTTGTGGTCCTGCTTGCCCAGGGCGAGGGGGCTGGCCCGATCAGACACGTCGAAGGCCAGCAGGTCGGCGTGGCTGACCGCGGCCATCACGTCGCCGTCCACCGAGGCGTCGATGGTGAAGATGTGGGTGCGGATGTCGCCGCTGCGCG
>CAYFPX010000244.1:2985-11360 GCA_964344945.1 uncultured Enterobacterales bacterium
GACCACCCCGCCCACATCGTCGGTGAAGCTCACCAGGTCCGGGCTGGCGGGGTCAGTCAGCCCGTAGATGCCGATGCCCGCGTTGCCAGCCGCGACGTAGACGTAGCTTCCGTCGGTGTCCAGGTCCCAGGCGCCGACAGCGCTGGAGACGGGGGTGCCGACCACGGGGTTCGTGGGGTCGGACAGGTCCACCGGCACGAGGCCCAGCGGCGCGTCGGCCACGTAGGCATGGTCGCCGACGATCTGCATCTCGTAGGGACTGGAGAGCCCGTCGACGGTGGTGATGAGGGTCGGGTCGTCGAGGTCCGAGGCGTCGATCACGTGGAGCTTGCCGTCGAGACCACCGACGTAGACGTAGGGATCGGCCCAGGCGATGGCCGAGGCGAGCTCGATGTCCAGGGTCGCCCGCTCCACCGGACTCGAGGGGTTCGACAGGTCGTAGATCGCGAAGTCGTCGGGGAACTGGGCGTTCCAATTGCTCACGGCCACGTTGTCGCCGCTCAGGGCCGCCAGCTTCACGAAGCGGCTCATGCCCTCGGGGGCCTGGGCCAGAAACTCCGGCTGGGAGCCGCCGGTGCCGAAGATCAACAGCCCGCCTTGACCGACCGACCACACCAGGTCGTCGTCGGGCCGGATCACCAGGTCCGTCAGCTCCCAGAAGCGATCCGCCTCCTTGTCGGACAGGGAGCCAGCGGCGACGATCGGGTCCTTGGGCAGGCTGTCGGCCTGCTCGCAGCTGTCGGTGTCGGTGTCGGTGTCGGTGTCGGTGTCGACGTCGGTGTCCACGTCGGCGTCGCCGCTGTCCACGGAGGCGGGGGTGCCGGTGTCGTCGGTGGCCGTCACGGGCGGATCCGGCGCGTCGCCGTCGGAGCAGCCCGCCAGCAGCAGGAAGAACAGGGAAGGACTCATGGGCGCACGGATGCCGGGGAAGAGCCGGGGTCGCAAGGACCCCGCGGCTCACTCGTGGGGTTCGATGGCGTGATCCAGCGCGTTTCGGATCAGCGCCGCCACGTGCTCGTCGGCCAGGGAGTAGTACATGTGCCGGCCGTCGCGCCGTCGGGAGACCAGGCCCTCGGCCCGGAGCAGGCGCAGCCGCTGGGAGACCGTGGACATGCCCTCGCCGCTGGCCTCGGCCAGCGCCGTCACGCAGCACTCCTCCCGTGAGAGCGTCTCCAGCAGCCGCAGGCGGGCGGGATCCCCCGCCGCCCGGAACAGCGAAGCCGCACGCTCGAAGGCCACGTCAGGCAGGCTCGAAGGAGCGGGCGGATCGTGGTGGTGGAGGTCCGGGGCGTCGTCGCTCACGGGGACCATGATGACTCAGAGCCAGGAGCGGACGAAGCCGTAGAGCGGGCGCCAGGCCGGCACGTACGCGGTCTCGGTGGTGTAGAGCACGTAGGCGAGGCGCGCAGCCACGGCGCCCCCGGTGACCGAGCACGCGGCCAGCAACACCAACGGCTCCCACCAGGCCAGGCGCAGGGGACGGCGCTCCGTCCGGGGCGCGTCGGCGTCGAAGCCCCGGGCGTCCAGCGAGGCCGCCAGGGTCCAGGCCCGCCGCACGGCCCGCGCCACCACGGGCCGCAGGAGCGACACCTCGAGCACCAGCCAGGCCCGGGGTCCGCGCTGCCAGGCCGGCCGCCCTCGGGAGCGCCGCGCCCGCCGCACGGTGGCCCACTCCTGGCCCACCTGGGGCACGAAGCGCAGGGCCGCCGCGACCATCAGCGCCAGGCCAAAGGGGACCCGCAGGCGCAGCAGCGCCGCGTGCAGCCGGTCGCTGGGCGTGGAGAGCGCGACCGCCATGCCCGCGAGACCGACGGACACGAAGCGCAGGGACTGGACCAGCCCATAGGTCACGCCCTCCCGGTAGAGCGTGAGCGGCCCGAGGGAGCCCAGGGCGACCCGGGGCTGGTCGTCGTAGAAGAGACCCTGGGACAGCACGGTGCTCCAGATCAGGCCGAGCACCACCGCGCCGCCGCGCACCCACCAGCGCAGAGGGGGCCGCAGCCCCGCCAGGGGCAGGACGCAGATCCCGGTGAGCAGCAGCAGCGAGCGCGGCTGCTCCAGGGTGACGGCCAGCACCGACGCGGCGGCGAGCAGGCCCAGGCGCGTGCGCGGGTCCATCAGCGCACCGCCGCCGCGGCGAGCTCGGCCGCGGTCGCCGGCGCCAGACCTCGCTCCAGGCAGAAGCGGGACAACGGTGGCAGGACGAGGGGGCCGTCGGCCGCCAGGTCCCCCAGGACCTCCGACGGCGAACCGTCTCCCACCACCCGGCCGGCCTCCAGGTGCAGGACCCGGGTGGCGTGGCGCAGGGCCAGGTCCAGGTCGTGGGTCGCGAAGACCAGGGCGCCCGCGGCCAGGGCGGCGCCAGCCCCGCCGAGCATGCGCTCCACCTGGTCCCGGTCCTGGCCGGCCGTGGGCTCGTCGAGCAGCAGGACGTCGGGGTGGCAGGCCAGGCCCGCCCCCACCGCGACCCGGAGCCGCTGCCCCCGGGACAGGGCCTGGGGCGGCCGGGCCAGCAGGTCGTCCAGGCTCAGGGTGGAAGCGGCGACGGCGACACGGGCCGCCACCGCCTCGGACCCCAGGCGCTGCTCCTCGGGCCCGTGACCCAGCTCGTGGCGCACCGTGGCGCAGAACAGGCTCAGGTCCGGGTCCTGGGGGACCTCGACCACCCGACCGTGCCGCCGGATGTCGGGGGAGTCCAGCCGCCCGGAGAGCAGGCCGAGCAGGGTGGACTTGCCGGCGCCGTTGCCACCGACCAGTGCCACCCGCTCCCCCCGGTGCACGGCCAGCTGGACGGCACCGAGGCCGTCGTTCGTGTCGGGCCAGCGCCAGCCGGCGGTGTCGACCGTCAACAGGGACTCGCCCCGGGCAGGCACCTGGGGCGGAGCCTGCTGGAAGCCGACCCCGCCCAGGTCCTGGACCCCGAGCCGCTCCCGCAGATCCCACAGGCCCGGCAGGGTCAGGCCCAGGCGGCGGAGCAGCGCCGCGTCGAGCTCCCGCGGGGGTCCGGTCCAGGCCAGCCGGCCTGCGTCCATGACCGCTATCCGGTGGCAGTGGGACCACAGCGCCTCCAGCCGGTGCTCCACCACCAGCACGGCGTAGCCGTCCCCGGCCAGCTCCAGGAGTCGCTGGACCAGGTCCCGGGCCCCACGGGGGTCGAGCTGGGCCAGGGGCTCGTCCAGCAGCAGAGTCCGGGCACCCGCGGCGAGGGCCGCCGCCACGACCACCCGCTGCTGCTGTCCGCCGGACAGGGCCCGAACCGGGCGCTCCGGGGCCACGCTCAGCCCGAAGCGGGCCATCAGCGCCACCACCCGCCGGTCGATCTCAGCCACCGGCAGGCACGCGCTCTCGGCCCCGAAGGCCAGCTCGTCGGCGACGGTCGCCGCCACGAGCTGGTCGCCGGGCTCCTGGCTCACGAAGCCCAGGGTGCGCACCCGCTCGGCGGGGCTGGCCGAGGCGGTCTCCACAGCGCCCACCCGCGCCGTGCCGGTCAGCCGCCCCTGGCCGTGGCGCCCGAGCAGACCGGCCGCGAGGCGCAGCAGGGTGCTCTTGCCGCAGCCGGTGGGCCCGGTCAGCAGCACCAGCTCCCCGGGGGCCACGGCCAGGTCCACGTCGCAGAGCGCCCTGCCCTCCCCCGCCGGGTAGGCGTAGCCGGCCCCCTCCAGCCGAAGCCCGCTCATGGCGCCACCCGTCGCAGGGCGCCGGCGAAGGGCACCGCCAGGGCACAGGCCGCCAGGGGATAGAGGAAGCCCGGCAGGGCCAGCACCATCGCGATGTACCAGTCGGCGTAGAACAGCCGGTACAGCACCATGTGCAGGGCCAGAGCCGTGGCCGACGCTGGCACCCCGCCGACCCCGAGGGCGAGGGCCAGCCGGCCCCACTGGCGCCAGGGCCCCTCCTGGGTCCAGCCGGGCACCCGGGTGATGCCGGCGACGTAGAGCGCCCCTTCGACCCAGGCCACGCGACCGCCCACGAAGAGCAGGTCCACCGGCGAGAGCGTGCCCAGGGTCAGGCCCCCCAGCAGCCACTCGACCAGCACCGCCAGGGCGCCCACCCCGGGCCGCGGCACCAGGGCGACCAGGGTCGCCAGCAGGGCGATGCGGAAGGCGTCGTCGACCAGGCCGGTCAGCAGACTGCTGAAGGGACCGAGCACCGTGGCGATGCTCACCCCGAACAGCCGGCCCACCGCGGCGACCAGGAAGGACAGGGACCCGGAGCGCGATGGTCATCAGCTGGCTGGTCGGGGTGTGGCGCAGCCAGTGCCCGAGCCGCCGCCACAGCAGCACGGCACCGCACAGGGCCATGACCAGGGCCGCGCCGAAGCCGATGCCCAGCAGCGTGCTGCCTCGGCTGACGTACAGCGGGGCCTCCCAGGACACCAGGCGCTCGCTGGAGCCGATGGGCCAGACCTCGACCTGGCGGGTCCAGGGACCGGTGCCCAGGGCCGTGTCGTCGACGTACACCGGCAGCGCACCGGTGGCCCGCTGACCCGCCGGCACCCGGAGCAGGGCCGACGAGGTGCCGGTGCCGTCGTCCTGTGCGCGCACCCTGGGCCGGAAGGCCGGGTCCGGCTGGCCGCCTGGCCCCAGCACCCGGGTCCGCACGACCACGTTCAGGTCGCGCTCGCCGTCGTTGCGCAGGGTCAGGCCTTGCCAGGCCCACGGGACCTCTTCGTCTCGGGGACGAAAGCCCAGGGACGTGTGGCGCAGCACGGCGAGCCACCAGTCCGACGGCAGGGTCACCCGCCCTGCGGACCGCGCCGGATCCGGCGTGCCCACACCGGTGGCCGGGAAGGCCACCTGCTCCAGGACCAGCGTGGCGCGGGCCTGCTCGAGGGTCAGGCTCTCTGGGACCAGGGTGAAGTCCAGGGTGCCCGCCGGGTGGGACACGTGGCCTGTCACCGGGCCATCGATCCCGGCCAGCACCACCACGCGCTCGCCGCTCGTGGCCCGGGTCCGGATCGTCTCCTGCTGTCCGAGCCGCACGGTCAGCGGCCCGGCCTGTTGGACCCGGACCACCAGCGCCGCCTGGATCGTGGCGTCGCCCACCCGCAGGACCGTCTCCCGGGCGCCGTCCCGGAGCACCCGGCTGCCCTGGCCGAAGGGCGCCTCCAGGGCCGCCTCGAAGGGACCCAGGACCGGCCCCGACCCCAGGGACAGCCCCCGGCTCTGTCCGCCGGCCACGGCCGTCAAGGCGTAGGGCGCCCGCCCGGACCACGGGACCTCCAGCACCAGCGACGCCACCGGCGCCGGCAGCCGCTGGCGCACCAGGGGCACGCCGTCGGCGTCGACCACCTCGACCCGCTCCACCGGCACGCTGGCCTCGACCGCAAGGTCCGCGCCCTGCAGGGTCGCCTCGACCGTGAGTGCCGGGCCCCCGCAGGCGACCAGCGCCACCAGGACGGCCAGCAGCGCGCCCATCAGCGCAGGACCGTGATCCGGTAGGCCCCGGCCAGGGTCTCGTCGTCCCCGGCGTAGGGATACTCGGCCACGAAGACCCGCCCGTCGTCGGCCACCAGGTGCCGGAAGAAGACCGGTCCCTCGGTGCGGCACGTGGCGAGCAGCCGCTCGTCACCTCCGCGGCCGTCGCCGGGAGAGGTCGCGTCGAAGACCCGTGCGCCGTAGAGGTCGCGGCGGCTGTCGCTGGTGCGGTCCGTCCCGCCCACGATCCAGGTCCGGCCGTCGGGGGAGGCGGACAGTCCCGCCAGCCGGTCCGGTCCGGACCAGGTCCACAGGAGCTCGCCGGCGTGGTCGTGGACCCAGACGCCGTTCTCGTGAGGGTGGGCCATCGGCGGGCGCAGGTCCGGGGCCGCAGCGCCCCAGGGAATGTTCGTGCCGGAGGTCACGAAGGCCACGGCGTCGGCGGTGACGAAGCCGAAGCCGACGCTGGCCACGATGGGCACCTCGCCCGCCATCACCGGCACGCCGGTCTCCAGCTGGCGCCGCAGCTGGCCGTCGGCCCCGCGGAGCTGGACCCGGCCGTCGTTGAAGCCCATGAGCAGGGTGTCGCCGGCCAGGCCCACCGCCTCCCAGAGGGTCGCCGAGGAGAAGTAGGGCGGCAGGGGCTGCTCGGCGGCCCGGGCCACCGGCTCCAGGGACTCCAGGTCCAGGATCTGGAGGCCGTCGATGGGCAGGTCGGGATCCGGCCCGTCGGCGGTGCGGGAGATGGGCACCACCACCCGACCCCCGGCCACGTCGACCACGGGGCGGCGGAAGGACGCGTCGGCGGCGGTCTCGGGCCACGCCTGCGAGAGCTCCCCGGTCGGGCTCAGCCTCAGCACCTGGCTGCGGTTCAGCCGGGTGCCTTCGGCGGTGTTCCAGCCGTGGGTCCCCACGATGAGCAGGTCCCCGCCAGGCAGCACGTCGAGCCCGAAGGCGCTGGGCAGGGTGTAGACCCCATAGAGGTCCTCACCGGCGGGGGCCGGGCTGTGGGCGATCTGCTCGGACAGCGCGTGGGTCCAGCGGTCGGTCAGGGTCGCCGGGTCCAGGGCCCGGATCATGGCGTCCGGGGACTGCTCGGCGGCGTAGAGGGTCCGGCCATCGGGCGCCCAGGCGACCTGCTTGACCATGGTCTCGGCGAGCTTCCGACGCCCCTGCTCGGCCCCGGTCCAGGCGTCGACCAGCACCACCTCGCCGGTGTAGGAGCCGATCGCCAGCTGGTCGCCGCTGGGGGACAGAGCCAGGGCGGTGTCCGGCGCCGCGCCGCCCATCGCCACCAGCCTGGACACGTCGCCCAGGGGCACCTGGAAGAGTGGCACGCAGCTCGCCGTGGCCGGCGCCGTGGCGGTGAGACCGCCCAGGCTGACCTGCTCCCCGGGGCGCCAGGCGCGCTCGATCAGCCGCAGCTCACCGCCGACCTCGCGGCCTGGCCCAGAGGGTGCGAGCACCCCGTCTCTCACGAAGATCAGCTCACCGACCGGTGTCTCGGTCGTCGCTGAGGAGCAGGCCAGCAAGGCCAGGACAGCGGGGCTCACTCGGTCTCCCCGCTGTCTTCCGGGATCCAGGGCACGTCGTTCCAGTCGATGCTGGTGTAGGTGCTGCAGGTGGCGTCCTCGGCGGTGAAGGCATCCCGTCGGGCCAGGCAGATCCCGTCGATCTGCCCGGTCTCCTCGATCACGCCCCGCTCCACCGCGTCCTCCTCCAGCAGCCTCAGCTCCCAGGCCCACGTGTTGCACGCGTCCAGGAAGTCCGCCTCGTCGTCGTAGCCGGCGGCTTCCCAGCCGGCGCCCCAGTCCCGCAGGCAGCCGCCGTAGAGCACGGCGGCGGCCTCGCACATCTCGGCGCACGGATCGGGCTCGGGGGTGGGGTCGCAGGCCACCCCACCCCACCAGAGCCCCAGCCCGAGCGCCAGCGCCATCAGTAGAAGGCCACGCCGTAGGGATCGAGGCTGAAGCCCATCCAGCCGTCGGCGGTCTGCGAGGCGCAGGTGGCGGCGTCGTAGACGATCATGCCGCCCTCGCCGTCGCCGGTCCACGACCGCCGTGCCGGGATCCAGGCCTCGCCCTGGGCGTTGACCCGCACCCCGGTGAGGAAGCTGGTGGTGCTCTCCAGGAAGGAGATGGACCAGTCCGAGGTGTCGACACAGTAGATGCTGTACATGTCGTCGGCGTCGGTGGCATACATCACGCCGGTGGTCTCGCTGCCCATGGCGAAGCCGTTGAAGTTCAGCTGCTCGTCGACCTCGTTGAGCGCGGTCTCGGCGTAGGTCCCGGTGTTCAGGTCCAGGGTGCCCACGGTGCCGTCGAACTTGGCGCTGTAGTCGTCCTCGTACCAGTCGCCGGTGTTGACCACGAACCAGCCGTCCTTGCCGGCCCAGGGGGACAGGGAGGGGTTGGGGCCGACCGTGTGGCTCTGGGCCACGCTGTCGCTGTCACAGTCGATCTCCACCACCAGGCCATCGCCCGAGGCGACCCACGGGTACGAGCTGCTGTCCAGCAGCTGGAGGGTCGCGTAGAGCGTGTCGTTCCACACCATCAGTCCGGTGGTCTCCGGCACGCCGTCCTTGTCCGCGTAGGCCGCCAGGTCCACCACACCGCTCAGGGTCCAGCTGGAGGGGTCGTAGACCGCGATCTTGTCCTTGCCGTACTGGCCCACATAGGCCTTGCCGTTGCAGACGGCGGCGCTGGTCGGGTTGGCGCCGTTCTGCAGCTTGAGCTCGGCGAGGGGCTCGGCGTAGTCGCCCTTGGCGTAGACCCGGACGTTGTCGCTGCCGAAGCCGTTGAGCTGGAAGACGTACTCGCCGCCGACCGAGAGGTACGGGTCGGTGGACACGGTCGTGATCTCGTCGGACAGGCTGCCGTCGGTCAGGTCCACCGTGGCGAGGGCGCCGACCTGGTAGTCGTAGGAGACGGTCACGACGACGGCGGTGGTGTCGGGGTC
>CAYFPX010000245.1:0-11332 GCA_964344945.1 uncultured Enterobacterales bacterium
CGGTCGTCACCGCGATGGCCCTGGCCCCCGACTTCGAGACCTCCGGCGAGGTCTGGACGGTCATGGACCCCCACGACATCTCCCAGCCGATGCGGTCGACCGACCACGGCAAGCACTGGGACTTCGTCGGCGGGGCCCCGATGGACGACGAGCTGGTCGGTGCCGCCTACCTGGACACCACGCTCCGCGTCGAGTGCCCGGTGCCGGCGGCCATCTCCACGCTCTTGCTCATCGGCCGGGACGGCACCCTGTGGAGCACCGACGACGGCGGCGAGAGCTGGGACTCCGAGGAGGTCCTCGGCAACACGCTCGCCGAGTCCATCACCGTCGACGGCACCCAGATCATCGTCGGGACTCGGGCCGGCGTCTACGTGGGCGAGCCCGGCGCGACCTTCGACGTCATCAGCAGCGAGACCGGCTGGGCCCAGGTCGAGGCCAGCCACACCGACGCCAACGGCGGCGCCGCCGTGACCGACCAGGGCGGGGTCTGGCGCACCGACGATCGCTGGCAGTCCCTGACCCGCATCAAGGACAACCCCCAGGGCCTCGTCTACTACGACGCCGCCCAGGTCGACGGCCACGTGTTCGCCAGCACCGACAACGCCAAGGTGGTGCGCTACGCCATCGACCCGGACCGCTGGGAGGACTGTGCCCCCCTGCCCCGGGAGTCCAGCGAGTCCTACAGCGAGGAC
The DNA here is from genome assembly GCA_964344945.1 of uncultured Enterobacterales bacterium. Classification (GTDB taxonomy): domain Bacteria; phylum Myxococcota_A; class UBA796; order UBA796; family CAJQPC01; genus CAYFPX01. The sequence goes on from CAYFPX010000245.1 coordinate 693, forward strand.
GTGGTCAAGGTCGACGGCACCCCGGACGGCCGCCTGATCGCCGCCACCGCCCGGGAGGCCCTGTTCATCTCCGACGACCTCTGCGACTCCTGGGAGAAGTGGGACAGCCAGATCGTCCCGGTCTTCGGCGGCATCGGCAACGCGACCAGCGCCGAGGAGGGCTTCACCGAGATCCACGTGCTCGGCGAGCACGGCCTGGCCGGCGGCTTCTCCGGCATCGCCACGGCCCACGAGCCAGGCGGCGACTGGACCGACGCCAAGCTCATCCCCGGCGACTACTGCCGCGGCATCGCCTTCGCGCCCAGGTGGCCCGACGACCCGCGGGTGTTCGTGGGTGCCTACGGCGGCGGGGTCTGGTGGACCAGCTCCGGCGGCTCCAGCTGGAGCGGCTCCGCGGTCGGCATGGACGGGGTCTACAGCTACGACGTGCAGCCCGCCGCCGACGTGCTGAACAGCGGTGTCGTCTACTACTCGGGCTCGAACAACCCCTACCGCTCCGAGGACGACGGCAGGACCTGGGAGCGCTTCGAGCTCCCCATGGACCGGGTCCGGCTCTTCCGGCCCTATGGCAACCGGGTCTACGCCCTCGGCGAGGACCAGACCGACGCCGTCTACGGCCAGGTGGCCTACAGCGACGACGGCGGGTTCGTGTGGGCCGAGTTCCCCGGCAACCTCTACGAAGAGATGGAGCGGGCCGCGCCCCGGGACCTCCAGGAGACGGTGCTCGACGGCGAGGAAGTCATCATCGTGGTGGTGGACAGCCCCGCCGGCCTGATCCTGTCCTTCGACGCCGGCGCCAGCTGGGCCTTTGCCTACGCTGGCGAGAAGGAGACCGCCGCCGGCGGCACCGCCTGGCCCTTCGGCGATGCCTCGCGCCTGGTCTTCGCCGCGCCGAGCACCGGCGTGGTGTGGAGCGACGACGGGGGCGACAGCTGGACCGAGGCGTCGAGCCCGCCGAGCGGCCGGCCGCGGCACATGACCCAGGCCGACGACGGCACGCTGTTGCTGAGCACCCGGGACGGCGTGATCTGGCGCTCGGACGACGGCGGCGACGCCTGGGACGCGGTGGGCGGGCCGATCAAGCCCGCCATCTTCGACCTGGTCGCCGGCCCCGACTTCGCCACCTGGGGCGCCATGCTCGCCGGCACCCAGGCGGGTCCCTACTGGTCGGCGGATCGCGGCGAGACCTGGGCGCTGCTGCCCCGCTACGAGCGCTTCGAGGACCGCTCTGTGCACTTCGAGTGCTTCAAGGGTGGGGTCGAGGACATGTCCGACCCCTGCGAGACCTACAGCGACACCTCCGACGGCTTCGGCGGCGGCTACGCGCTGGCCGTCGGCGACGAGCTGTACTTCACCTTCGAGGGCCACGCCTTCGCCCTGGTCGGCGCCGAAGACGGCGACGGCACCGTGACCGTCGAGATCGGCGGCGAGGACGCCGGCGAGCTGGTGGCCGACGGCACCAAGCTCCGGGTCGACGGCCTGGAGCCCGGCTGGAAGGACATCCAGCTCACGGTGACCGACGCCGGCAGCAGCGGCTTCCGCATCGACCTGGTCGAGACCTGGGGCGACGGGGAGCTGATGCCGGTGGGCGACGACACCATCGTCGACTCCGGCGACACCGGCACCGGCCCCGGCGACTCCGGGGACTGCCCGGAGGGTCGCTGCAGCGCCGGCTGCAGCCGGGGCGCGAGCGCGTGCTTCCTGTTGATCCTGCCCTTCTGGCTGGGCCGCCGAGGCCGCTGGACCCGCCTGTGACCCTGCTCCTCCTGGCGCTGGGCCTCGGCTGCTCCGGTGACACCGCCGCCTGGTGCGCAGACCGCGGCGACGACGCGGACTGCGACGGCGTTCCCGACGCGGCGGATCGCTGCCCCAACAGCGCCGCGGACCAGCCCACGGACCGGCTGGGCTGCGACGCCAGCCAGGCCGCGGGCTGCAGCGTGCGGGCCCTGTCCCCCGCCGACGGCGCCGAGCTCACGGGCGAGGCGCTCTTCCGCTGGGAGACCGACTGCGACGTGGCCCTGCTCCAGTTCTCCGACGACCCGGACTTCCCGGCCGGCGCCACCACCACCGCGGCCCGGACCGCGGCCACCGAGGTCGCCGTGACCCCGGCCGGTTCGTACTGGCGGGTCCAGGCCGGCCTGAGCGGCAGCTCGGCCGGGGCGATCACGCCCCCGAGGAGCCTGAAGTGATCGCCCTCTGGCTGACCACCGTGGCCCTCGCCGACACCGACGAGCTCGGGGAGTGCGACAACGCCGGCACCCTGTTCGTCAACGTCACGGACACCGCCGGCGTGCGGGCCTACGGGAACACCAAGGGCGTCAGCATCAACGACCTGGACGGCGACGGCGACCTGGACCTGCTGGTCGCCTCGGCCCCCGCCCGGGTCGAGGACGCCCTGTGGCTCTCCGGCGAGTCCCTGGTCTACCTGTCCGACTGGTCCGAGACCGGCGAGCTGACCTTCCAGGAGGTGGGCGGGGACTGGGGCCTGGACGATCTCTGCGAGGACCGCTCGCCGATGTTCGGCGACCTGGACAACGACGGCCTGCACGACGTCTACGTCACGGTCAACGGCCGCAACCTGCTCTACCGCAACACCGGCTCCAGCACGTCGCCCTTCGAGGACGTCAGCGCCCGGGCCGGCGCCGCGGGCCACGTGGGCTGGGGCCACCAGGGCTTCCTCTTCGACTACGACCGCGACGGCTTCGTCGACGTGTTCTTCACCAACGGCCCCGAGGACGGCAGCGGCATCAACACGCTCTTGCGCAACCAGGGCGATGGCACCCTGCGGGACGTGACCACGGAGACCGGCACCGGCGGCACCCCGTCTGGCAAGGGCACCTGCGTGCTCGACGCCGACGCCGACGGCTGGATGGACATCTTCGTCACCACCGGCCGGGAGTACCCCAACCAGCTCTTCATCAACCAGCGGGACGGCACCTTCGAGGACCAGGCCTCCCTGTGGGGCGTGGTCGACCCGGAGCACCGCTTCGGGGTGGGCGCGGTCTGCGAGGACCTGGACAACGACGGGCTGGTCGACATCCTGCTCGTCACCCACGACAAGGTCTACGGGGGCAACCAGCTCTTCCACAACAAGGGCGGGCGCTTCCAGGACGTGGCGGTGGCCGCCGGGGTCGCCGAGTGGCTCGACGGCCACGGCTCCGACCTGGTGGACATCGACCTGGACGGCGACCAGGACATCGTGCTGAGCGGCATCAAGACCGACCCCTACGTGCTGCGCAACGACGGGGAGATGCGGTTCACCCGGCTCTGCAGCGGGGCCGGCATCACCGCCGAGGAGGGCGTGACCTGGAGCGTGGTGAGCGCTGACTTGACCGACGACGGCTACCCGGAGGTGCTGGTCTCCCACGGGCTGGGCCGGCGGCCCCGGGACAACGAGCTCTACCGCCACAACGGTGGCGACCACCACTGGCTGAAGGTCGAGGTCCAGGGCGTGACCCACAACCCGAGCCAGCTGGGCGCCAAGGTCCAGGTGACCACCGGCACCACCACCCAGACCCGCTGGGTCGGGGACTGGTCGAGCTTCGACAGCCAGGGCCCCCTCGCCCTGACCTTCGGGGTCGGCGGCGCCACGGCCGTGGACGAGGTGAAGGTGACCTTCACCAACGGGCTGTCCGTGACCGAGGCCGACGTCGCGGTGGACCGGGTGCTCTCGATCGTCGAGCCCGCCGACCGTGCCGACGACGACGCCGACGGCGTGCCCGACGAGTGGGACAGCTGCCCCGGCACCCGGCTGGGCTGGCGCACGGACGGCCAGGGCTGCGCCCTCGGACAGCGGGAGGGCATCGGCCTGGCGCTCTCCGAGCCCGCCCAGGACGCGGTGCTCACCGCGCCCCCGGTGTTCACCTGGACCGCCTCGACCGCCGGCTCGGCGGTGGTGCAGATCAGCCTGGACGGCACCTTCGGCCCCGCCGGTCGCCTGGACCTGGGGCCGGTCGAGGACACGAGCCTCGCCCTGACCACCGCGCAGTGGGCCCAGGTGCTCGAGGCCTCGGACGGCAGCGCACCGCTGCTCTGGCGGGTCGTGGCCGCCACCGACGACGGCGCCGAGGGCCTCAGCGATCCCCGCCGCTTCTACGCCGCCCTGCCGACCCCCGTCGTCCGGGTGCCCGAGGGGGTGAACGTGTTCGAGCCCGCCCACATCGTGGTCGGCGCCGGCGAGGCGGTGACCTGGTGGAACGACAGCGTCAGCGCGGGCAACCTGCAGAACGAGATCCACGACGTCAGCCTGGTCGGCCCGGACGGCACCGTGCTCGGCGACCTGCACGAGCTCAACGGGGCCGGCTGGTTCACCACGGCCTTCGACACCCCCGGCACCTACGGCTTCATCTGCCACCGCCACAGCGGCCCGGCGACCCACGGCGACCACGCCATGGAGTCCCCCGCCCACCCCTACGCCGACGGCCCCTTCCGCTGCATGGCCGGCACGGTGACGGTCGAGTGAGCTGGCTCCTGCTGGTGGGGGCCGCCTGGGCCCAGGCCCTGGACGCCCTGCCGTCCCTGGTCGGTCCCGGAGAAGACCAGGGCTGCACCGTGGCCCGCCCCGTCGGCGACGTAGACGGTGACGGCCTCGGAGACCTGCTCGTCGGCTGCCCCTACGACGACACGGCCGGGCACGAGGCGGGCGCTGCCTACCTGGTCACGACGTCGCCGGCGTCAGGCGGGAGAGCCGGCTCAGCGACTTCGCCGTGCCCTACACCGGGGAAGACGTCCAGGACCACGCAGGCTTCGCCATCGCCGCCCTGGGGGACTTCGACGGCGACGGACGCGACGACGTCGCCGTCAGTGCGCCCGAGGCCAGCACCGATCTGCCGGCGGTGGGCAAGGTCTACGTGCTGACCGATGCCGACAGCGCTGGGGGTCGGCTGGGGGCCGGCCTGGTGTTGCGCGGCGGCAGCGAGTGGGGCCGCATCGGCGAGCGGCTCTACGGTCCCCAGGACCTCGACGGCGACGGCCTCGGCGACCTGCTGGTGGGCTCCCCCTACGCCACCCCCGGCGGCGGCGTGGCCGCCGGCTGGCTGGCGGTGGTCCGGGGCACCTCGGGCGGCCTCGCCACGAGCGTCTTGAGCATCGACGTGCAGCCTGGCGGCTCCACCACCACCGCCGACGCCGGCTGGGTGCACGAAGCCGGCGAGACCTTCTTCGGCCGCGCCGCCCTGTCCCTGCCCGACAGCACCGGCGACGGCCTGCCCGAGCTGGTCGTCGGTGCCCCCGGCGCCTCCGCGGTCTCCGGCTATGCCGGCGGCGACCACGCGGCGGGCGACCACCCGCCAGGCACCATCTACGCCTTCGCCAGCCGGTCCCCCGAGGACGTGCTCGCCACCCCTGTCCTGAGCGTCGACGACGCCATGGGCGTGATCGGAGGCGACACGGCCGGCGACGCCCTGCCATGGGTCCTGGCGGCCGGGCCCGCGGGCTCGATCGCCGCGGGGGCCCCAGAGGCCGCAGACGGCGCCGGACTGGTCACCCTGTTCACCTCGCTGGCCGGCGAGGGCCTGCTGGCCGAGCGGGACATCGTCACCCTCACGGGCGACGCGGGGGCTCTTGCGGGCTGGGCGCTGGCCGGCAGCCGCGGCGAGCTGATCGACGGCAACCAGCTCTGGGTCGGAGAGCCCGGCTGGGACGGCGGCCGGGGGCGGCTGGTGGCCCTGGACCCGGGCACCGGCGGCACGGGAGCCCTGGCGGAGCGGGCCGTGGCCGTGCTGGACGGCTGCTGGGACGACGGCCAGCTGGGCCACGACCTCGGCCGCGGGACCCTGGGTCCCCGGGGCGACAGCGGCGACTGGTACGCGGTCACCGCGCCCTGGGCGTCGGTGCACGCCCCCCGGGATGGCCTGGTGGTGCTGCTCGAAGCGGCCACGATCGCCGACGCCCTGGGCGGCGACTGTGGCGAGATCCCGGACACGAGCGACGCCGAGTACAGCCCGGACATCGACGGCGACGGCTTCCCCGAGGACCGGGACTGCGACGACGGCGCCGCCTGGCGCAACCCCGACGCCGTCGAGGTCTGCGGCGACGAGATCGACGACGACTGCGACGGCGCGGTCGACGAGACCTGCGGCCCGGCCGACGAGACCGGCGAGGCCCGCTGCGGCTGCGGCTCCCCGGGGCCCTCGGGCGCCGTGCCGGTGCTGCTGGCGGTGGGCTTCGTCGGCACTCGCCGGCGCCGGCTCGGCCCGTCCTCCACGCCCGACCGGCCCACCGCCCAGCTCCCGGTGCGCTGGCAGAGCGGCCTGCCGCTGGTGGCCCTGGCCCTGCCCGGGGTGGCCGAGGCCGGCGAGCTGGACCCCTACGCCCAGGCCTGGCTGTGGGGCAGCGCCACCAGCGAGTTCCTGCACGGCCCCGTGCTGACCGGCGACTACGACGGCGACGGTGCCCCCGACCTCGCCATCGCGAACTTCCAGGGCACGGCGCTCTACCACACCGCCGGCGAGGTCCACCTGCTGCCAGCGGCCAGCGCCTCGGGCACCGTGGACCTGCTCAACGCCCCGGTCCAGCTGATGGGGGCCGAGGAGCACGACTACTTCGGCGTGGCCATCGCCACGGTGCCGGGCGCCACGGACGGCCTGTGGGTCGGCGCCGACCGCACCGGCCTGACCAACAAGGTCTCGGGCCAGGCGATGCTCTTCCTGGAGCCCATGGGTGAGCCCGGCCTGCGCACCCCCGCCGAGGCCGACCTGCTGGTCACCGGCGACGGCGACTGGGACGCCATGGGCCGCACCATCGCTGTGGGCGACTGGGACGGCGACGGCCTGCCCGATGCCGCCATCGGCGCCCCCCAGCGGGACGGCCCGACCACCGACTCCCCCGGGCGGGTCTGGCTGCTGCACGCCGCCGACGGCCAGAGCCTGGGCGAGCAGCGCATCTCCGCCGTGTCCTCCGGCGAGCTGGACGGCGCCACCCCCGAGGCCTTCCTGGGCTGGCGGCTGCTCGCCCCCGGCGATCTGGACGGTGACGGCCGCGAGGACCTGCTGGTCGGCAGCCTGGGCCAGAACCCGAGCAAGGCCGGGCACCTGGCCCTGTTCAACGACCTGGACCCCACGGGCGGCCTGACCACCGAGGCCGCCGGGACCTGGGCCGGCGTGGCCGCCGGCGACGAAGCCGGCCACGGCCTGAGCGCCTACGACTGGGACGGCGACGGCACCCAGGAGGTCCTCGTCGGCGCCCCCTTCCACGGCCAGGCGCGAGGCCGGGTCTGGCTGCTCGACGGCTACCCCCAGGGGGTGGAGTCCATGGACGACGCCGCCCTGGTGATCCTCGACGGCGAGGTCGGCGACACCCTCGGGCACAGCGTCGCCGCCGGCCCGCTCCTGCTCCTGGGCCTGCCCGGCACCGACGGCGTGCGGGGCCTGGAGAGCACCGGGACCGAAGCGCTCCACCTCACCGGCCCGAGCGACCTGGGCCACGACCTGGGCTGGCTCGACGACTTCGACGGCGACGGCTTCCAGGAGGCGGTCGCCGTGGCTCCCGGCGCCGACGGCACCGAGGTGGACCAGGGCGTGGCGGTGGTCCTGGACGGACAGGCCCTGCTCGACGGCGGCGGCGGCGCCACGACCGACCTGGACTTCGACGGCAGTCCCGCCGGCGAGGACTGCGACGACGCCGACCCCCGCCGCACCCCGGACACGCCGGAGATCTGCCGCAACGACCTGGACGACGACTGCGACCAGGTCATCGACGAGACCAGCTGCCAGCGCGGGGGCTGCAGCACCGTGCCCGGCGCGGGCGCCGCCCTGCCCCTGGCGCTGCTGGGACTCGCCCTGGTGGGCCTGCGGCGCCGCGGCGCCTTGTTGGGACTGGGTCTGCTGATCGCCTGCGGGGACACCGCCACCGAGCTGACCCTGACCGTCGAGGAGGGCCCGGTGGCGGGCGAGGTGCCGATCAGCCTCGCCGGCGAGGTCGACACCCTCATCCTGGCCATCGACGGCGAGGCCGTCGCCAGCTCCGACAGCGGCAGCCTGAGCTGGACCTGGGACACGAGCCAGTGGGCCGACGGCGACCACGTGGTGCGGGGGAGCGGCTACACCGGCTCCGACACGCCGTCGGAGGCCTGGACCGTGGTCACCGTCGACCAGTCCCTGGCCGACGAACATCTCCCCCAGGTCAGCTTCCGCAGCCCCCTCGACGGCGACGAGCTGCCCCGGGACAGCGACGTCTTCATCTCACTGATGGTGAGCGACGACGTGTGCATCGACGACGTCCGTGTCTACCGCTTCGGCGACAGCGCCCACACCCACGGCCTCGACGAGCTCCTGGCCGTGCTGCCCCCCGAAGGCCCCTGGGAGCTCTACTGGGAGGACGCCGCCTCGGGTGAGTGGCAGCTCGAGGCCCACGTCGCCGACTGCGTCGGCCACACGGCCCTGGCCAGCGTCGACCTCACGGTCAGCGACGACGCGCCGGTGAGCTGCACCCTGGTCGAGCCGACCGACGGCAGCGAGGTGTCGGGCACCGTGGACGTCAAGGTCGCGGCGAGCTCGGACGCTGGCATCACCAGCGTGTCCGTGACCGCCGACGGCACCCTGATCGACACCGACACCAGCAGCCCCTGGGGGGTGACCTGGGAGGCCGGCGAGGAGCCACGGGACGTCACTCTGGCCGCGGCCTGCACCGCCGCCGACGGCGCCGAAGCCGCCGACACGGTCGTGGTGAGCGTGGTCGAGGAGAGCGCCAGCGACTTCGAGGCCACCCTGACCCGGCCACAGGACGGCGACACGGTGTCCGGCGACGTGACCATCCGGGCCGCCGTCGGGGGCGGCAACGGACCGGCGAACGTGGACTTCTACGCCGACGACACGCTGATCCTCTCGGACACCGAGTCGCCCTGGGAGGTCACCTGGGACTCCACCAGCTGGCCCGACGGCGCGACCACCCTGCGGATCGTCGGCGTCGAGGCCACGACGGGGGTCGAGGCCGAGGACGCGATCGACGTGACGGTGGCGAACGGGAGCTGAGCCCATGGCAGGCTCCCCGTCGCCGGAAGGCCCGGGGAGCGAGACGGCGAGGACTGCCCTACTCCGAGTCCAGCTCGTAGATGTCGTCGATCAGCGTGGTCCGGCCCAGGAAGGTCCCGACGTCCATGCTGGCCTCCCAGACCACGTCGCCGCTGGTCGTGACCTCCTGCATCACGCCATCGCTGCCGAAGTTGACCAGGGTGTTCTGGTTCTCCAGCCGGTGCGGCTCGCCCAGGGCCAGGGCGTAGAAGCCCTCGCCGACGCCGTAGACCCAGTCCTGGACCAGGGTCTGGGCGTCGTCGTCGACCGCGTACTCGACCGCGGTGGTCTCCTTGATGGTCTGGTTGGTCTGGGTGAGGATCAGCGTGCCCTCCTTGGTGTAGTAGCCGCCGTGCTGGCGGGCGAAGGCGCTGATGGGCGGGTCGAAGGCGTAGCTGCCGGGCTCGTCGCCGAACTGGCGCAGCGCGGCGCCGCTGGCCCGGTCGAACTCGATGATCGTGTTCGTGTTGGCGAAGCTCAGCAGGTAGCTCTGGCTGTCGGCGTTCCAGGCCAGCATGTTGCCGTGGGTCCAGTCCAGGCAGTCGCAGTAGAAGTCCTGCTGCATGCCGCCGTTGGGCACGACCTCGAAGTGGTCCCAGGCGCTGAAGAGGTCGGTCGAGGTGCCGTCGGGGGCGATCTCGATGACCTTGTCGCCGCAGACCGGCTCGCTGAAGTCGTCGTGCTCCCGAATGTCGCGAGCGATGTAGGCGATGGTGCCGTCCTCGTGCTGCACGAAGACGTGGTGCCCCTCGGGGGTCACGGTGGCCTCGACCTCGTTCCCGCTCATGTCCCAGCGGGTGACCTTGCCGACGTCGGTGCAGAAGTCCTCCTGGAAGGAGTTCGACAGCACGCCTCCGTTGCCGTCCCAGGCGGGCTCGGCCCAGGGGCTGACCAGGTCGCCCTCGGTCTCGTGGTACCAGACCACGTTGCCCTCGCGATCGATGATGAACTGGACGTCGGTGCTGTCCGTGGCCAGCGCGGCGCCCACCATCCACTGCTCGTCGGTGTACTGCTCCTGCCAGCCGTCCACGTTGAAGGTCGGGACCGCGGCGGGCAGCCCGCCGGTGCGCAGGGAGCCGCCTTCGCCGTTGAACAGCTCGCCGGTGCTGTCGGTCGCGGACACGGCCCAGGACAGCTCGGTGGCCGCGGGCACGCCGAGGATGCGCATCATGTGGGTGCCCGCGTCGAGGCTGCGGGAGGGGGTGGACAGCTGCTCGCCGTCGCCCGCGGTGTAGGCGATGGCGACGTCGGCCGACTCGTCCAGGGTGAAGGTCACCTCGACGACGGTGGCCACGTTGGCGGCCACGGCCGCGGTGTCCTCGGAGACGATGGAGCCTCCGAGCGGGTTGCCACCGGAACAGGCGAGCAGGGTCAGGAACATGGGGTCTTCCTCCAGGGGCGGCAACATCTCCTGACCGGACCGGATCGTCAAGGCGAGGGCACACTCCGGGGATGGCCCTTGACGAAATTCTCGGCTAATCGTGTGGGCCGCCGCACCAGACCCTGGAGACACGGATGCTGACGCGCCCCCTGCTCGTGCCCATCGCCCTCGCCTGCGCCCTGCTGGCCACCCCCGGCTGCCGGGAGTGCGACGAGGACGCCGGCGACGTGTGCGACACGGGCACGACCACC
>CAYFPX010000246.1:0-3395 GCA_964344945.1 uncultured Enterobacterales bacterium
CGTCTACGCCGACGAACGTCCGCAGTACGGACCGTCATGGGCTCGGGGCGGTGCGGGCCGGGACTCTCCCACAGGTCGAGACCGCAGTCGTGGAGGCGGCGTCAAGCCCCACGAGCGCTACCCTGCGCCATGGCCTCGGATCGCCCCCGCCTGGACGAACGCATCCCAGAGCACGGCTTCGCCGACGAAGACTGCGCGCTCCAGGCCTTCCTCGACTGGACCGAGGACCGCGGCCTGACCCTCTACGATCACCAGGAAGAGGCGGTCCTGGAGCTCTTCGCCGGCCAGCACGTGGTGCTCAACACCCCGACCGGCTCCGGCAAGAGCCTGGTCGCGCTGGCCCTCCACTTCCAGACCTTCGCCGCACTGGGCCGGACCGTCTACACCGCACCGATCAAGGCCCTGGTGAGCGAGAAGTTCTTCGCTCTGTGCGAGGTCTTCGGCGCCGAGCACGTGGGCCTGATGACCGGCGACGGCGCCGTGAATCGGGACGCACCGATCCTGTGCTGCACCGCCGAGATCCTGGCCAACATGGCGCTCCGGGAGGGCGAGCAGACCCGGGTGGACTCGGTGGTGATGGACGAATTCCACTACTACGCCGACCGCGACCGGGGCATGGCCTGGCAGATCCCGCTGCTGGTGCTGAAGAACGCCCGCTTCCTGCTGATGTCGGCCACCCTCGGCGACACGACCGCGATCCGGGAGGACCTGGAGCAACGCACCGGCCTGCCGGCGGTGGAGGTGCGCAGCGCCAAGCGGCCGGTGCCCCTGGAGTTCTCCTACAGCACCGACCCCATCCACGACACCATCGACACCCTGCTGCGCCAGGACAAGGCGCCGGTCTATGTCGTGCACTTCACCCAGCGGGCCGCGGCGGAGCAGGCCCAGGCGCTCATGAGTACGGACCTGTGCACCAAGGAGGAGAAGCAGACCCTGCGCGAGGCCGTGAAGGGCGAGCGCTTCGACAGCCCCTACGGCAAGACCGTGCGGCGCTACGTGCTGCACGGTGTGGGCGTGCACCACGCGGGCCTGCTTCCCCGCTACCGCAGGCTCGTCGAGCGCCTCGCCCAGCGCGGCCTGCTCAAGGTGATCTGCGGCACGGACACCCTGGGTGTGGGCATCAACGTGCCGATTCGCGCGGTGCTCTTCACCCGGCTCTGCAAGTACGACGGGGAGAAGGTCGCGGTGCTCCGGATCCGGGACTTCCAGCAGGTCGCGGGCCGGGCCGGCCGCGCCGGCTTCGACACGGTGGGATTCGTGGTCGCCCAGGCCCCCGAGCACGTGATCGACAACCGCCGCGCCGCGGACAAGGCCGCCGCCAAGGGCCGCAAGAAGCCCAAGTCGAAGCCCGCGCCCACCCGGGGCTACAAGCACTGGGACCGCAAGACCTTCGAGAGGCTGGCGACCCGTCGCCCGGAGACCCTGGAGTCCCGGTTCACGGTGGACCACGGCCGGCTGGTCTCCGCCATGCAGCACGCCGCCGAGCACACCGGCGACGCCAGGGGCGGGGTGGCCGCGCTGGGCGACCTCATCGACCGCAGCCACGAGACCGCCCGGAACAAGGCCCGCCTCCACGACGAGGTCTCGGCCCTGCTCGATGACCTGATCGCCGCCGAAGTGGTCCACGACGACGGCGAGGTCCTGTCCCTGGCTCCAGACCTGCAGCGGGACTTCTCGCTCCACCACAGCCTGTCGCTCTTCCTGGTGGGGGCCCTGGGCTCGCTGGACCCGGGAAGCGAGACCCACGCGCTGGACGTGGTCTCGCTGACCGAGGCCATCCTGGAGCAGCCCCGAGCGGTGCTGACACGCCAGCAGGACAAGGCCCGCACCGAGCTGCACTGGCAGCTCAAGAACGAAGGCGTGCCCTTCGAGGAGCGCCAGGCCGCCCTGGACGAGGTCACCTGGCCCAAGCCCCAGGCGGACTGGATCTACAAGCTCTTCAACGCCTACCGGGAGCACCACCCCTGGGTCCGCGGCGAGGACATCCACCCCAAGAGCATCGTGCGAGACCTGCTCGAGCAGCTGGCGAGCTTCACCACCTACGTCCAGGATCTGGGCCTGGAGCGCAGCGAGGGCGTGCTGCTGCGGTACCTGACCAATTGCTACAAGGCGCTGCTGCAGAACGTGCCGGCCGAGCGCCACACCGACGCGCTCATCGAGGTCCTGGCCACCCTGCGCGCGATGTTGGCGCGGGTCGACGCCAGCCTGATCACCGAGTGGGAGGCCCTGGTCGCCGGCAAGGACGCCGCAGACGCGGAGGTGGCCCCTGCCCCGGTGGACATCTCCCTGGACCGCAAGCGCTTCCACGCCCGGATCCGCGCTGAGCTGCACGCCCTGGTCCGAGCCTGCGCCAGAGGGGACTTCGAAGAGGCCGCCGCCTCGGTCCGCCCCGGAGACGACCCCTGGACCGCCGACCGCTTCGACGCCGCCCTGGCCCCCTTCGTCGACGAATTCGGTCCCCCGCTCTTCGACCACCGGGCCCGCCTGGGCCACCACACGACCATTCGCCCGGACGGCCACCACCAGTGGCGGGTGAGCCAGCGGCTGGTCGACCCCGAGGAGGAGGCCGCCTGGTTCATCGAGGGCCGCATCGACCTGCGGGAAGACACGAACCCGGCCGGCCCCCTGGTCGAGGTGACCGCCCTGGCAGAGTAGCGCCGACCCCGATCAGGCCGCCTTGCGGCCGTCGATGAACTTGAGCGCCCGGTCGTAGGCGACCATCGCCAGGATGCTGATGATGCCGATGGCGCCGATGTCGTACCAGATGGTCTGGGGGCTGTAGGTCGCGTACAGGAACTGCTGGACCTCGAGTGCGCTCATGCCGAGCTCCTTGCCCAAGACGTCGACCACCTCGCTGCGCTGGAGCGCCTCGACCTTGTCGGCGGACCAGCCGATGACCTCCTCCAGGTGCCTGCGGGCCAGGTTGGCCTTGTCGCCACCGGTCTCGTAGGCATCGCCCGCCAGGTAGCTGCCGGCGATCCAGCCGATGGCCACCGGGATGTTGGCGTAGCCCATGAACAGGCCCTCCTGGCCCTTCGGGCTCAGGGTCGCCAGGTACTCCATCTTCTTGGGGGAGCTGAGCATCTCGCCGATGGAGAAGATGGCGATGCCGCCGATGCAGACCCAGCCGATGACGGCGGTCCCGGCCACCACCGAGCCGATGGTCGCGACCACCATGCCGATGATGATGCTGGTGAGGGGCCGCACGAAGCTCGAGAGGTACGCGAAGCCGATCATGGTGAAGATGATCAGCCCCGGGTTCAGGTTGATCATCCACTCCGGCGGCACCTGGGCACCCTGGTTGGCCAGCTCCACCAGGGTGGAGGACGAGTCGATGAAGGTGGTGCGGAGCTTGGCGAAGCTGGTCAGCGCGGCGACCGCGCCCAGGCCGATGG
>CAYFPX010000246.1:3405-11284 GCA_964344945.1 uncultured Enterobacterales bacterium
GGCAGGCACCCGGACCATCTGTGCGCCAGCTGCGACCAGCGCCGCCAGGCCCGCGGCGAGGCCGAAGGCCATCAGTCCCTCGGTCGCCAGGGCCGCCAGGGTCCAGAAGGCACCGGTCGCGGCGATCCAGACCACGGCGTAGGTCGGGGGGGTCACCTCGCTCACGTCCCGCCGATCAGGCCGCATCGACAGCAGCACGCCCACCGCACACACCCCGCCGTAGAGCACCCCCAGCACCAGGGCGAGCAAGGTCGGGAAGGCCGCCCCCGAGAAGGCGTTGCCCAGGCTCAGGATGATGCCCGAGCTGTCGATCCAGTCGTCGATCATGTTCGGCAGCAGGTCGAAGACCTGGTTGAACATCAGCCAGAAGCCGCTGAACACCACGCAGAACATGAACACCCGCGGCTGGAACAGCCCCACGCTGGACTGGGCCAGGACCGCCAGGGGGTCCGAGCGCCCTTCGTCCAGGGAGTCCTTGTTCAGCCAGAAGAAGACGAAGGAGAAGGCCAGGATGCCGCAGGTGAGGAACAGCATGAACATCGGGCCAGCCCAGTCGGCGGACCACCCGTACCCGAACAGGCCGAACAGGGCGATGAAGGTCAGGGAGCCGACCATGGCCCCCTGACGCGGGATGCTCCGGGCCATCAGCCCCCAGAGGTCCGACTCGTCGCCCCCGTCGGAGTGATCCGCCTCCTGGGTCGGGTCCCTGTAGAACGGCAGCCAGAGGAAGTTCACGCTGACGATGACCGCGCAGGCCAGGAACACGTACTGCCAGTCCAGGATGCGCAGGAGGCCAGCGACCACCGGCCCCAGGAAGCCGCCGATGTTGACCAGCTGGTAGAAGATGCCCCAGCCGACCGAGGCCGAGGACTGCTTCAACGTGGCGGCCAGCGTGCCCTGGACCCCCGGCTTGAAGATCGCCGTGCCCGCGGCCAGGAAGGCGCAGCCGGCGAAGAAGCCGTTGAAGTCCATCATGTAGGCCATCAGGCCGTAGCCGATGATCTTCAGCACGATGGCAAAGGCGATGGTGTTCTTGTGGCCGTACCGGTCGGCGAAGCCGCCGGTGAACATCGGCAGCACGGACTGGATGTAGGCCCACCAGGCGAAGATCACGCCCTTCTGCACGTGGGTGAATTCCGGCCCGCCGCTCTCGACCGGCAGCACCATGTAGATCGCCACGACCGCCCGCACGCCGTAGTAGGCGAGGCGCTCGAACATCTCCATCACGTTGACGATCCAGAAGCGGGTCTCCAGCTCCTGGATCTGCTCGAAGAGTCCGGCGCGGGTCTCCGCGCCGGTGGGGGCCGGCTGGCTCATGGGATGTGCCTGGGAAGGAGGGGGTCCCCTCCTATCCCGGCGGGACGAGCACCAATTCCCGCTGGCAGGTCCGGGTCCGGTTGGTCTCGGCGACCTCCGCATCCGTGAACGGGAAGGGCGAGGCCTGGACCTCGAAATTCATGTAGTCCTCGACCAGGACCCGCACGTGGTCGCCGTACTCGTTGTCGGCCCGGCTCTCCCAGAACGCCAGCAGCGCGGCCCGGCGCTCGACCTGGCCGGTGTCCGTGTGCTGGCCCTGGAGCCAGATGCTGTCCAGCAGCTCGGCCACCTGGAGCAGGCGCGCCCCCAGCGCCCGGCTGGCGAGGGCGTCGTTGTAGGCGCGCACCTCGTCCTCGACCTGCTCGACCACTCTCTCCTTCTGCTGCTCCAGCCGAGACCGGGACATCACCAGGCCCGGGGCGTGGAAGCAGTAGATGGGCGCCACGATGCACAGGGTCGTGCGCAGGCCGATCTCCAAGCCCCGGGGCACATCGCCCACCTCCGGTGGCGTGTAGGTGAAGCCGCGCCGCCGGAGCACCACGAAGCCGTCGTCGTAGACCATCACCTTCGGCTTGTACGGAATCGGGTGCAGGTACACCGTCACCCCGTCCCGACGCCGCTTCGGCTCGTAGCCCTGCTCGGCGAGAGAGCGGGTGATCTCGTGACGGGCCTTCACCACCGCGGCGTCGCCCACGACGAGGACCTCCTCGCCCGGGGCGTAGGGATCCGCGTAGCCCTCGGGCCCCGGCTCCTCGGTCTCTTCGACCCCCGCATCGGGTGTCACCGGCGCCGTGACGGGTTCGTCGCCGAGCGCGGGCAGCAGGGCCAGCAGCCACAAGACCATGGAGGTCTCTACCACCGCGGGGGGCGCGGGGCTCGACTCCACTGACCCAGAACCGGCGATCCCCGCTATCTTGGCGGCGATGCTGTGTGGTGTCACCGTGGTGGGGTGCGGCCGAGTGGCCGCAGCGTTGGAGGCTGCCTTCGAGGAGTGGGGGGTGCCCGCCCGCACCTGTCCGCTGGCCGAGGCCGGCACCCTTCCCGGCCACCACCTGGCGATCGCGCTGCTGGACTCCCCGGAGGCGTGGACCTGGGCAGCGCGACCGCGTCGCCACGGGCTGTGGGTGGTCGCAGCTGCCGCGGATCTCGAGCGGGCCCTGGCCCTGGGGGCCGACGAGACCCTCACCCGCCCCCTGCGCCTGCGCACCCTGGCCGCCCTGGTGGAGATCTGGGCGGGCCGCGGCCAGCTTGCCCGGGCCTGTCGCGCCCTCGACGTGGGCCTGGAGCTCGCGGACCCCGACGGCCGCCTGTTCTACGTGAACCCGGCGTGGGAGGCCCGCACGGGCTGGCGTCGCCCCGAGGTGGTGGGTCGCACGCCGGGAGAGCTCCTGCGCAGCCCGCTGGTGTCCGACGACCACCTGGCGGACATGTGGACCACGCTCACCGAGGGCCGGAGCTGGGCAGGCCCCCACCTGTCGCGGGATCGGGCGGGCGCCGACAACATGGAGCAGGTCACGGTCACCCCGGTACCGGGAGGCGGCGACACCGAATTCCTCGCTGTCGTGCGCCAGCCCCACGGCCCACACGCCGAGACGGTGATCGCCGAGCTGCGCTCCCGGATCGGCACGTCCAGCCCGGAGTCGCTCCTGCGTCGCCTGCGCTCGTCCCAGAGCAAGTACCGGGCCCTGTTCGCCTGGGCGGTCGACGCCATCCTCATCGCCGACTTCGACACTGCCCGGATCGTCGAGGCCAACGACGCGGCTCGCCGCATGTTCGGGTACAGCGACGCGGAATTCCTGGCGATGAAGGGTCGCCGTCTCGTGGCGCCCTGCGATCAGGACAAGGTCGAGGCCTTGAGCCGGTACCTCCGGGAGCGCGGCTGGTGCGTCGCGCCCAAGCTGCGCTGCGTGCGCAAGGACGGCAGCGAATTCTGGGGGACCTTCCGCATCCTGGTCTTCCACGACGGCGAGCAGCGGTACGAAGTCAGCATGTGCCACGACATCACCGACCAGGTGAAACAGGAGCAGGGGCTGGCCGCCGAGTCCCGGCTGGCAGCCGCGGGGCGGGTGGCCGCCGGGGTGGCCCACGACCTGAACAACCCCGCGGCCTACGTGCAGCTGAACCTGGGCCTGGTGCGCGAGCTGCTGGCTGGCGCCTCCCTGCCCGCCGAGGTGGTCGAGGAGCTCGACGCGATCCTGGCGGACTGTGACGAGGGCATGCAGCGCATCCAGGCCTCCACCGCTGAGCTGGCGTCGTTGGCCAGGGCCGCGCGCTCCGAGCCCGGTCCGGTCCAGCTCGACGAGGTGGTCCAGGCGGCAGCCCGCATGGCCATGCCGGTCGTGCGGCACCGGGCCCAGCTGAGCCTCGGGATCCTGCCGAGGCTCGTGGTCGAGGGCCACAGGGACCAGCTCCTGCGCGTGGTCTCGAACCTGCTGCTCAACGCAGCCGAGGCGATGGAGGAGGGGCCGGCGGCGAGCCAGAGCATCGTCGTCGAGCTCCGGCACCTCGACGGGCACGCCCTGCTCACCGTCGAGGACACGGGCCGCGGCATGGACGCCGGCCTGCTCGAGCGGGTCTTCGAGCCCTTCGTCTCCACCAAGGCCACCGAAGGCGGCAGCGGGCTGGGCCTGTGGCTGGTGCAGCAGATGGTGGAGCGCCACCAGGGCACGGTCCTGGTGAACAGCGAGCCGGGCGAGGGCACCCGGGTGGCGGTGCGCATCCCGGCCCGGCTCGGCGTGGTGAAGCCGGCCGCGGTGCCCGGGACCGTCGCGCTGCCCGGTGGCACGGACGACCGCCCCCGGATCCTGGTCATCGACGACGAGCGCGGCATCCGCTCCGCCTTCCGGCGCACCCTGAGTCGAGTGGGCGAGGTGGTCCTGGCCATCGGCGGCCGCCAGGCCCAGGAGCTGCTGCGGCAGGACACCGACTTCGACGCGATCGTCTGCGACCTGATGATGCCGGACCTGGATGGCCGCGACCTGTACCTGTGGATGGCCCACCGCTACCCCGCGCTGGCCCAGCGCCTGGTCTTCTGCACGGGGGGCTCCATGGCGCCCAAGTCGACCCGCTTCCTGGACCAGGTCGACAACCGGGTGCTGCAGAAGCCCCTCGACCCGGCGACCCTGCGAGAGGCCGTGCTCGAAGTGGCCTTCGCCAGCCGCAGCTCGCGACGGGGCTGATCACTCCGCGCAGGTCACCGTGATGCGGACCGGGATCCAGATCCCCAGGGTCACCCAGCGGATCAGCAGACCCGACCCGGTCACCTGGGTCTTCACCTCCTGGATGCCGGCGGGGCAGACCCCGGTGAGGTCGGTCTTCCCGGGGCTGAAGTAGCCCCCGATGAAGGTGTGCTGGCGCATGCGGTGGACTTCGCCCTTGTCGGCCTCACCGTGCTCGGAGAAGTGCATCTTGGTCGTGTAGCAGCCGGTCAGGACCGTGCTGAGGGCAGCGGCGAGCAGCAGGCGGGGCATGGTGTCTCCGGGGGTTGCCGGCTGGGTGTGCCGACGATGCTGACCCTTTGGACACCGATTGTCACGTCCCCGAGAACTGCACCCGGTCGAACACCAGGGTGGGCACCCGCATGCTCGACCAGGTCCAGGTGTCGCTCGCGGCCTCGCTGAAGCTGCCGAGCAGGTCCCGGATGTTGCCCGAGATGTTCATCTCCGAGACGTTCTGCACCGGGTGGCCGTACTCCAGCAGCTGGCCGCGGATGCCGAAGCTGAAGTCGCCGCTGGCGCTCGAGGTGTTGCCGCCCAGGAAGCTCGTGACGCGGATGGCCTTGGGAAGGTCCTTGGCGATGGCCCTGGGGGAGCGGGCGCCGGGGGCGATCACCACGTTGCTGGTGCCGCCGGTGGTGGGGGCGCAGTCGAGCTTGCGGGAGTGGTACAGGTCCACGAAGAAGGTCTGGAGCACGCCGTCCTGGACGATGGGCCGGGGCCGGGCGGCGAAGCCGTCGCCGTCGAAGGGGCTCGACCCGGTGGCACGGGCGATGCCCGGGTCGTCGAGCACCGTCAGCTTGTCGCCGGCGATGGTCTTGCCCAGGTCGTCGGCCCACAGGCTGCGGCCCTGCCAGATGGCGCCGCCGGACAGGGGCCCCAGGGCGGCGCCCAGGATCCGGCCGACCGACCGGTTCGCCAGCAGCATCGGGTAGGAGCCGCTGGCCGCTGGACCCGCAGCGAGGTGCTGGTCGGCGCGGACCCAGAGCTCCCGGGCGACCTCGCCGGCGTGGGGCAGGTCGCCCAGGTGACGGGCGCTGAAGAAGGCATAGGCCTCGGGCAGTCTCCCGTTGGGCTCCTTCAGGGTGAGCTCGGCCCCCAGGCCGTAGCTGGTGCTGGCCGTGGCGGCGCCGAAGCCGTTGGAGAAGCCCACGTAGCCCTGGCCGGTGACCTCCCAGACGTGGGCCGTGGTGCTGACCAGGTCGTCGCGGCCCGGGGCCAGCACCGCCTGCTCCAGCTCGGAGACCCAGGTGCGCCGGTCGTCGGGGCGGCGGGACTCGAAGGCCGGGTCGAACAGGTCCAGGGCCGCCAGGTCGGCGCTGCCCATCCGGTCCCGGTCGGCCATGCGGCGGTCCGGGTCCGGCTCGAGGGTGCGGGTGGCGTCGATGGCCCGGGCCAGGAAGGCGTCGAGCGCCTCGGGCCGCAGATCGCTGGTGCTGTGGCTGGAGAAGCGGTCGTCCACCAGGACCGACAGACTCAGGCCCTGGGTGCGCGCTTCGCTCGTCTTCTCGATCCGGCCCTCTCGCTGGGAGAGCTCCACGTGGGCGACCCGGCTGCTCCGGGCCTTGACCTCGCCGGCCCCGAGCGCCTTGGCCCGGGCGATGGCGTAGTCCACGACCTCCTGCTGGTTCATGCGTCCACTCCTCCGACCACCAGGGCGCCGACCTTGATCGTGGGCTGGCCCTGGCTCACCGGGACCCCCTGCCCTTCCTTGCCGCAGGTCCAGCCGCCGGCGTCGAGCTCCATGTCGTTGCCGACCATCTCGACCTGCTCCAGGGCCGCCGGACCGTTGCCGATGATGTTCACGTCCTTGATCGGGCGGGTCAGCTGGCCGTCTTCGATGAGGTACCCGGTCTTCATGTAGAAGGCGAAGTCGCCAGCGCCGATCTGCACCTGGCCGTTGGCGAAGGTCTCGCAGTAGATGCCCTTCTTGACCGACCTGATGATGTCGGCCGGGTCGTGGGGGCCGGGCTCCATGTAGGTGGCCCGCATCCGGGGCATCGGGGCGTGGCGGAAGCTCTCGCGACGCCCGGACCCGGTGGGCTCCACGCCGTAGTGGGCGGCGCTGATCTCGTCGTGCAGGTAGCTGGTGAGCCGGCCGCGCTCGATGAGGGTGGTCTTCTCGGTCTGGTTGCCCTCGTCGTCGACGTTGATCGCGCCGCGGCTGCCGGGGACGGTGCCGTCGTCGACGATGGTGACGTGCTCCGGCGCGACCTGCTTGCCCATGCGGGCGGCGTAGATGCTCACGCCCTTGCGGTTGAAGTCGGCTTCGAGCCCGTGGCCGATGGCCTCGTGGAGCAGGATGCCGCTGCTGCCCTTGGCGAGCACCACGGGCATCTCGCCGGCCGGGGGCTTGCCGGCGTCGAGCAGGAAGGTGGTGCGGTTGACGGCCTCACGGACCAGGGCCTCGTGGCGGGCCTCGCTGTCGTAGAACTCCAGGCCCGCGCGGCCCGCCAGGTTGTAGCTGCCGGACTCGCGCCGATCGCCGTCCTTGGCGGTGCAGACCACGTAGCTCAGGGTCATGGGCTGGTAGTCCTGGGCCAGGCGGCCGTCGGGGCGCACGACCATCACGACCTTCTCGCCGTCCATCAGGAAGGCCTGGACCTTCTCGATGCGGCTGTCCTGGGCAAAGGCCGCCTGCTCCCAGCGCTTGACCATCGGCACGCGCACGTCCATGCCGACCGCCTCCCAGCGCTGCTTCACCGGGTAGTAGCTGGGCAGCTGGAGCACGCTCAGGTCCACGACCTTGCGGCGGGCGTTGGTCGCAGCGATCTCGGCGGCGGTCCGCGCGGCGGAGCGCAGCGCGTCCAGGCTCAGATCCTCGGTGTAGGCGTAGCCGATGGCGTCGCCGGCCCGAGCCCGCACCCCGCAGCCCAGGTCCACGTTGGTGGAGGCGCGGTTCACCTTGTTGTCGGTCAGGCCGACGCTGGTGCTGATCGCGTGCTCGAAGAACAGGTCGCAGTCGTCGGCGCCGCGGCTCAGCGCAGCGGCCAGCACCTGGTCGAGCACCCCGCGCGTCACGCCGAAGCGCTCGAAGTAGGTGCCCGGGGGAAGGTCCAGGCTGGCGCCGGGACCGGTGAGCAGGGTGTCGGGGGTCACGCGGGCTCCTTCGTGTCCTGGGTCCCTATCCGTGTCGGACAGGACCCGCGTGGGCTGCCGAGGTCGCGCGCCAGGAGCAGGTGGTACTCGACCTCACTGGCCGAGCCCATCGCGTCGTCCAGGAAGCGTGCGAAGTCGTCGTCGGTGTGTCGACCGCAGCCCTCGGCGATGTTGGCCGGGATCGAAACGCAGGCGCGACGGACCTGACTCGTCAGGCCAAACCGCTCGTCGGAAGGGAACTCTGCCGA
>CAYFPX010000247.1:0-11221 GCA_964344945.1 uncultured Enterobacterales bacterium
TCGGTGTCCGTGTCGGTGTCCGTGTCGGTGTCCGTGTCGGTGTCCGCGTCGGTGTCCGTGTCCGTGTCGGTCTCGCCGGTGCCGTCGATCCACTCGGCCACGTGGGCGATGTCGCAGCTCGGCAGGGCATCGCCGGGCGGCATGGGCGCGGCGCCGTCGACCTCGGCCAGCCTCCGCCAGATCAGCGAGGCTTCGCTGTCGCCCATCACGAAGTAGTCGCCGGTGCCGCTGGCGACGTCGTCCTCGAGGTCGGAGACGTTGATCGGGGGCCCCGCGGCGCCGTCCTCGTGGCAGTGCTGGCAGTGGTCGCCCCACATGGCCAGCACGCCGTCGAAGGTGGAGGCGTAGGTGTTGTCGCAGGCCGTGTCGGTCCCGTGGGTGGGATCTCCCCCGACGGGTTCTCCGAAGAGGGTGTCGTCGCAACCGGCGAGCGCCAGCACGGCGGCGCAGGCGAGTGGTCTGGGCATGCCTGGGTCTCCTGGAACAGTCGGGCAGGCGCAGAGTAGCGCCGGCGGGTGCGACGGCGGCTTAATCGCACTCATCGGAGGGCGATGGTGTGGCTCTGGTGGCTGGCGTGTTCGGCGGACCTGAAGGTGCGGCCCTGGCCGGAGCCCGGGCTCGGCGACACCGCGACCCTCGAAGGGGCGGGGCGCGACTCCGGGACCGACTCCGGGCCACGGGACTCGGCCCCCCCGGCGGGTCCCTGCGGGCCGGACGGCGCCTCGGTGGGCGCCGCGTGCATGGATCGCTACGAGGCGCCCAACGGGGCGGGGGCTGTTCCGCTGGTGATGTACACCTTCGACGAGGCCGAGGCGTGGTGCCAGGCGCGGGGCAAGCGCCTGTGCTTCGACGACGAGTGGCTCGCCGCCTGCCAAGGCAGGGCCGGCACGGCCTATCCCTACGGCGACGCCCACGATCCCGGGGTCTGCAACGACGAGGAGACCTGGATCGTCTACAGCCAGTCCAAGCTGAGCCAGTGGCCCGCCACCGCCGCCGCGGCGGACATCGACAGCCTGGATGCCCTGTGGGAGCGGGCGGGGTCGGACTCCGAGGTGGTGCTGCACCTGCAGGAGCTCTACCAGGGCGAGCGGTGTGAACGCCGGCTGCGTGAACGAGCTCGGGGTGTACGACCTGACCGGCAACGTGGAGGAGTGGACCCGCCGCCGCGACGGCGGGACGACCAGCTTCCACGGCAACCTCAAGGGCCGCTACTGGGCGGAGACCCGGACCTGTCAGTCGAACCTCACCAGCCACGGCGATGGCTTCCGGTTCTACGAGATCGGCTTCCGCTGCTGCTGGGATCCCTGACCTCTGGCCCTTCGAACCCCCCAGATCAAGAACAACAGCAAGAACGGGGCGCCCTCGACCAGGGGCAGGAACACCGTGCGCTTCACCGTGCGCACCACCGGCTCGGGGTGGATCGGGTCGCCGTCGGGCACCGTCTCCAGCCAGAGGTCGTGGGCGTGCACTTCGCCGGGCACGCCCGCGAGGGTGGCGATGCTCAGATAGGCGGGATCGGCACCCACCCGGCCCAGCTCGTCCCAGAGCCAGCCCAGGGGCACCCGATCGGCGTAGTCCAGCTCGGCGGTGGTGAACCTGCGGTGGTCCCCTTCGGTGGCCTCGTAGCGGGTCGGGCCCACCAGGAAGAAGCGCTTGTCGGGCGCGGTGGTTGGCTGGCGGTCGTGGGTCGACCAGTCCGGGCCGGAGAACGGCGCGAAGGGGCGGTCGGTCTCGAAGGACAGGCGCAGGGGGTGGATGGCCGACTCTCGGACCCGGCGCTCTGGGGAGGCCGAGCCCGCGTCGGCGGCGATGCGCAGGGCCGTGAAGACCCAGTCGCCGCCCAGGTAGGGCTCGGTCCAGGCCTTGACCGGATCCGGGGCGGTGAAGCCGTGGTCCAGGAGCCAGGTCTGGAGGGCGTCGGCGTCGGAGGCCTGCAGGAGAGCCACGTCGTAGCTGCCGACCCGCTGCTCGGACAGCACGTCCACGCCTCTCGCACCGGCGGGGTACGCCGCCTCGTCGCCGCCGGCCGACATCGTCAACAGGAGGAACGAGGGGATCAGGTCGATGCCCCGGGTCTCCGTCACCACCTCGGGCACCAGGAAGCGCTCGAGCCGGTCGAAGAGGCCAGCGTCGGCCTCGGTCACCTCGGGCCTCGACGGGGTCGGGATGAGATAGCCGAAGGTGTCGGCGTCGCCGGAGAAGCCCGGCCGCAGGATGAGGTCCTCGGTGCCGCTGGCGGCGTCGTAGGCGAGCAGGATCTGCTCGTCGACCAGCTCGACCCAGGCGCCGTCGGGTGGCGCGGGGGCGCAGGGCCAGCAGGGGGCGACCAGCGCGAGCAGGAGGCTCATCGACCGGCCGCCCAGGCCCGCAGATCGTCGGCCCGCTCGGCGATGAAGCCGCGGACGCACTCCTGCTCGCCGAGGCGCTCCTCGGCCGTGTAGTAGTTGCGGGGGTCCGCCAACACGTCCTCCTGGATGACCGCGAGGATCTGGTCCAGCTCGGCGCCCATGTCCAGGCTCTCGAAGGCGTCGACCTGTTGCCCGACCACGTCGATGAGACTGTCGGCGCAGGCGGGGTCGGACCAGCAGCGCTTGATCAGGAAGCCGCCCTGGTACTCGTCGGGGGTGCGGCCGTAGGTGCCGCAGTGGGGGCCTCCGACCCAGGGGTACCAGCCGAAGGCCAGGTCGTTGGACCAGGGGGTCCAGTAGAACCTGCCGAGGGTCGGCTCGTGGTACAGCCGGTAGTTGTTGATGTTCCAGCCGTAGTTGTCGTAGTGGCTGACGACCATCTCCGCGGCCTGGGCCTGGAGGAAGACCGGCCAGTCCACGTGCTCGGAGACCTGGTCGACCCAGTCGGCATCCGGGGTGCGGGCGGCCAGGCACAGGTCCTGGAGGTCGGTGAAGTCGTCGCCGTCGCCGACCCGGTCGATCTCGTAGCAGGCGCAGGGGTCGCTGTTGCTGCCGTCGTTCAGGTCGCAGGGGTGGTTGAAGCTGCCCGCTTCGTAGACCGAGCCGGACCGGTCCTCCCACCACTGCTTGCGGAACAGCGAGTTCTGCTTCTCCAGGAGCAGGTAGAGGCCGTAGTCCGTGTCGTTGATGGTGAGCAACGTGTAGGCGCTGCGCGACGCGGGCACGCCGACCTGGCGGTAGAACCAGTAGGCCAGGTGCTCGTGCACCATGCTCGGGTCCCAGAGCATGTTCTGCAGGTAGACGCTGGGCAGGCCGCGGTAGCGCTGATCCTCGACGGCGAAGTCGAAGTCCACGATGAGCGCGGGCTTCTCGTCGAACCAGGTGTAGCTGGTGTTGCCCTTGAGCCGGACCCCGATGTCGAGGGTCTCGCCGTCGTGGGTCCAGGTGGCAGCGGCGTAGCTGCGGGGGTCCTGGGACAGCGCGGTCAGGCTCTCGGCCGGGATGTCCAGGGTGAGCTGGTGGACACGGTCGGTGACGAAGAGGGTGTCGGCGTTGTCGTCGACGGGGTCGGTCTCCACGCCACCCACGGGCTCGGTCGAGTCGGTGTCGGTCACAGGCACGGTCGGCTCGGTGCCAGACGGACGGGTGGTGGGGTCGATGTCGACCGCACCGCCACAGGCCTGGAGCCACAAGATGAGCACGCCGCTCCCGGAAGGAGCCCAGCCTACCTCCGCTACGACCCGTCGCGCAGGATCACGATGCTCTTGGCGGGCACCCCGTAGCTGTCGCCGACCAGGGTCTCACCGGACAGATCGATGTTCGCGCTGGTCCGGCTGTCGTGGTCGGGGTTGTCGGTGATCCAGGCGTCGTCCCAGTAGCTCTGGGTGTCCACCACCCGGGTCCAGGTGCGGCCGGCGGGCAGGGTGAAGGGGACCTCGTCGTTGCTCATGTTGATCAGGATCGCGAGCTCCGCGGGCCAGTCGCCACCGTCGTCGTAGTAGTGGATCTGCATCGTCTGGCCGTCCCAGCTGGCCGTGCCGCCGTCGGTGCCGAGCCAGGACATCGGCATGCCACCGCCGTAGGTCTCGGGGCTCAAGGCCGCGGCGTGGTCCTTGCGGAGCTGGATCATGTCCCGCACGAAGTCGTGCATGCGGTGGCGCTCGTCGTACGCCCGCCACTCGCCCCAGCGGAACCAGTTCCACTCGTTGTCGGCCCAGGTGCTGTAGGCGTTGTTGTTGCCGTACTGGGTGCGCATCCACTCGTCGCCGCCGAGCAGGAGCGGGGTGCAGTGGGCCACGAGCATCGCGACGAAGCCGTTGCGCATCATCTGGCGCTTCATCGGCTCGTCGCCCCAGTCCCGGGAGCGGTTGTGGGACTCGCCGCTGTCGACGTCGCACCAGGCGTTGTAGGGCTCGTCGCAGCACAGGGGGTTGAGCACGCCGCAGTCGTTCTGCTTCTCCGGGTAGGTGAACAGGTCGTAGAGCGTGAAGCCGTCGTGCACGGTCAGGAAGTTGGCGCTGGTCCACGGGTCGCGGCCGTTCCAGCTGTACATGTCGCTGGACGCGGTCATCACTCCGCCCCAGTCCACCGTGCCGTCGTGGGTGTCCAGGGGGATGTCGTTGTTGAGCACGTCTCGCCAGAGGTCCCGGAAGTGGGCGTTCCACTCGCCCCAGCCGGCGTCGGCGTCGGTCACAGCCGCCGGGAAGGCGCCCATGACGGGGTTGTAGTAGCCCCCTGCGGACCAGGGCTCGGCGATGATCCGGGTGTTGTGGGCGACGAGGACCGGGTCGTCGATGATGTCCTGGAGGACCGTGTTGGCCGGATCGTCCCAGTTGTTGTAGTCCAGGTCCTTCTCGCCCAGGATCGGGGCCAGGTCGAAGCGGAAGCCGTCTACGTGCAGCTCCTCGACCATGTGGCGCAGGGAGTCCACGATCAACTGGCGCATCGGCACGTGGTTGGGTCGGGTCTGGTTGCCGACCCCGGTGTTGTTCCAGTAGGTCAGGCCGCTCTCGTCGAGGGCGTAGTAGCCGGCGTTGTCGATGCCGCGGAAGCTGTAGATGCCGGCGACCTCGGTGGTGTCGAGGTTCACGGCCTCCTGCACCGCCGAGCCATCGGAGTGGTAGTCGTTGTAGACGAGGATGTCGCGCCAGAGTCCGCCCTCCCCGGTGTGGTTGTAGACCACATCGACGATGACCTCGATGCCGTGCTGGTGGAGCTGGTCCACCATCCACTTGAACTCGTCCACCACCAGGTCCGGCCGGTCGTTCTGCAGGTACTCGCTGCTGTAGGTGTTCTCGATGGCGAAGAAGCTGATGTTGTTGTAGCCCCAGTAGCCGCCGTCGGGGGCCTTCTCGTGGACCGGGAGCATCTCCACGGCGGTGATGCCCAGGTCCTGGAGGTAGGGGGCCATCTCGCCGAAGCCGCGGTAGCTGCCCTCGAACTCCACCTCCTCCAGGCCGTTCATGGTGAAGCCCTTGGGGTGGACCTCGTAGAGGATGAGGTCGCTCCAGCCGTGGCCGGGGTGGTCGTCGGACTGACGGAGCTCGCGCCAGGTGGTCTCCTCGGCGGACCACTCGTACTCGGAGCGGGTCACGATGGCCTTGCTGGCGGCGTCCCAGGTGCTGTCGGCCCGGCGGGACTCGCCGGTGCCGGCGCTGCCCTTGCCCCAGTCGTGGTCCCGATGGATGGCCCTGGCGTAGGGGTCGATGAGCAGCTTGTTCGGATTGAAGCGGGCGCCGTGCTCGTCGACGTCCTTGAGGAAGCCGGTCTGGGAACCGGGCAGGAAGTCCGCCTCGTAGGGCCAGTTCGAGCCCCAGGCGATGAAGCCGTAGTGCTGGCCGTAGCCGATGCCCTCGACGTAGACGCTCCAGACATCGCCGTAGCGGGTCATCTCGAACTGCTGGACCGGGAGCGCGGCTTCGGGGTCGTCGAACAACAGCAGCTCGACCCGGGTGGCGTTCTCGGACCACAGGGTGAAATTCACGCCGTCGTCGACCACGGTGGCGCCCATGTGCTCCAGCGCTTCGATGTCGAATTTCGACAGGCTGGGAGCGTGGGGCTCGTCGTGGTAGAGCCGGGCGGTGTCGGGTGGGCAGGCCAGCAGCAGCACGAGTCCGAGCACGCGATCTCCTGGGGTGAGGCGCAAGGTGCGGAACGATTTGCGTTAACGCAAGGCCATGTCACGCCAGATCGCCGTCACAGTCCTGTTCGCAATCGTCACCGTCTCGGGATGTGGGAGCATCACCGTCAACGACTCGGGCATCACCATCGGTGGCGGGGACACGGGCGTGGTCACCTCCGAGTTCTGTGACAGCACCCTCACCACCAGCTCCGACGCCACCACCTGTCTCACCGAGGAGCTCAGCTGCGGCGACACGGTGACCGGCACGACGGAGGGCGGCACCAACACCTGGTCGGGGGACTTCTACACCTCGAACTTCTGCTTCGTGGACAGCTCGGACTGGGACGGCGGTGAGCGCATGTACAGCTTCACCCAGCCGGCGGACAGCGAGGTCGAGATCCGCTTCGACCACTGCAACAAGGCCGCGATGAGCGTGGTCAGCTGGTCCGACACCGGCAGCTGTCCGGTCGACGGCGTGATCAACCGCTGCGAGGGCACCAGCACCGGCAGCTCGGTGCACCTGAGCACGGACAACGAGCTCCGGTGGGTCATCGGCATCGACACGCCGGACGGCCAGGGCGGGAACTACACCTTGACGGTCGACTGCGGCTGAGCCGCAGGATCACTCCGCCGGCAGCCCGCGGGTCGTCCCGCAGGTCTTGGCGTCCACCAGGTCTACGCCGGTCAGGTTGGCCCCGGTGAGGTCGGCCCCGCAGAGCCGGGCACCCCGCAGGTTCGCCTGCTGCAGATCGGCCTCCCGGAGCACGGCGTTCTCGAGGATGGCCTGGCGCAGGTCGGCACCGATCAGGCTGGCGCGGGTCAGGTCGAGCTCGCGCAGGTCGGCGCCGACGAAGCGAGCCTTGGACAGCCGGGCGCCCGAGGCCTTGGCGGAGCGCAGCTCGGCCTGGTCCAGGTTGGCGCCGCGCAGATCGGCTTCGCTGAGGTCGGCGCCCACCAGCTCGGCCGCGAACAGGCTGGCCCGCGGGAGCTCGGCCTCGCGCAGGTCCGCCCCCGTGAGATCGGCGTAGTTCAGGTCGGCGTCCACGATCGCCAGCTCCGCCAGCTGTGCCCCGGCGGCCTTGGCTGCCGGTCCGAGTGCGCCTTGGGGCGGGCCGCTCTCGCCCCACTCGGTGTCGACGTTGTAGACAGCCCCGGTGAAGTCGACGCCCCGGCGCTCGGCCTTGACCACCGCCGCGTGAAGCAGGGTGGCCCGCAGGTTGGCCCCCTGGAGCTGAGCGCCCGTGAGATCCGCCCCGAACAGGATGGCGCCTTGCAGGTTGGCGCCACGCAGGTCGGCTCCGACGAGCACCGCCTGCTCGAGATCGGTGCCCTCGAGATCGGCCAGGGCCAGGGAGGCCCCGGTCCAGTCGATGCCGCGCAGCGACAGGCGCGCCAGGTCGGCCTGGTCCAGGCTCGCGCCGGGCAGCTCCGGCGCCACCGCCCCGAGGGCGCTCATCGCCCGGACCTGCCAGACCCGGAAGGTCTGGAGCTGCACCGGCGCCTGGCCGAGCACGAAGCCACACACCAGCAGGAAGATCGGCAGCACCGTGGAGCGGAGTCGCTCCCGCAGGCGGTTCTTGCGCTCGGACTCGTAGCGCTCGAGCCAGCCGGCGTTGTGGGAGTCGTGGCAGTGATGGAAGAAGGCCCGCTCCACCTCGGAGCGCAAGACCAGCTCGTCGGCGTGGCGGAGCACCAGGTCGAAGCGCTGCTCCGGGAGCAGGTCTTCCTCTCGGCGGCCGTTCTGGAGCCACAGGTCCAGGCCCTGGAGGAAGATCTGGCGTGCCCGGTTCCGGTCGGTGGTCTCCTCTCCGTACTGCAGGATCCGCGCGATCAGGGCCTCGTGAGCCAGCCGATAGGTGCGCTGGTCCGGGTAGCGGGCGTCGGCGTAGCCGTGGAGGACCCGCCACCGGCTCTCCAGCTCCTGCAGGACGTGCTTCCGACGGTCGCTGTCTTCGGTGCTGCCGAGCAGATCGCGCTCCGGCGCCGGCCGGCTGGTCGGGCTGCCGGGCAGGTGTGTGAGGGCCCTCAGGAGCTCCTTGGCCACGCCCTGATCGCTGGCGTCCAGCGCGGCGATGGCCTCGTCGAGGGTGCGCCCGACGATGCTGCGAGCGCCACCGAGCCGGGCGTAGTGTTCCGGGGTGATGCGCGGTGGTTCCTCGTCCTGGACCATCTCCCACAGCCGGTGACCGACGGCCTGGACCCGCGGGCCGACCTCGGCCGAGGCGTCGCTGATCAGGTCCGTCACGATGCGGTCCGCCAGGCCGGCGGCGAAGGAGAAAGGGGGGTAGGCGACGGGCAGGCCCGGACGGCCGGGGCCGGTCAGGGCCTCGTGCACGTCGGCCGCCGTCAGGGGCTGGAGGGGCACCACCCGCGCCAGGGACTCCAGCGGCAGCGGGAACAGGGTGCGCATGAGCGGGCCCAGGTAGTCCTCGCGGAGGGACAGGATGAAGCGCACCGGCAGGGCGCTGCCGGTGACCAGCCCGGCCAGCTCCGACTGGAATTCGGTGCGATCCTGGTCTTCGCCCGAGGTGAAGAGCTCTTCGGCCTGATCCAGGACCACCGCCAGGGGCCGCTCCAGGTGTTGCTCCAGGACGTCGAGCCGCTCCAGCAGGCTCTCCGGCAGCTCGGCGCCAGACTCCTGCCGCCCGAGTCGCCGGCCGGCCTCCCGTCGGAGGGCCGCGAGGGGCTGCTCCCCGCCCCGGATGACCAGCACCTCGTGGCCCGTGTCGGTGAGGCCCGGCACGACACGGGCGTAGAGGAAGCTGGTCTTGCCGACGCCGGAGGCGCCGGTGAGCAGCACCAGGGGCGGGTGGTCCGGGTGCTCCCACTCTGCACGGAAGCGACGGGCGTCGTCGTCGCGGCCGAAGAAGATGGCGCGGGTCGCCGCGGAGAAGGGCTGCAGGAAGCGATAGGGCTCGGTCGGAAGCTGCTCCTTCAGGCCTTCGGGGCGGCCCAGGGCCACGACCCGGTCGGAGCCGCCGACCGCCAGGCGCAGCTCTTCGGCCACCGCAGGCCAGTCGCCGGGCCTTCCGGCCGGGTCCTTGGCGAGCAGGCGGTGCACGAGGTCGGCCAGACCTGCGGGCACGCCGGGCTGGAGGACATCGAGCCGATCCGGCGGGCTGTGGACGTGGTGGGCCAGGTACACTGCCGGAGAGTCGGCCTCGAAGGGCGCCTTGCGGGCGATCATCTCGAACAGGATGCAGCCGAAGGCGTAGAGATCGGCCCGGTGGTCGACCTTCCAGCCCAGGGCCTGCTCCGGGGCCATGTAGCGGGGGGTGCCGAGCAGGGAGCCCGGCCGGGTCAGGCGGCCGTCGCCGCTGAAGAGGCTGTCGTTGGTCGGCGTGTCCAGGTCGCCGCCCCAGGTGGCTCGCGAGTCGCCCTCGTCCGGCGCCTCCATCGGCTCGCCGGGTGCTTCGCCGGTGGCGGCAGGGACCCCTTCCCACAGGATGGCCAGGCCGAAGTCCAGGATCTTGATGCGGCCCTCCCCCACGAGCATCAGGTTGTCGGGCTTGAGGTCCCGGTGGACCAGGCCCACGCCCTGACCGGCCCCCATGCCCCGGGCCACCTGGGTGGCGATGTCCAGGACCCGGGCGAGGGGCAGCTCGGCTTCGCCCTTGAGCTCCTGGGCGAGGGTGTGGCCCTCCAGCAGCTCCATGACCAGGAAGTGGTCGCCCTCGGGGGTGCGGCCCACGTCGAACACCGTCACCACGTTCGGGTGGCTCAGTCGGGAGGTGGTGCGGGCCTCCAGCTCGAAGCGGCTGACCAGACCGGGGTGGGTGGTGTACTCCGGGCGCAGGACCTTGATCGCCACCCGTCGGTCCAGGG
Organism: uncultured Enterobacterales bacterium; assembly: GCA_964344945.1. Classification (GTDB taxonomy): domain Bacteria; phylum Myxococcota_A; class UBA796; order UBA796; family CAJQPC01; genus CAYFPX01. Next base: position 9,856 of record CAYFPX010000247.1, read on the forward strand.
CGAGCTGGATGCCCTCGAACACGTCCCCCATGCCGCCGCGGCCGATGCGACGGGTGAGCTCGTACCGTCCGTCCAGCTCCCGCATGCGGCGCAGGGTACCCTCTTCGGGTGTTGAACCTGTGGGTGCTGGTCCTGGGGTGCGGCCCGGCGCCCGCGCTGCCCCGGCGTGCCTGGGTCATCCGGGGCGACGGCGTGTTCGGCACACTCTCCGGTGAGGGGGGATGTCGGGTCGGCCTGTGGGGCCCTGGCTGGGGCACGCCAGGCGTCGAACCCGTGGCCTGTGTCGCGGAGGCCGCCGAGGACGGGGTCTGGGTGAGCCTGCCCTTCGAGGGCGGCGCGAGCGAGGGTGAGGCGTCGCTCCGAGTGCGGCCCGAGGCGGGGTCGGCCTGGCTGCCCCTCGGTGCCCGGCCGGGGGAGCATGCGCTGGAGCTGCGGCTGGAGGCTCGGGCTGCCGGGGCGGCCGAGCTCACGGCGGCCGCGGCCGCCAGTGAGGAGACCCGCGCCGCGCTGCGGACCGCCTGGCAGAGCGGCGCCTTCCGCCTCCAGGACGGGGAGGAGCTGGCCGGCGAGCTGCGATTTCGCGCCGGGCAGCCGACCAGGCTGGGGCTGTACGCAGCGAGCTGGATGACCGACGGGCTGGTCGACGCGCAGCAGCTCGAGGATGGTCCCGACCTGGTGCTGCTGTTCGACGCAGCGCCGACCTTCACCGACGACCCGGCCATCTTGCGGATCAATCGGCCCACGGCCACCGCGGTGGTTCCGATGGGACCCACCCCCAGCCCGGCGGAGCTGCGCTACACGTTGGTGCCCGGCACGGTGTCCAGCGACGCCCGGGCTGAAGCCCAGGCCCTGGCGACACTTGCGGGGGGGCAGCGGGAGCTGACGGTGGGCCTGCAGCTGGTGGCGGCGCTGACCGAGCAGGCCAACGACGTCTTCTTCCGAGCCGAGGGCGACGCCTGCCCCACGGTCGGTGGCCTGGAGGGGGACTGGGACGCCCTGCTGGTCGGGTACGAAGTGCTCATCGAGCGGGTGGACCTGGGCTGCGCTGTGCGGGTGGAGCCGACCCGGGTGCAGCATGGTCGCCGGCTGGCGGCACAGGTGGGGCCGGATGGGCGGGTGGTGGAGTCGGTGCTGCGGGGGTTGTGAGGGTGGTGCGCTGACGGCTTGGGTGCAGGTCTCCGGTCGGCTTTCAGCGGTCAGCGCCCAGCCGTCAGCCTGCGGACAGCCTCGCGCCTGCGGCGCTCGGGAGCTGCGCGGCGACGTGCTCGAGAGAGCATCAAGGAGGGTCGGGGGAGGTCGGGGGTCAGGGGTCGGGGGTCAGACCCCGCTTGCCAATACTCTGAGGAAGTGTCAAGTGGTGGGGTCT
>CAYFPX010000248.1:0-1067 GCA_964344945.1 uncultured Enterobacterales bacterium
GTCGTCCACACTGACCGCCACGATCCGCACGGGCAGGCCCTCTGCCTCGATCGCCGCGCCCAGCTCGGCGAGCTCCGGCAGCTCCCGCTGACAGGGGCCGCACCAGCTCGCCCAGAAATTCACGACCAGCCACTGCTCGCCGCCATCTCCGATTCGTAGCGGGCCCGCAGTCGTCGACAGCGTGCGGGCGGGCAGCCGGGCGCCGCGGGCCTCCTCCACCGCACGGGGGCGGGGGTCCTGGGCCAGGGTGTCCCGCCAGGCCGCGATCGCCGCTTCGGGTGACGCGGGTCCGCCATAGAGCCTGGTCAGCCGGGGTCCCAGCCCCCGCTGCCCCAGCGCGGCCGCGCGGGCGTAGGCCTGGAGGGCCGCGCGGGCGTGGCCCTGCAGCTCCAGGAGCTCTCCCAGCAGGACCAGGTCCTGGGGCCGCTCGGCGGTCAGCGCAGCAGCCGCTGCCGCCTCGAGGGCCGTCAGGCCCACGACCGTGTCCGGCGCTGCCTGGAAGAGCCGGGCCTGGAGGCGCCAGGCATCGGCGTGCAGGCGACGCTGGCGGGCGAGCTCGCCCGGGTCCACCGCCTGACGGGCGAGGCTGGCGCGGGCCGACGTCACCAGGGCCTGGGCGGTGGCGGTCTCCCCTCGGGCCAGCGCCACCCCCGCGGCCTCGAGGGCCAGGGCCGGCGGCGGCTCGTGGAGCGCCATGGCCTCGCGCCACAGGGCCACGCTCTCCTCGGTGCGGCCGCGCTCCTGGAGCTCCCGCGCCGTGGCCACCAGGATGCGCTGGTCCTCGGCCGGGGTGCCGCCCTCCGGGAGCCGGGGGCTGTCCTGCATCGCGAGCACCCGCCCGAGGTCGCGGATCATCGGCCCGCCCCAGGGGTGGCGGCCGCCGAGCTGGTGGGGCTCCCCCACGGCCACGAGCCGGGCGCTGGCGGCCTCCGCGAGAGCGGTCTCCCCACAGGCCACCAGCAGCGCGTGGGCCTGGTAGAGAGCCACCGGCTCGCTGGACGAGAGCTGCTCGGCGGCCTGTGCCACGAGCCGGCGCTGGGCGGCGCCCGCACCGCGTCCGTCGAGAT
>CAYFPX010000248.1:1077-10955 GCA_964344945.1 uncultured Enterobacterales bacterium
GGGGCCAGCCACGCCCCGCCGTCTCCCCCCAGGTCCCGCGCCTGGACCAGGGCCTCCCGATCCCTCCCCAGGTCCTCCAGAGCCGCCAGCCGGAGCCCCGCGGCCGCGGTCCCGGACAGGTCCAGCACCAGGTCCAGGGCCCGCTGGGGCCGTGCCTGCTCCAGGGCCAGCCGGGCCGCGAAGGCTCGCGTGGCCGGTAGCTCGCTGACGACCGGGGGCACCTGCTGGACCTCCGCGGACTGCCAGGCCCGTCCGACCCAGGCCCGGAACGGGTCCGGGTCCTCGGCCAGGGCCGCCGGCGAGGCGGGAGCCGCGTCCAGGGCTTCGGCGGCGTGCGCCACGCTGGCCTCGGGGTCTCTCACGGCCAGGGCGGCCCTGCTGCGCCACACCAGCAGCTCGACCTCGGCGGGCTCCGCCGCCGCGGCCAGGCCGGGCGCCCAGGCGAGCAGCGCGATCCACACGGCCGTCAGACCCGGCAGACCAGGTCGAGCGTCCCCGGGCTTCGGCTGCGGACCTCGCCCCGACCCCCCCTGGCGACCTCACGCAACAGACAGGCACCGAGCAGTGCGTCGGGTGCCTCGAGGCGGGCCATGAGCAGATCGTGGTGGGGGGTCAGGGCCATGGTCACGCCCTCGGGGCTGAGCCCCTCGACCCGGATCACCTGCAGCGCCTCGCCGTCCACCGACTCGGCCAGGAGCGAGACCCTGGAGGGTCGGACCAGCTCCAGCGCAGCCACGAGCCTCATGGCGGAGACCGGACCGGGACCGTCGAGTCCTCCGGTGGACACCGCAAGGGTCCGGGAGACCAGGCCCAGGAGCCCGGGCTGGCCCTCGGGCGGCCGCCCGCCGAAGGGCAGCTCGCTGTACCGACGGACCACGGCGTCGAAGCCATCGACGCTGCGGGTCAGCCCGCCCGGCACCTGGCGGCCGTCCATGCCCACCACCGACAGCTGCGCGGGCGTGTAGCAGCTCCACCCAGCCGCGCACAGCCGTGAGCGAGCCCCGGAGGTCGTGCAGCATCACCCGGACCATGAGCTCCCGGACCAGCACCCGGACCACCTCGACCCGGACGGCCGGGGTGCCGACCCAGCGCGCGTCTTCGATCACGCCAGCTTGCCCTGGAGCGCCACCAGGGCCGGACGTGGCAGGTAGCGGGAGACGTCGCCGCCGTTCTGGGCGATCTCCTTGATCAGGCTCGACGACACGAAGATGTGGCTCGGCTCGGTCAGCAGGAACACGGTCTGGATGGCGGGCGCCATGTCCATGTTGGCCAGCCCGATCTGGAACTCGAATTCGAAGTCCGACACAGCCCGCAGGCCCCGCAGGATCACCGTCGCGTCGACGGTGCGGCAGTAGTCGACCAGCAGGCCCTGGAAGGCGTCGACCCGGGCTCCCGGAAGCTCCGCGGTGCAGGACCGCAGGATCTCCAGGCGCTCCTCGTGGGTGAACATCGTGCGCTTGGCGGGGTTGTTGCCACAGGCCACGATGACTTCGTCGAACAGCTGGAGCCCTCGCTCCAGGATGTCCATGTGCCCCAGGGTGATGGGGTCGAAGCTGCCGGCCAGCACGGCCCTTCGGATCACGGCCACTCCCGGTGCTCGGAGGCCGCCCCTCCTAATCCAGTCAATGGCGCTTGTGCGGGGCCATGACGCCGAGCTGTCGCGCGAGCATGCGGTGCATGCGGGGATCGGCTCTCAGCGCGGCGAGCTCGGGCTCGAGCGCCAGGTCCCGCCGCAGCTCCAGCTGCTGGACGTCGTTGAGCTCGCCGAGCCGCACCAGGGCTTCTTCGAAGGCGGCTATCGCGGCGGCCTCCTGGCCGTCGATGGCGGCCACCAGGCCCCGGAAGTGAGAGACGTAGGGATGATCCGGGTGCAGGGACTCGAGCTCGTCGAGGGCGGCGGTGCTCGCGTCGGGCTGGTCGAGGCGGGCCAGCGCGACCCCGGCGTAGCCCATGGCCACCAGGTTGTCCGGATCGAGCTCCAGCAGGTGGTTGTAGAGCTCGAGTTCCTGGCGGTGGCGCCCGAGGCGCCGGTGGGCGTGGGCCAGACCCTCGAGCCAGGCGACGTTCTTGCCGTCGTAGGCGACCAGGTTGCGGTAGTGGGCCGCCGCACCGGACCAGTTGTCGGCGTCGTACTCGCCGCGGGCGAGCTTCGCGTGGAGGTGCAGGTCGTCGGGCTCGGCCTGGAGGCGTGCCCGGGCCCGACTCAACACCGGGCCTGCAGGCACGGCCGCCCGGTACCACTGGTAGAAGGCCCAGCCGGTCTGGTGGTCGTCGGGGCGGGCCTCCCGGCCCTCGAAGACCATGTCCAGGGTCGCGGGGCGGCGCTCGGGCTCTCGCAGGCCCACGTTGGCGCTGGCCTGCTGGCTGTCCCGAGCCGCGCCCGGCCGCAGCCAGTCCCCGACCTCGGCGACCCGCGCCGTGACCTCGGCGAGGGCGCGGTCCTGGGCGAGGTGCCCCAGGGTGTCGACCCACATGCCGCTGGTCATCACCGCCGCCGCCACCAGCATGAAGCCGTAGTCCAGCTGGGGCGCCAGCTGGCGCTTCACCTTGAAGGGCTCGAGGTGCTGGACCTGGACCCGCACCGGTCCGACCCGGAAGGCCGTGCGCTGGCCCTCCCGGAGTCGCCGACCACGGATGGCCAGGCTGTTGCCGAGGCGCGTGACCGCCACGTCCGCCCCGGGGAAGACCACCTGGGCCCCGGTGCGCGAACCCAGCCAGACGACGCCGTTGACCGGCATCACCTGATCGTCCACGACGGTCTCGTGGAAGGTCACGCGGACATGGAGCTCACCCACTGGCGCCCTCCAGGATGGGCTTGGCGTCGAGGCCGTAGGCCTCCACGAGCAGGCGAGCGAACTCGGGCTCCTCCCTCAGCTCGGTGAAGGCCGGGTCCACCCGGATGTCCTGGCGGAATTCGATGTGGTGGAAGGTGTCCAGGGTCCGGGCCCCGGCCAGAGCCCGGCCGAACCAGGTCAGCGCGTCGTCGGTCTCGCCCATGGCCGCCAGGATCTTGGCCCGGTGGAGGTGGGCGTACGCGTCGTCTGGTTCCAGCTGCTGGAGCTCGTCCATGATGGCCAGGGCTTCGTCGAACCTCCCCTGGTGAGCCAGGTTGACCGCCAGGTTGTTCAGAGCGTAGGTGTCGTCCGGATCGAGGGCCAGGGCCAGTCGATAGTAGCCCTCCTCCTTAGGGTACTCGCCGCTCCGCTTGTACACAAGGCCGAGGTTGTTGTAGCCGGCGGCGTCGTCCGGGTAGAGCTCGATGTAGCGCTCGTAGGTCCTGGCGCAGCCCGCCAGGTCTTCGGCCAGGTACTGGAAGTAGCCCAGCTGGGTCAGGGCGTGGGGGTTCTCCGGATCGATGCGCAGGCGCTCCCGGGTGAGCTCCACGATCTCCTTGAGCTGGTCCTGGTGGTCCCGGTCGTCGTTGGCGTCCAGCCAGTCCTGGAAGCCCCACCCGCGCTCCTCCTCGGCCGGCAGGTCCTCGGGGTCGATAGGCTCGAGCCCGCCGTCCTCGGCAGCCTGCAGGGTCTGCGGGTCCACCGCGCCGGTGGGCTGCTCGTCGGGCTCGGCGAGCTCCTCGGTCGGCAGGGGCTTCGGCCGCAGGGGCTGGTGCCGGGTGCGGACCGGGTCGTCGGCGTGGGGCCGCCGCTCGGGCTGCGCCGCGGTCTCCTCGGCTCCTCCCGGGGCGTGCAGGGGACCCTTGTTGCCGGCCGGCAGGTGGAAGCTGGGCAGCTCCCTGTCGGCGTCGATCGGCTCCGCGGGCGGGACGGGAGCGCGGTCGGTCGTGCCCTCGTAGTCCTCCTTGAGCAGCCGCGCGATGTACTCGGGCGTGGTCTCCACCGCGACCTGGCCAGGCGAGCGCTCGATGGGACACAGGGCCGCCAGCTCGGGACTGCGCAGGGCCAGGGCAGCGTCGTAGCAGATGCTGAGGCCGAACTCGACGTACATGCCGGCCAGGGTCATGGCGACCACCAGCACACCCAGCACCGTGTCGCCCTCGCCCAACAGCACCGGGCGAGGCAGCCGGAACTGGGGCACCAGGGACAGCTCGACCCGGATGGGTCCATAGACCAGCTCGGCGGGGCAGGACGCGGTGATGCGCAGCTCCTGCTCGGCAAAGGTCCGCACCACCACCTGCTCCTGGCCCAGCCAGGTCGCGGTCGCGACCGGGGCGTCGGCGTGCGGCGGGGGCAGGACGACGTCGCCGTCGCCGCCCAGGATCAGGTCGGCGTGGGCCCTGCGGAAGACGCGATCCTCGACGACCCGGTCGTGGAAGCGCACCACCACGCGCAGCGCGAGGCGCCGGAAGCGTCCGGTGGTGGCTGGCCCGGTCACGTGCTCTCCTGGGACCCCCCGGATGCGGCTCGGGTTCCCCTCCAGTCTACCGCCGCCTGGATGGGGCGTGCAGGCGGATCCGGCCTTCGCCTGGGCGGCGGGCTACAGCCAGGGCATGAAGACCGCCTGCGTGCTCATCATCGGCGACGAGATCCTGGCCGGGAAGTACGCAGACGAGAACACGCCGTACCTGGTCCAGCGCCTGCGCCAGCTCGGTGTCCGGCTGAGGCGGATCCAGGTCCTGCCCGACGACCCCGGAGTCATCGCCGCGGCCCTGCGGGATGCCGCCTCAGAGGTGGACTGGATCTTCACCACAGGGGGTGTGGGCCCGACCCACGACGACCGCACCATGGAGTCCGTGGCCCTGGCCTTCGACCTGCCGCTCGTGCCCCACCCCGACCTGGTGGCGATCATCGAGGGCCACTTCGAGGACCGGGCGACGGAGGCGGCCCTGCGCATGGCCCGCATCCCCGCAGGCGCCGAGCTCTGGTGGGACGGCGACGTGCGCTTCCCCCTGGTGGTGGTGCGCGGCGTGCACATCTTTCCCGGCGTGCCCTCGCTCCTGCGCCTCAAGTTCGAGGCGGCCGCCGAGCGCTGGCGGGGCACGCCCGTGCACGCGGCCAGGGTCGCGACCCTGGAGCAGGAGGTCGCGATCGCCGCACGCCTGGCCGACGCCCAGGCCCGCTGGCCCGAGGTGGACGTCGGCTCCTACCCCCGGCTCGACGACGACCCGCGCCACGTGGTCGTGACCATCGAGGGTCCGGAGCCGGCGCCGGTGGAGGCGTGCCGGGCCTGGATCCGGGAAGCCCTCGGACCGGGTCCTTCAGCCCAGTAGCGCGACGGTCTTGCGGGCCAGGGTGCTGAGCGCCTGGCCCTCACGCGCCGGCCGATCCAGCCAGGCCAGCTCGGTGTACCAGCGGGGCTCGGGGGTTCCCTCGGCCTCGACCTGCAGCACGTCGAGGGTGAGGTGGCGGTGGGTGAAGACGTGCACCACCTGGCCCAGGGTCCGGCAGGTGGTGACGGTGACCCCACACCGCTCGGCGAAGGCCCGGGCGACCCGCTCCGGGGCGCTCCCCGCTCCGTCCAGGCCCGGCAGCTCCCAGAGGCCGCCGAGCAGTCCGTCGGCGGGTCGGCGGCCCATGAGCACCGCACCGTCGGGCCGCACCCACGCGCCACAGGCGGCGGTGACTCGCACGGGGGGCTTCTTCCTGGGCTTGCGGGGGTAGCGGGTGGGCTCGCCGGTGCCATGGCCCAGGCAGTCCGAGACGATCGGGCAGGCGTCGCAGGCCGGGTCCCGGGGGGTACACACCAGCGCCCCGAGCTCCATGAGGGCCTCGTTCCACGCCCCGCCGCGTCCGGGGGGGAGGAGGTCCGCAGCGTGGGCCCAGACCGCCCTGCGGCCCGCCGTGGAGCGGGCGTCGAGCTCCAGGGCCGCGAGCCGGGTGAGGACCCGCTCGACGTTGCCGTCGACCACCGGGGCATCGCGACCGAAGGCCAGCGACGCGATGGCGCCGGCGGTGTAGGCGCCGACGCCCGGCAGGGCCCGGAGTCCTGCTGTGGTGTCCGGGAAGCCGCCGCGCTCGGCGACGGCCAGGGCAGCCCGGTGGAGGTTGCGCGCCCGGGAGTAGTACCCCAGGCCCGCCCACTCGGAGAGCACGTCCTCCACGGGGGACGCGGCCAGCGCCTCTACGGTCGGCCAGCGATCCAGGAAGCGCTGGAAGTACGGGATCACCGTGTCCACGCGGGTCTGCTGGCACATGATCTCCGAGAGCCAGACCCGGTAGGGCGTGCGCTCGCTGCGCCAGGGCAGGTCCCGCCGGTGCTCGGCGTACCAGTCCAGCAGGGCGTCTGCGAGCTCGCTCATGGACGTCCCCTACAATCCGGCGGGTGTACGGGCCACCCCCGCACCCGGACCAGATCGTCGTGCCCCTGGGGCCGGCGGAGGCGCCGGGTGCCTGGATCACCTGCGTGGTGGCCGGCCTGCTGCTGACGGCGCTGGCGCTCCTGCGGCGCCAGCCCGAGGCCCTGCGGGCCTGGTGGTTCTGCCTGGGCCAGACCGTGATCTGGACCGCGCCGCTGGCCGCGGTGCTGCACCGGGTCGTGTACGGGGCCTTCCCCACCATCGACAAGTCCGGCTCCCTGCTCTTCTACCTGGAGGGCGTGCACCGCACGATCACCCTCAGCCCCCTCGACGCGGTCCACGAGCCGGCCGCGCGGCTGATCGGCGTGCACGTGGGGCACCTGTGGGTGACCACCCTCTTCGAGCTCGTGCTGGCCCCCTTCGCGGCGTTCAACGCCCAGGGCCTGCTGCACCTCGCCCTGGGCTGGTGGGCTGCGGCGCTGCTGCTCAAGGAGCTGTCCGGGCGCTGGGACTCCGCGCTCGGGCTCGGCTTCGCCTTCGGCCTGAACCTGCACCAGTTCCGGGACCTGAACTGGTACACGATCGAGAAGTCGGCGGTGTACTGCCTGGCGCTGTACGCCTGGGCGGTCCTGCGGTGCCAGCGCGACGGGGGCCGCTGGGGCCTGGCGGCCGCCGGGCTGTTCGTCTGGATGGCGTTCCAGAACTGGTACCTGGCCCTGGTCGGGGCAGCGGGCACAGCGTTGCTCCTGGCCGTGACCCGGGACCGCCGGATCCTCCGCCACTGCGCCGCGACCACCCTGGCCATGCTGCCCCTCGTGGCGCTCCAGCTCGCGCTGTTGTCCGGCGCCGGCACCCTGGGGGACCCCGACACCTTCCTGCACGACCGGGCGCTGCTCGACAGCTTCTCCCTGTGGCCGCCGCACTGGAACCGGCTGGAGCTGTGGCGGGTGCTGGACCCGCTGGCCCTGGGGCTGGCGGGCTGGGGAGCGTGGTCCCTGCGCGGCGATCGCCGGAGCCAGGCCCTGCTGGCGGTCGCGGGAGGCCTCTTCCTGCTGGCGCTGGGCCCCCAGCTGCTGCCAGGGGTCTGGAACCCGGTCTACATGGGGGTGCGCCAGGTGGTCCCGGGCTTCTGGCGGGTGGCCAAGCCCGAGACCTTCTTCCACGGCACCTGGCTGCTCCTGCTCTGCGTGGCCGCCCTGGGGCTCCGGGATCGGCCGACTCGCTGGGTCTATCCCCTGGTGGTGCTGGCCTGGCTGGGCCTCGCTCGCACCCACCCGGTCTACCCTGGCTTCTCCCAGCCGGTGGACCAGGCCCTGGACCGGCGCTGGGCCGAGGACCGCGGCCTCGCACCCTGACTGGGTGTCTTCCGATCCTCCCGTCGCTGGACTTGCTCTCGCAATCCCAGGCATCTCCCGTTCTCAGTCGCGGGCTGGGTTGACCCGGGCGCTGAAGCGCCGGCGCCCGGCGAGCAGCAGCGGGAGCAGGCACCAGCCGGACTGGTCCACGTCGTCCTCGCCCTGGCAGCCGAGCAGCTGGCTGTCGTCGTCGCCGTCGGTGTCGTCGCGGTCGCCTGTGTCGCTGGGTCCGGTGTCGGTGTCGGTGCCCGCCTCGTGGTGGTCGTCGCCCCGAGCCTGGCTGCCGGCGTCCCGCTCGGCCTCGCCGACCTCGCTGTCCTCGTCGTCGTCGGCGTAGAGGGCGGAGCCCCGGGTGATGGCCGCGGCGAGGGTGTCGTGCAGCTCGTGCTCGGCGTCGACGACCACGGGGCGGTCGCCGTCGCTGGTGAGGCGATCGACCGGGATCCAGTCCGGCGCCGCCAGCTCGAGCACGAAGTGGTTGTCGTCGACGTGGAACCCGGCGCCGCTGGACACCGACACCGTCTCCACCTCGAGCAGCAGCTGGAAGCTCCCTCCCTCACCGCCGTCGCCGACGATCTCGAGCGGCGGGTGCAGCTCCAGGGTCAGGTCGCACCAGTCGCCGGCCGGGACCTCGTCGGCCTCGCCGTCCACCAGGTCCCAGACGGCCTGCCACCCCAGGTCGGCGGCGTCGCTGCCGTCGCAGGGCCCCAGAGTGCCGCCGAGGACTTCGAGCTCCGCCGTCTCGGTGGTGGTGTCCTCGGACTTCGCCACCCGGGCGGCCATCTTGCCGGGGTTGCCGACGATGGTGGCGTCCTGGCCCTGATCGTCGGGAGCCCTGCAGGCGAGCAGGAGCAGGAAGAGGGTCATGGCGTCTCTCCATCGGGACCGCCGGAGACCGGCGCCGAGAGCGGGAAGAATTGCAGGTTGACCTGGTAGACCCGGTCCAGCGGGTCCTCGGCGCCGTCGAGCAGCGCGCAGAGGCGCTCCAGGAAGGCGCCGAGCTCGTCCTTGAACTGGGGGACCAGCGACGGTGACAGCCCCAGGGTGATGGCGCCCAGGTGGCGCTCCTCCGGGTCGAAGCCGGAGATGGCCTCGCTGGCCCGCTGGAGCATGCCCTGGTGGTAGTTGTGCACCGCCAGGCCCGTGACCTCCCGAGGGGTGGTCACCACCGCGTCGGCGGGCACGAGGCGGTCGCCCTCGACCACGAGCAGGCCGAGCTCCTGGAGGGTCTTCAGGGCCTGCCGCGCCTGGGCCTCGGTGACCTTGGGGCGCAGCGTGCCGGCGATCCACGCCGGGTCCGCCCGGAAGCCCGGCAGGGTGGCCAGCTCGCGGACCGCCGGGATGTACCAGTGGCTGAGGTAGCGGAAGCCCTCGCCCTCGATGCGGTGGGCCTGCTGGACCTGGCGGGTGGCGGACAGCCGCTCCCAGGCCAGGTTGCGCTCGTCGACGCTGTCGGCCTGGTCCAGGCGCACCAGCCAGGTGAAGAACTCCGCCTCCTCGCCCGTGAGCTTCAGGGCCCGGATGAAGGCCTCGGTCGTGGACGAGGTGAGGTTCCGCTGGCCGTCCACGACGTGCTTGAGCAGGCTCGGGGAGCGCTGGCCCGCCAGCCGGGCGAAGACCCGGTGGCTGAAGCGCGGGTTCGAGGCCTTGCGAGCAGCGAACCAGTCGCGCAGGAAGGCCCGGTAGTCCAGGTAGGCGTACAGATCCGGTGCGTCGGGCTTCACTGTACTCAGCTATGCCATTACTGAGTACAGGTTGCAACCGCTTGATCGCCGTTGCATGACGGTTTCCAGTGTACTCATGGACAGAACAGATTCCATGTGCGACAGAGGACACGAGAACAGGCATGGGCCATGCTGGCACCACGCCGCACCGACGCGGCCTCTCAGGAGTTCCAGATGACCCGCATGTCCCTGACCGTCGCCGCCGCCTTCCTGCTCATCGGCTGCCCCGAGCTCGAGCGCACCGAGATCATCGAGATCGAGGAAGCGGAGGAGGAGCACACCGAGGAGCAGGAGCACGAGACCGACTGCGAGGAGCGGGAGCGTGAAGAGGACGAGGAGCGCGAGGGGGAGGAAGAGGACCGCTGCGACGAGCTGGAGGAGGAGGTCGACCGCTTGAGCGACGCCTGCCGGGACGGCGACCGGGACGCCTGCGCGGAGCTCCGGGAGGCCGAGGCGGCCCTGGACCACTGTGAGGACGAGCGGGACGACGACCGTGACGACGACGACCGCGAGGACGACGACTGCGACGACGACGAGGACTGCAGGCCGGACGGCGACCACGACGACGACCGGGACGACGACGACGACCGGGACGACGGCGACGAC
>CAYFPX010000249.1:0-8332 GCA_964344945.1 uncultured Enterobacterales bacterium
AGCTCCCGACGGTCCCAGGCCCCTCCAGCCCCCTGGCACGCCCCCTGCACTCCGGGGCCGCGCACCCCCCGGCTGGAGGTCCCATGGCCCTGCTCACCCTGCTGCTCCTCGGCTGCCACGACTACGAGCTCATCGATCCCGCCGACGAGGGCCCGGTGCCAAGCCTCTTCTCAGACTCCGGCACCGCCTGGCTCGAGGAACCCACCGACGGCGCGGCCCACCTCCAGGTCCTGCCCGACCCCTTCGACTTCGGCACCACCGCCACCGCCTGCCGGACCAGCACCTTCGAGTGGATGGTGCGCAACGTCGGCACCGAAGACGTCACCGTGCACGAATTCCAGCTCGACGGCGCCACCACCGAGGTCGCCTTCGACGTGCCGGCCCTCCCCCTCACCTTGACCCCCGGCGAGATGGCCTGGGGGGAGGCCACCTGGGTGCCCGAGGTGGACGGCGCGGTCCTGGGCACCTTCCAGGTCCTGAGCGACGACCCCGACGCCCCTCTCATCTCCCGCCCGCTCCAGGGAGAGGCCTGCGGCGACATGGACAGCGACGGCACCTGCGACGCCGTCGACGATGATCGGGACGGTGACGGCACCCCCAACGACCAGGACCTGCTGCCCGACCACCTCATCATCGACGACGTGCACGTGGACTTCGACGAGCACCCGGTCGGCACCCGCATCCAGGAGCAGTACAGCCACCTGGGCGTGCACTTCGTGGGCGCAGGCGACCCGGGCGAGGGCTACGACACCAACGTCATCCAACGGGGCCCGACCTGCACCACGGCGGTGCTCGTCTCCTCACCGAACGTGCTCTGCACCTACGTGAACGACGGCTTCAACCACAGCGGCACCCCCGGACTCTCCGGCTACCTGGACCGCGAGGCCGACGCCGTCACCGTGCGCATGTACACCGCCGGCATGGCCTACACGCGCACCAATGGCCAGGACAAGGACCAGGCCACGCTGATCACCTACAACGACGCCGGCAAGCAGATCGGCACCCACACCGCCGTCGCCGACACCAACACCGGCGTGGACTACGTCGACCTGGTCGTGCTGGGCCCCGGTGCGATGGCCTTCGACCTGTTCACCGGGGACTTCGACGCCCTGGACGACCTCCACGTGCTGCGGGTCGAGGAGCCGGAGTGCGAGCCGTGATCAGGGGTTCCGGACCCAGCGGAAGTGGACCTCGGTCCAGGTCGCCTCGGGCGCCTTCTCGGTGGGCCAGGGCTCGAAGCGCCAGTACTTCGCGGCCTTGAGCCCGGCCTTCTCGAAGCCCTCGGGACAGCCCAGGGACGCCACCTCGGTCACCTTGCCGCGCTCGCTGACCTGGACCGCGAAGGTGCACTCCACGACCTGCTGCATGCGGCCCTGGGAGGTCCGGGTCATCGGCACCTCGGCCCAGTACTTCGCCTTGGGCCGGACCGGCTCCATGCGATCCACCGGCACCAGCTCGGGCGGGTCCGGGGTCTGGGCCTCGACGGGGTCGGCCTGGGCCGTCGCCAGGCCGCAGACCAGCAGCGCCGAGATCACGCCTTCCGGCTGGTCGCCGGCGGGATGCCTGGCGCGAGCGGTGCGTCGGCGTTGTTGAACGCCGTGGGGAAGACCTCGAGCACGTAGCGCCAGGGACCGCTGCGGCTCAGGGTGAAGCGGCGCCACCCGCCCTTGGGGGCTGCACCGGAGATCACCGCCGCCACCTCGCTGGTGGGCGGGCCGTCGACGAAGCCGGCGATCTGGTGGTCCAGGTAGGGCCGGGCGTAGTCGTGGGCGCTCACCGAGAGGGGCTTGCCCGCCACGATCCGGCCATCCAGGTCGTCGAGGGTGTCGGCGATGGTGTCGCCGGCCCTCAGGCAGGCGTAGACCTCACGCTGGCTCATGGAGTCCTCGGGGAAGTGCTCGGTGCCTATCCGGCGGCGAGGAAGGCCGCGACCCGCCCGGCGGTGCGCTCGCCGTCCCGCACGCAGTCCTTCACCGCCACCCCTTCGAGGTGGTTCCCGGTGAGGAAGAGCCCGGGTCGCCGCCCCTCGGCTCCTCGCGCCCGGGCCACCCGGTCCCGGTGTCCCAGGGTGTACTGCGGGATGCCCCGGGGGTGCCGGAAGACGGCGGTGTGGGCCGCCGGCGGGAGAGGGCCCAGGAGCTGCTCGTTGGCGATCCGGACCCGCGCCGTCAGCTCGGCGTCGTCCAGGTCCACCAGGCCGGGCCTCAGGCTGCCGCCGACCATCGAGCGGATCAGGAAGCGGTCGTCGGGCACGTGCAGCGGAAACAGGTTCGACGTGAACAGGGTGCCCAGCACGTCCAGGCCCGCGGCCCTGGGGACCAGGGCGCCGAAGCCGACCGGGGGGTCCCAGCCCGACCGCTCCAGCGCGGCGCAGACCACCGCGACCGGCGCATAGGGCGTCTCCGCCAGCGCGGCGGCCCCCTCCCCATCGAGCCCGCGCAGCAGCTCCGCCGACGCGGACGCCGGCGTCGCCAGCACCACGGCGTCGGCCTCGACCACCCCCTCGGCGGTCTCCACGACCCAGCCCTCTCGCAGCCCCGTGACCCGGGCGCCGCAGCGCACCTCGACCCGCGCGGCCAGCGTGCTCGTGAGCGTGCCCAGCCCCTTCCGGAACGAGGTCAGGTGCCCCGGCGGCCCGGCCGCCACGCTGGCGTCCGCCTTCCGGGCCTTCATCGCCCGGATCAGCGAGCCGTGCTCCCGCTCCATCGCCCGCATCTTGGGAAAGCACGCCGGCAGGGAGAGCTCTTCGGCCTTGCCGGCCCAGATCCCGAGCACCATCGTGCCCACCAGCCGCTCGGCAGCGAGCCGGCCCAGCCTTCGACCGGCGAAGTCGAGGATCGACTCCTCCTCGGTGCCCTGTCCCTGCCAGGGCTCCAGGGCCAGCCGGAGCTTGGCCCACCAGGGCAGCAGCGACGAGGCCAGGAGCTGCTTGGGCCCCGTCGGCACCGCCACCAGCCGCCCGCGGTGGAAGAGGTAGCGGGGACCGTCCTCGGCCGGGAGCACCCGGTCCCCCAGCTGGAGCCGGTCCAGCAGCCGGCCCATCGACGGCTCGTTGTCCAGGAAGCCGTTGGCCGAGCGCTCCAGGGTCAGGCCGTCGACGTGCTCGCTGTGCACGTTCCCCCCGGGCCGGTCCCCGGCCTCGAGCACGACCACCTCGTGGTCTGGCTGCAGCCACTCCGCCGTGGCGAGGCCGGACACCCCGGCGCCGACGACCACCACCCGGGCCATCAGCCGGCCGCCGCGAGGGTCAGGTCCTTCAGCGCCTGGATGTACGCCGGTCGATCGTTCAGCGACGGCACCCGGTGGAAGTGCTGGACCCCAGCCTCGAGCGCGTGCTCCCGCACCTGCTCGTCCAGCTCGATGAGCGTCTCGATGTGGTCGGAGGTGAAGGCGATCGGCACCAGGACCAGGTGCTCACAGCCCTCGCCGCCCAGCCGTGCGACCGTGTCCAGGGTCGACGGTCCCAGCCACTTCGTCACCCCCACCTTGCTCTGGAAGCACAGGTGGGTCCGCCACTGCCGGCTGTCGGTCACCGCGGCGATCGTGCGCTCGATCTCGCCCAGGTAGGGGTCGCCCTTGGCCACCCAGGCCTCGGGCGTGCTGTGGGCGGAGAACACGATCTCAGAGGTCGCGCTCGCCGGCAGGCTCTCGAGCACCTCGTCGATGGTCTCCCGCATCGCCGCCACGAAGCCCGGGTGGTCCGGGTAGCTCGCCACCTCGGAGATCGGGCCGTCGTGCCCCCGCAGCGCCCTGCGAGCGTCCTTGAGGGAGCTCACCGTCGTGGCGCCGCAGGCGTGAGGGTAGAGGCTCAAGAGCACCACCGGCTGCCCGGGCACCAGGTGCCGGCGAGCCTCCCGAGCGCCTTCGCCCCAGTAGCGGAACACCGGCACGCAGGCGTAGTCCTCGCCCAGCGCGGCCTGGAGTGCCGCCGCCTGGGCCCGCACCGCCGGCAGCTGGGGCGAGCCGCCGCCCATGCGCGCGTACTCCACCGCGACCTTTCGGCTGCGCAGGATCGAGATCCCCAGGGCGAAGGCCCACTGCAGCCAGCGGACCGGAAAGTGCACGACGTCCGGGTCGTTCAGCAGCCGGAACAGGAAGGGCCGGATGGAGGCCACGCTGTCCGGCCCGCCCATGTTCATCAGCCAGACCGCCGTGGGCGAGCGCGCACTCACCAGCGCCAGGCCCGCACGGCCTCGACCGCGGCCTCGACCCCATCGATGGGCGTGGTCGGCAGGATGCCGTGACCCAGGTTGAACACGTGGCCCTTGGGGCCCGCGGACCGGATGACCTCGCCGACCCGGCGGCGGATCTCGTCGGGCGGCCCGTAGAGCGCCACGGGGTCCAGGTTGCCCATGATCGGCACGTCCCCGAGCACCTGGCGGGCCTGGGCCAGATCCACCCGCCAGTCCAGGGCATAGGCGTCGGCTTCGACGGCCCGGAGCCGGTCCAGGACCGCGCCGGCGTCGCGGGTGAAGTAGAGCCGGGGGGCGCCGGTCACGCCCTCCAGGGCCTTGCGGGCGTAGGGCAGCACGAAGCGCTCGAAGTCCCCTCGGGAGAGCACACCGGCCCAGGTGTCGAAGAGCTGGACCGCCGCCGCGCCCGCGTCGACCTGGGCCTGCAGGTAGGCGCCGCAGAGCACGGCCAGGTTGCCGAGCAGCTCTTCGAGCGCGTCCGGGTGGTGCAGGACCCAGTGCTTCACGTGGAGGAAGTTCTTGGAGCCGCTGCCTTCGATCATGTACGCGGCCAGGGTGAACGGGGCCCCGGCGAAGCCGAACAGGGGCACGTCGAGCTCGGCCACCAGCCGGCGGATCGTGCCCAGGACCTCGGGCATCTCGCTCTGCACGTCGGGCATGTGCAGGCGATCGAGGTCCTTGGGCGAGCGCAGCGGGTCGTGGAAGACCGGGCCCTTGCCCTTGACGAATTCCAGGTCCAGGCCCATCGCACTGGGCGGCACCAGGATGTCGTTGAACACGATGCTCGCGTCGAAGGCGAAGCGCCGCAGGGGCTGTAGCGTGACCTCGGCCGCGTCCGCCGGGGTGCGGCACAGGCGCAGGAAGGAGCCCTTGTTGCGGACGTCGTGGTACTCGGGCAGGTAGCGACCGGCCTGGCGCATGAACCAGACCGGGGGGCGCTCGAGCTCCTCGCCCGCCAGGGCCCTCAGCAGCAGGTCGTTCATCCCGCCCTCTGCTCGGCCTGGACCTTGAGCCACTGGGTGGCGTCCTCCAGCCCGTTGTCGACGATGATCTTGCGGATGAAGCCCGGGACCCAACCGCTCACCTTCAGGTCCACCGAGTACTCCACCTGGCTCACCCCCGGAGACACCTCCGTCACCAGCCACGACCCGACCGAGTCGCTCAGGTCCGACTCCCGGCCGTAGTCCAGGGTCCAGGTCCCCCAGGTGCTTGCCGGCCGGTAGTCGTGCTCGATGAAGTACTCCACGCTCACGCCCATGCTCTTGAGCACGAACCTCACGAAGATCGCGTTGCCGGCCTTCTTGTAGACCTCGCAGACCTCCACCTCGTCGATCCACTGGGGGTACATGTGGAAGCTGGAGATGGTCTGCCAGACCACCTGGGGTGGCGCCTTGACCTGGAACACGGCGACACCGCGGCCGCCGGTCTCGCCTTCGGTCTGCTTGTAGACCGGCTGGCCCGCCGCCAGGGCCTGGTGGTCCTTGGGAGTCAGGGTCGTGGCCCGCGGGGGCTTGGGGTATGGCTTCAGCACCCCCTGGTGGGGGTGTGGCGTGCCGGCGTCGGCGGCGTAGACCGCGACGGGAAGTGCAAACAGGGCCAACAGGAGCACCCACCAACGCGGTATCATTGAAACCCCTCCGCGGGATTGACGTCTCGTGGACACGCGTCAGTGGACAGCGCCCGATGCGGTGTCTATGTTCCCCGCGCCGCCACTTCCACCGAAACGGCCCCAGACACACGAGGCTTCGTCATGCACCGGACGATCATCATCGGCTTCTCCGCCCTCTTCGCTCTCGCCGCCTGCGGCGATCAGGACTCCGACGGCGACGGCCTGCTCGACTCCGAAGAAGAGGAGCTCGGCACCGATCCCGAGAACGCCGACTCCGACGGCGACGGCATGAAGGACGGGTGGGAGGTCAACATCGGTCTCGACCCCAACAACAGCGACACCGACGGCGACGGCGTCGACGACGGCACCGAGACCCGCGAGGGCACGGACCCGACCAACACCGACACCGACGGCGACGGCTACGACGACGGCGCCGAGTACAGCGCCGACTCCGACCCGCTCAACCCGATGAGCTACGCCCTGGAAGAGGGCGACTACCGCGTCGGCGACTGCCAGCTCTGGCCCGAGGATGTCGAGGGTGAGACCGCTGGCCCGACCTACGACCACACGTACTCCTACGGGGGCCAGAACTACTCCTGGACCACCTACCAGGAAGGCGATCTCGTCGACAACGAGGTGCTGTTCGACTCCTATGGCCAGGACTTCCCGCTGTGGTCCCAGTGCGGCAACACCGTGCTGCTGGCCGTTGGCGCCGAGTGGTGCCCGCCGTGCCAGGACAAGGCCGAGGAGCTGACCGCCATCTTCGAGGAGTACAGCGACTACGACTGGACCCCGGTCGAGGTGCTGATGGAGGACAGCCGCGGCAACCAGTCCGAGGTGGACGACCTCCAGCGCTGGAAGGAGACCTACGAGCTCGATCGCATCCCGGTCGTCGCGCCTTCGGACTACGACCAGTACATCGACTTCTACACCTTCTGGGACCGCGACTTCGGCATCCCGAGTCTCTCGGTCATCGGCCCCGACCTCCGCGTCATGGCGGTCGACGACTACTGGGCAGATGCCAACATCGAGAGCTACCTCACCGAGTAGACTCCGGGCATGACCCGCTGGCGCCCTCACCGCTCCGTGCTCGTGGGGGCGCTGGTGCTCTGGGGGTCCGCCTGCATGGCCCCCGAGGACTTCCTGCCCCTGCGCGAGGGCGACCCCGCCGCCGGCGAGACCGAGACCTGGGCCGAGGGACCGGACACCGACGGAGACGGCCTGGGCGCCTTCGCCGAGGACGACGCCGGCACGGACCCCACCGAGCCCGACACCGACGGCGACGGCTGGCTGGACGGCGAAGAGGTGGACGCCGGCACCAATCCCCTGTGGGAAGAGCACCACCCCTTCGCCCACGGGGACTACCCTCTGGGCCCCTGCCAGCAGCCTCCTGAGACGGACGGCGCGGGGCCCGGCAGCTCCACGCAGGTGAGCACCGACGCGGGCATCCAGGCCTACGCGGTGTACGAGCCCGGCGACGTCGTCCAGAATCCCCACCTGGTGGACCAGTGGGGCCAGGAGGTCGGCCCCTGGTCGAGCTGCGGCCTGGTGGTCTGGCTGATCGTGGCCGCCGAGGACAGCGACGGCCTGATGGAGACCGTGCGCACCATCCCCGAGCTGCTCGCCCGGCACCCGGAGCCGGCCTGGACACCGGTGCTGGTCCTGACGGCGGACCACGACGGCGAGCTGCCGGACGCGGACCGGCTGGCCGCCTGGCTGACCTCCTTCGGCCTCGACGGCGTCCCCGTCCTGGCACCCGTCGACGGCGGGGGGCTGCACGATCTCCAGGCCTTCGACGTCGACGGACTGGCCCCCTCCACCGCGATCATCGGGCCAGACCTCCAGCTGCTCAGCGTCGACGATGGCGTCGGCCTCCAGGGCGGGCCCGAGGTCGCAGACTGGCTCGCTGCAGCCGTCGGCGGGCGTTGACGGAAGCCTGACGAGGGGCTCACAGGGCCTTTGCACGTGGGTGGTGAGGATGTCGTGCCCTCACCCTGGCCGTCCTTGCATCGGAGCACCGCCATGACCCGCCCCCTCCTCGTCTGTTCCGCCCTGATCGCCCTGGTCGGCTGTACCCCTACGGAGGGCTTCACCAACGACGGCAGCGGCGGCCCCGCCGACGACGTCGAGGGGACCCAGGAGGAGGAGCAGGTCGATCCGAACGCCGACAGCGACGGCGACGGCCTGACCGACGAGGAAGAGGCGGACCTCGGCACCGATCCCGACGTCGCCGACTCCGACGGCGACGGCCTCGAGGACGGCGAGGAGCTCGACGAGTACGGCACCGACCCGACCGAGCCCGACACCGACGGCGACGGCTGGGAGGACGGCGAAGAGGTCGATGGCGGCACCAACCCCGCGTACATCTGGAGCCACCCCTACACCGGCGAGTACCCGGTCGGCTGGTGCGACGACAAGCCCGACGCCGCCAACGCCGGTCCCACGGGCGAGACCACCATCCAGTACGGCGGCCAGTCCTACAGCTGGACCGTCTACGACGAGGGCGACGTCGTCGACAACTTCCAGATGA
>CAYFPX010000249.1:8431-10930 GCA_964344945.1 uncultured Enterobacterales bacterium
TCCAGCTACGGCCCGCGCGAGCAGGGCTTCGCGGCGATCGAGGTCCTCACCCAGGACTCCCGCGGCGACCTGCCCAGCGTGCAGGACCTGCAGCAGTGGCGGAACAGCTTCAACCTGGGCGGCATCCCCGTCGTGGGGCCCGAAGACAACCAGACCGCCAGCGACCTCTACGCCTTCGAGGCCGACGGCTACATCCCGTCCACCACGATGATCGCCCCGGACATGACGGTCCTGTCCCTCGACGAGGGCGCCGGCCAGCGCGGCGGCCCCAGCATCGCCAGCTTCCTGTAGGGCTCAGCCCTCCGAGGGCACGGTCATCGCGTGGAAGTCGAGGAGCCGATCCAGCTCCTCGGCCGTCAGGACACCCCGCTCCAGCGCGACCTCGCGAATGGACTGTCCCGTCTTGAACGCGGTCTTGGACAGGCCCGCGGCCGCGTCGTAGCCGATGACCGGCGCCAGGCTGGTGCAGATCGCCAGGTTGCGCTCGACGCTCGCCTGGCAGATCTCGGCGTTGGGCTCGATCCCCGCGACGCAGCGGTCGGTGAAGGTCCGGGCGCCGCTGGCCAGCAGCTGCACGCTCTCCAGCAGGTTGATCGCCATCATCGGCAGGAAGACGTTCAGCTCGAAATTGCCGCCGGCGCCGCCGAAGTTGATGGCCACGTCGTTGCCCATGACCTGGGCCGCGACCATCGTGAGCATCTCGCTCATGACCGGGTTCACCTTGCCCGGCATGATGCTCGAGCCCGGCTGGATCTCCGGCAGGCGGATCTCGTAGAAGCCGGTGCGCGGACCGCTGCCCAGCCAGCGGATGTCGTTGGCGATCTTGGTCAGGCTCGCCGCGATGGTCTTGAGCTGGCCGTGGGCCTCGACCACGCCGTCCCGGGCGCCCTGGGCCTCGAAGTGGTTGTCCGCCTCGACGAACGCCAGGCCCGTCTCGTCGGCGATGCGGGCGATGGCGCCCGCCGGGAACTTCGCCGGCCGGTTGATGCCGGTGCCCACCGCGGTCCCGCCCAGGGCGAGCTCGAGCAGGGCGTCCCGCGCAGCCTCGGCCCGGCGGATGCCGTGGGCCAGCTGGGCCGCGTAGCCCGAGAACTCCTGGCCCAGCCGGATCGGCGTGGCGTCCATCAGGTGGGTGCGGCCGGACTTGTAGATGCCGTCGAAGTCCCGGGCCTTCTGGTCCAGGGCGGCGTGGAAGTGCCTCAGCGCAGGGAGCAGGTCCCGCTCGATGGCCACGGCGCCGGACACGTGGATGGTGGTCGGGATCACGTCGTTGGACGACTGCCCCATGTTGACGTGGTCGTTCGGGTGCACCGGATCCTTGGTGCCCACCTGCCCACCCATGAACTGAATCGCGCGGTTCGAGATCACCTCGTTGGCGTTCATGTTCGTCGACGTGCCCGAGCCGGTCTGGAAGATGTCGATGGGGAAGTGGTCGTCCCAGGTGCCGTCGATGACCTCCTCGCAGGCGGCCACGATCCACTCCGCCCGGCCGGTGTCGAGCAGGCCCAGCTCCTCGTTGGTCAGGGCGCAGCTCTTCTTCACGATGCCCAGGCACTCGATGAACCGGCGGGGGAAGCGCTTGCCGGAGATCGGGAAGTTCTCGACCGCCCGCTGGGTCTGGGCGCCGTAGAGCGCTTCGCTGGGGACGGGGACCTCGCCGAGGGAGTCGCGCTCGATCCGGGTGCTGGCCATGACTGCTCCGTGGGGCTAGTTCGAGGCGGTGGCGACTATCCCGATCGATGAACGCCTGCGGGTCATCGAGGTCTACACCTCGGTCCAGGGCGAGAGCACCTGGGCGGGGGTCCCGTGCACCTTCGTGCGGCTCGCCGGCTGCAACCTGCGCTGCACCTGGTGCGACTCGGAGTTCACCTTCACCGGGGGCGAGCACCGCAGCATCGACAGCGTGATCGCCGAGGTGTCGGCCGCGGGAGTGCACCTGGTCGAGGTGACCGGTGGCGAGCCCCTGGTCCATCGGCAGGCCATCCCGCTGATGCAGCGGCTGGTCGACGCCGGTCACACCGTGCTGTTGGAGACCAGCGGGTCCATCAGCATCGCCGAGGTGCCGGACCCGGTGCACGTCATCCTGGACCTCAAGGCGCCGGACTCCGGCGAGGATCACGCCAATCTCTGGGAGAACGTGGCGCTGCTGCGCCCTCACCACGAGATCAAGCTCGTCCTGGCCAGTCGCCGCGACTACGAGTGGGCCCGCCGCGTGATCGGCGAGCACGACCTCGCCAGCCGCAGCACCGTGGTCCTGTCGCCGGCCTGGGGCCTGCTGGACGCGGCAGAGCTGGTGGACTGGATGCTCGCGGACCAGGTCCCGGCTCGGCTGGGGCTCCAGCTGCACAAGGTGGTCTGGGACCGCGACGCCAGGGGCGTCTGAGTCCCAGTCGGGCGCGATGCCCCAGAGCCGGCGATCCGAGCCCTCAGCAGTCAGCTATCAGCGGCCAGTGAGGTCGAGTACCACCTGCTCCTGGCGCGCGACCTCGGCTTGCTGAG
>CAYFPX010000250.1:0-10872 GCA_964344945.1 uncultured Enterobacterales bacterium
CGAGCAAGGCCGCCTGGGTCTTGGCCGGGGCGCGGTTGATCTCGTCGGCGAGCAGGAGGTTGGTGAAGACAGGGCCCTTGCGAACGCGAAACTCAGCTGTTGCAGAGTCCAGGACCGCGTGACCGGTGACGTCGCTGGGCATCAGGTCGGGGGTGAACTGGATGCGGGCGAAGCGCCCGCCGAAGGTGCGGGCCAGGGCCAGCACCAGCAGGGTCTTGCCCAGGCCAGGCACGCCCTCGACCAGCACGTGACCGCTCGCCAGGAACGCGGTGAGCACCTGGTCGAGGGCGGCGTCCTGGCCGACCACGGCCTTCTTGAGCTCCGTGCGGATGCGGTCGATCGTGCCCGCGGCCGCCTCCAGGGTGGGAAGTTCTTCGGGGGTCATCTCGTCCTCCTCAGGCGCTCCAGCAGCTGGATCACCCGGGTGAAGGCTTGGGGATCGTGGGGAACCGGCTCGCGCAGGGCCTCGTCGACCTGGGCGGGCGACACGCCGGCCTGTGCGGCCAGCGCGGTGGAGTCCGGGGGCTCGGTGGCCCTCATGCTGCGCAGCAGCACCCGGCGCACCGCGTCCACCAGGGCCTGCTGGCGGGCCTGGCGCCACAGGAAGTCGCCGACGGCGTCCACGTGGGCGAGGCGCTCGCGGCGGTCTGGTCCGGGCGGGACCACCCGAGGCCCGAACCGCTGGGCGCGCGATGCGATCCACAGGGCCAGGAGCACGAGGCCGGTGGTGAGGGGGGGCCAGGCCCGCGTCCAGATCCACGTGGACAGGCTCAGGGGCACGTCCTGGTACAACAACCACACCCCGGCAGGGGGGTCGCCGCTGCGGACGAGGGCCCGCAGGGCGGCCGCGTGGTCCAGCTCGCCGAGCTCTTCGTTGTGGATCCAGCCCAGGTCGCCGACGGCGGTGATGCGCCCGCGCCCGGCCAGGACCTGGAGGGCCGAGGCACAGTCGTGGTCCAGCCCATAGGCCGTCGACCACTCGGACTCGGTCCGATGGTCCTCGACGCAGCGGGAGCCGTCCATCCAGACCCGGAACGGCCCCTCCGTCGGCGTGCGGACCGACAGCTCCGCCGGCTCGCTGCGCACGTGGAAGTTGCGGGTCCCGATGTCCCAGGGGGCGAGCAGCGGGTCGTCCATGCGGGACCCGGTCGCCTCCCAGGGCGCGGGCATCGCCTCCACCACCAGGTGGCCACCAGCCTCGACCCAGTCGAACACCCGGTCCACCTGGGTCAGCAGGCGCTCCCGGAGTGGGGTGGCGATGACCAGGACGTGGTCAGGCGGCGGCAGCTCGTCGAGCCGATCGAGGCTCCGGGCGGGCAGATCCAGGCGCGTGAGGGTGCGCTCGGCCGCGAGGGTGGAGACCCGGCGGGCCTGGTCGGAGAGTCCCTGGTCCCGCTCGACCTCCTCGGGGACCGCGGTGACGATCAGCAGGATCACCAGGGCCGACAGGGCTGCCAGCACCAGGGTCGGGACCACGCGCAGCCGCCTCACGGCGCCACCCCGGCGAACCAACGGGGCCACTCCGTCGCCAGGCGCTCGAAGTCGGCGGCGGGCGGTGGGCGATGGGCGTAGGCGGTCTGGAGCCAGGCCCGGGTCAGCCCGGCGAACCACCCCGCGAGCTCCCCGCCCGGTCGGGCCTGGACCACCCGCAGGCAGTCGCCCTCGGTGGCGGCCCGGGGCAGGTCCACGCCGTGGCGGGACACCAGGTCGAGCAGGGCGCCAGCGTAGAGCAGCCCCAGGGCGGTCGCGTGCTCGCCGGCGGCCCACCGGGCCCGCGCCGCGGAGGGGATGTCGTCGGGCAGGACCTCGGGCAGGGCGTCGTGTCCCACCAGCAGGTCCGGGAGCATCACCCGCCCGTCTTCGCTGCGCGGTCCGCGCTCCTGGAGCTGGCGCCAGCCCCAGACCCCCAGCGCCGCCAGCCCCAGGGCCAGCAACAACCAGAAGACGAGCTCGAGGGCCCCTGCGGCACCGCCGGCGACCGTGCCGGCACCGGCTGTCGTCTCCGGGGCACAGCTCAGGGGGCCGTCTTCGCCCTCGCCCAGCAGCTCCTCGAGCCAGGGCCAGGTGTACCGGGTCTCGGTGATCGTCGTGCCGAAGTCCTCTTCGGCCAGCACCTCGGCCACCACCGCCGCAGGATCGCGCTCGATGCCACTGTCCAGCGCCAGCACCGCCGGACTCGCCAGCGCGGTCAGGAGCAGGGCGACCAGGGGGCCGAGCTTCGGGGTGGGCCGCTCCACCGCCGTCAGGCGCCGGGCCAGGCGCCGGAAGGACACCTCGATGTCCCACCCCTCCAGCACCGTGCGCCGGTTGATGTAGAGCGCGAAGCCGCCTGCGACATAGAGCGGCTCCACCAGGCCGAGGGCGAAGAGCTGGCAGGCCGCCACCCAGGCCCGCTCCTTCCCGCTCGCCTCCCCCATGTTCACCGCCGTCAGCAGGTGCTCCAGGTCCACGCCGGCCACCTCGGGCAGCAGGAAGCCCGCCAGCGCCAGGGCGCCGATGAACAGCACGAGCTCCAGGCCCAGGCAGCCGAGGGTGAGCCAGCCCGCCGGGGTCTCCACGGTCCGCGCCAGCAGGCGCCGACGCCGAGAGCCCTCGGTACCCGACAGGCCCTCGAGCTGCCAGACCGGCAGGTGCAGGCTCCGGGCGGGCTCGAAGCGCCCCCACAGCAGCGCCGCCGGATGCACCTTGAGGAGCGACGGCAGGGCCCGCAGGACCGCCGAGGGACGTGGCGTCGCGCCGAAGAGCGCCCGGCTCAGCACGTACAGCGGGACCCGATCGAACCAGGGCTTCAGCCACCAGATCAGCAGGAGCGGCCACCAGGTCCGGGAGCCGAGCACCCCCCAGATCAACAGCTGGACCGGCAGGACGCACAGCACCCAGGCCCCCCACACCGGCCGCCACCAGGCGCGGGCCATGGTGAAGCCCAGATCGATGGCCTCCCAGTGCCGGCGGGGCCGCAGGACCGCGGCGACGCGTTCAGGGTCCACGCCGCCTCCCAGCCGCGGCCAGGTAGCCCAGCACCGACACCCACAGCACCGCCCCGACCGCGTACTTGGTCGTCGCCGGCAGGAACACCATCGACGACCAGAAGGCCTCGATGAACGCGGCGATCAGCAGCATCGCCGTGAAGCCGTACACCAGGGGCAGCGCCTCGCGGGTCTCCTCCACCAGGGCGTGGGTGCGGGTCCGGCGGACTGGATCCAGGAGGGACTGGCCGATCCGCAGCCCTGCGACGCCCGCGATGACCAGGGCTGTGAGCTCGAACGAGCCGTGGCCGATGACGAAGGACCAGAAGGGCTCGCTGTACCCCACGTTGTCCAGGTGGGCCGAGACGGCACCGATGTAGGCGCCGTTGAACACCAGGAAGAAGAGGCTGCCGACCCCCGCCAGCATGCCGCCGGCGAAGGTCCGGAAGGCGATGCCGATGTTGTTCCGGATGTAGTGGCCGAACATCATCAGGTCCGAGGCGGCCCCGCGCTCCCTCAGGAAGTGGGCGCTGTCGGGGTCGTACATCGCCTCCAGCTGCCAGATCTGCCAGGGCTCCATCAACAGGTAGACCAGGTCGGGGTCGTAGCGGACGCCTCCGTAGGCGAAGCCTCCGGGGACCAGGAAGGCGGCGGCGGCCGCCAGCAGCGCGCCGCGTCGGGCCCGCAGAGCCCGCGGGAAGGCCAGCAGCAGCGTGTCGAGCCAGTCGACCCGGGCCCGGGTGCCCTCTCGGTAGAGCACGTCGTGGCCCCCGAGGGCGAGGGCGTTGAGCCGTGCGACCAGGTCGGTGCTGTAGCGTCGCTCCCGGGCCAGGGCGAGGTGCTGACAGACCTGGCGGTACAAGCCCGGCAGGTCGGCGAGGTCGAGCTCGGTGCCCTCGGAGGGGCTCTCCACCACCTCGAGCAGCTGGGACAGGGTCTCCCAGTCCCCCCTGTGCCGCTTCTCGAAGCCGGCCTGGGACATCGCTCAGCGCCGGCCCAGCAGCCAGCTGGCGTGGCTCAGCAGCCGCAATTCCCCGGCGCGTCCGGTCTCCCGGGTCAGGGGCGCCAGGATGTCCGCCAGCTCCTCGGCTCGCTCCTGGGTCCAGCCCGGGCGCCGCCGGGCGTAGTCCAGCAGCGCCCGCTGCTCGTCCACCCCCAGGGGTTCGGGCAGCGGTCGCGCCTCGACCTCGGGCACCGCTGGCGCACCCAGGGGCGGGTCCCGGTAGACGACCACGGTGCCAGCGGCGAGGTCTCCCAGCCGCTTGAAGTCCTCGTGAAACACCATCGTCGTGAGTCCGGCGGCATACCCCATGGGCACGAAGTCCGCGAAGCGCAGCAGGTTCCGGACCAGGCTGGCGGCGAAGCCCACCGGGGTGCCGTTGTCGTGGACCACGGCGATGCCCAGGGCCTTCTTGCCCGGGGTCTGGCCGGCCCGTCGGAGCTCGAAGAACACCGGGTAGAACCACTCGGTCAGGAACATGCCGATCAGCAGCAGGCCCTGGCCGGTCTCGGCGAGGCCGCCCAGCACGATGGCCAGGATGGTGTAGATCGCCATCCGGACCAGCACGTCGATGGAGAAGGCCAGGCTGCGCACCAGCGGTCCCGCGACCCGGATCCCCAGAGACACGCCCTCCGGGGTCTCGAAGGTGCGCAGGGTGTCGAGCTGCCCCCCGGAGGTGCTCAAGGGGTGGCCTGGGCTGCCCGGGCTGCGGCCATCTCGGCCTCCTCTTCCTCGAAGACCGCCAGGTTGCGGGCGATCAGCGCCTCGGGATCGTGGCCACGGTCGGCCAGCAGGCGCCGGATGACGCGGTCCATGATCTCGAACTTCTCGTCGAGGAAGGCGGCGACCCGATCTGGCGGGTAGGTCGTGTGGAAGTCGAACACGATGTCCAGGCTGTGCTGGAAGCCGATCAGGCAGATCGGCTGGTAGCCCTGGTGGGAGCGCCGGGCGCCCCAGCCGGGGTCGATGCCGTGCTCGCGGAGGATCTGGCGCTCCTCCGGCTTGCCGATGCCCAGGTCGAGCAGCGGTGCGTTGTAGCGGATGCCATAGCGGGCGTAGAACTCGCAGTTCTTGTCTCGCGTGACCGGCATCGACATCACGGCGTACTCGCCGCCCACGCTGGAGCAGATGAACGTGTTCGTGATGTTGCGCTCGAGGTTGTAGATGATGGTGTGGGTGGCCATCGACTCCTGGCAGCCCAGGCAGGCCACCCAGTGGCCCTTGTACTTGAGGGCCTCCATCAGGAACCGGCGGGCGCCGAGCTCGTTCCACACGTCGGTCAGGTCCACCAGGTGGTGCTCGACCCGCATGCCCAGCACCCGCTGGAGCTCCGGGGTGTGCCGCCGGGACCACTCGTTGAACAGCGTGCCGTAGTCGTGCTTGAAGGTGAGCAGGTGAATGCCCCCCCGCCCGCGGGTCCGACCGCCGATCAGGATCGGCACGGCACAGGAGTCCAGGCCGCCGCTGTAGAGCACCGAGAAGTCGCGGACGCAGGCGTACTCGGCGGCGGACATCGGCATGGGCGGAGTCTACTCCAGGCCCTCGCTCCGACCGCCGCGGGGGGGGGGGCGCGCCAACCCTGGCTCCGCCACCCCGGCACGGATTCTGGTGGCGGATGCGGGCTAAGGGAGAGTGGCGAGGTGCGCATGTGGTGGTGGCTCTGGGCGCTGTGGATCGGACTGGCCGGAGCGAGCGACCCCCCCGCAACGCACCAGGAGGCCGCCGAGGCCCGGGAGCGGCCGACCGGTCAGACCCACAGCGACGACCTGCTGGTCGACCACGACCTGTCCTTCTCCCTCGAGCGCCTGGACCCCACCTGGCTCGTGCTCGCCGAGACCCAGGCACGCAGCATGATCCCGGACGCGGTGGGGGTGATCGCCGTGCCCGGCGGCACCTGGTTGGGCGTGATCCCGGAGCAGGCGGGCACCGCCACCCTCGACGGCATGCACCAGCTGCTGATCGGCGCCGTGGACCCCCGGACCGCGACGCTGCACGTCGAGGAGCGCGGCACCTTCCTGGGACACCCGGCCTGGCACACGGTCATCACCGGGATGGAGCACGAGTCGGCGTACAAGCAGGAGCGCTGGACGATCCTGGTGCAGGGCTGGCTCTACCAGGTGGTGGCCAGCACCGCGGCGGGCGACGAGCAGACCGCGCTGGCCAAGGACCTCACGGGGCTCTTTCCGGCGTTCCGGCTGCGCGACGATCCGCCTCGAAGCCGCCCCCTGGCGCCCCTCGAGGACATGGCCAACCGGCAGTGGGAGGTCCGGGATGGTGCCTACGCCGACGCCACCTTCGGCCTGGGCTGGGACCCGGGGGGCGACTGGCGACTGGCGGTCGGCCTGGAGCTCGCCCAGATGAACGAGTCGGCCCGGGTCGGCGTGATGCGCACCGACCCCGAGGTCTACGTGGCGGTCGTGCCCGAGCGGGTCGGTGACCGCGACGCCGGTGCCGTGATCACCTACCTCTACGACGCCTTCTGGACCGACTTCGCCATCACCGAACCCCTCCCCGCGATGCCCCTCAAGGTCGCCGGCCAGCTCGTGGACTTCGTCGGTGGCCCCCTGCCCGGAGACCTGCCGGGCCAGGCCTGGCACGGGGTCCTCCACACCAGGGACCTGGCCCTCCAGGTCCAATTCTGGTTCGCCGGCGCGGTGGATCCGGACGCTTCGGTCGCTGCCGCGGCCGAGGTGATCGAGCGGCTGCAGGTCTTCGACCAGGAGACCCTGGACGGCGTCGCGACGCGGCTCGCCGAGCAGCCCTGGTCCACGGAGCTGGGACGGGACTGGCGGTGGCGGAGCGGCACCCTCCACGACTACGCCGCGCAGGTCGCCTGGTCGGCGGAGACCCAGCACTGGGTCGTGCTCGGCGGCGAAGCCGCCACCCTGGACCAGGGCTCCGAGGCGGTCTTCGTCGTCCAGGACCCGTCCCGGGCGTTCATCGGTGTGGTCCGCGAGGTCACCGGGCCGGCCGACCTCGAGCAGGCCCTGCAGGCGCGACTGGACCAGGACTTCGGGGAGGACACGGGCGCCCGCCTGAAGAAGACGAAGGTGGGCGGTCAGAGGGGCCTGGGGGCGACCGTGACCACCTCGGACGGGCTGCTGTCGTTCACGTGGCGCTACGCGATGGTGTCGCGGGGCGACGGCAGCACCCTGCTGGTGGAGGGGTGGAGCCTGACCTCGGTGGCGGATCTGGCGAGGGAGGCCTTCGACGAGCTCACCGGTGGCCTGATCCACGACACGCCCCTGCAGGACACCCGCTTCGACTCCCAGGGCTTTCACTCGGACCGGCTGGGCTTCCGCCAGGCCACCCTCCCGGGTCAGCGCTGCGAGGACCAGACCCCGCCCCAGCTGGTCGCTCGCGGCGTGATGCTGGTCTGCAGCGACGCCAAGGGCCACGCCGCCCTGGCGCTCGGCGTCCACGGCGTGCCCGACGGCGCGGATCCCGACGAGCGGCTGGGGCTGGTGGAGATGGTGCTCGGGGAGCAGGCGCTCACGCGGTTCGGGCGGACCTGGCAGGCAGAGGAGGCGGTCCTGGCCGGCGTGCCGGCGACCCGGGTGGTGCTGGATCCGCCAGGCCCCCACGTGGAGGTCACGGTGGCGGTGGCCGGGCAGATCGTGCTGCTCTCGATGTCCATCGGCCAGGGCGAGGCTCAGGCCGAGCACTGGCGGGCGGGGATGTCGGTCACCCCCTGAGCGTGATCAGACCTCGACGGTCAGGCTCTGGCCGGCCAGGACGGCCTTGAGCACCTGGACCTGGGGCAGGACTTCGTCGTGGGTGAGGGAGCGGCTCGGGTCGCGAAAGGCCAGCTCCACCGTGACGCGCTTGTGGCCTTCGGGCACGCCCCGGCCTTCGTACACGTCGAGCACCGCGCTGTGGGTGAGCCAGTCCAGGCCAGCCCCGTCGACAGCCGCCAGCAGCTCGGAGGACCACAGCCGCGACGGCGCCACCACGTTGACGTGGTACTGCACCGGCGGGAAGCGCGGCGGCGGCTCGAAGCGGGCCGTGCCGACCGTGTGGGAGAGCAGGGCTTCGAGGTCCAGGTGGAAGGTGGCGGGAGACTCGGGCAGGTCGGTCCGCGCGACCAGGCTCGGGTGGAGCTCGCCGGCCAGGCCCACCAGCACGCCGTCGACCGCGACCCCCACCAGGCGGCCCGGGTGGAAGCAGTGGGTCATCATCCAGGGGGCAGCTCCCCGGACCGGGACCAGGGTGCCGGTCGCGCCGGTGGCGGCCACCGCGCGAAGCAGGGCGTCGCGGGCGGCATAGAAGCGCTGGGCGTCCGCTCCCTTGTCGTTGCTGGTGATGGCGCCGGCCACGTGCGCCCGCTCGACGATGCTGTCGCTGGTCTGGAAGAAGAGTCGCCCGACCTCGAAGATGCCCACGCGGTCGAGGCTCTTGCGGTTCAGCACCAGCGCCTTCACCAGGTCCGGCAGCGCGGTGGGCCGGAAGTGCACCAGGTTCGACGCGATCGGGTTGCGCAGGCTCACGATCCCGCGGGGGTCCAGGCCGTAGGTCTCGAGCTCGTCGTCGCCGAACCAGGCCCCCAGGCTCACCTCGTCCAGGCCACACCCGGTCAGGGCGTGGCGGATGGCGAACCCCTGGGTGAAGAGCGGGTTCGCCGGCGGGCCGACGAGGGGCGCCACCGGCACCGCACTGCGGACGTGCTCGTAGCCCTGGATCCGCCCGACCTCCTCGTTCAGATCCTCCTGGATCACCAGGTCCGGCCGGTGCTCGGGCAGCGCCAGCGCCCAGGTCTCGCCCTGGCTTCGCACCTCGATGCCCAGGGCGGTGAACCGGCGCACCAGGGTGGCATCGTCGACGTCGAGGGCCATGCGGGCCCGCGCTTCCCCTGGCGAGAAAGCCAGGATCTTGTCTTCGGGGTCGCGGACCCGGGCGTCGGCACAGCCCCCGACCCGGACCTCGTCGCCGCCGACCCGCTCCAGGAGCCACGCGAGACGGGCCATGCCCGGAATGACGTGACAGGTGGGCTGGCCTTTCTCGAATCGCAGGGAGGCCTCGGTGCGGAGGGCCAGGCGCCGGGAGCAGCGGCGCACGCAGGCCATGTCGAAGGTCGCGGACTCGATCAGCAGGTCCCGGGAGGAGGCCGTGATCTCCGAGTCCAGATCGCCCATGACCCCGGCGAGGGCGATGGGCCGCGGGCCGTCCGTGACCAGCAGGCACTCGCTGGTGAGGGTGCGCTCGACCCCGTCCAGCGTGGTGATGGTCTCGCCGTCGGAGGCCATGCGCAGGCCGATCACGCCGGTCCGCAGAGTGTGGCGGTCGAAGGTGTGCAGGGGCTGGCCCAGCTCCATCATCGCCAGGTTCGCGGAGTCGACCACGTTGTTGATGGGGCGCATGCCGAGCTTGCGCACCGCGTTCTGGAGCCACTGGGGCGACGGACCGACCGAGACCCCACTGAGCGCGAGGGCGGCGTAGCGGTGGACCCGCTCGGTGGCGTCCACCTCGATCTGCAGCTCGTCGGCGGGCATCGGCTCGAAGTCCGTGGAGACGGTCTCGGGCAGTCGCAGCGGGGTGTCGAAGATCGCCGCCAGGTCCCGGGCCATGCCGACCAGGGAGAACAGGTCCGGTCGGTTCGGCTCCAGGTCGAAGACCAGGACCGCGTCGTCGAGCTCGAGCAGGTCGTGCACGTGGGCGTCGAGGGCGGCGTCGGGGGCGAAGCCGAAGGGGCGGGCGGCGTCGTCGCCGATGCCGAGGGTGGCCTCGCTCAGCACCATGCCCTCGCTGGCGAAGGGGCCCAGAGGGCGCGCCTCGACCGGGCTGCCGTCGGGTGCGCGGCCACCGGCCGGCACCACGGCGTAGCTCTGGCCGGCCTCGAAGCCATGCCGGGCCTGGACGGCCAGGGTGAGCCCGCCGTCGGCGGTCTGCGCCAGCCACTGCTGCACGCCCTCGCGCTCGGCCGTGAGGGTGTGGAACCGCGCCACCCGCACGTCGTCCATGGACGCGCGCCCCGGAAAGGTCACCACGTGTTCGACCTCGGCCATGCGCCCGTTCATGAGATCGGCGAGTGCGCGCGCGTCGAGCGGGACGTCGACGAGCTTGCGGAGGAGGGACACGGGAACGTTCATCGCGGCTCCTGAGCGGCCCTTCCAGCTAACCCCCAGGGCTCGTCGGGGGCCATGGCTGTCAGCGACCGGGTGCCCGCCCCGGGTACGATGTCGGACGGCGGCATGACGGACGATCCAAGAGGAGAAGCGCCGAAGATCGGCGGTCCGGACGGGGCGGTGGGCCCCGCTGGCGGTGCAAGGGGACCGGCGGTCGCGCTGCGTCGCCGGCCCGAGCTCCTGCTGCCCACCCACCTCCAGGTCCGCAACGACCAGGAGTCCTGGCGATCCCGGGACCTGCTCTTCATGGCCGCCCTGGCGCTTCCCACCGTGGGTGCGCTCGGGGTCGGCGTGGCCCTCGACGGCCGGCTGATCGTCGCCGCTGTCTGCTTCGCCGTGCTGGCGGTCTACAGCCTGGGCACGCTGATCCTGCTCGAGCGCAAGGGCTCCGCCGAGACCCTGGCGCGGCTCGGGACCTGGTCTGGCCTGGTGGCCCTCGCTGTCACTCCCTGGTTCGACGGCGGCATCCGATCGCCGGCGTTGTTCTGGGTGCCGGCCGCGGCTCAGTTCGCCCGCCGCTTCGCCCCGGCTCCCCTGGCCCGGCTCACGCTGATCGCCGCGCCGTCGATCGTGGTCGGGTACCTGGCCCTCGCCCTGGCCGGGGTCGGCCCCGTGGGTGCCGTGCCCGGTCTGCCGGTCACCGCCCTGTCCTTGATCGGCGTGCTGACCTTCCTGCTCGGGCTCGAGGTGGTCGAGGACCACGCCCGGCACCGGGAGCACCAGGCCCGGGCGCGCACCTCCGCGGAGCTGCTCGCGGCCCGGGACCGGGCGCGGGCCGCCAGCC
>CAYFPX010000251.1:0-1762 GCA_964344945.1 uncultured Enterobacterales bacterium
CGCAGTCGGTCTCCAGGCCGTAGCCGTCCTGGTCCTGGTCGTCGTCGACCCCGTCGCAGTCCTGATCGATGCCGTCGTACCAGATCTCCTCGGCGTCCGGGTTGACGAAGGCGTCCTCGTCGTCGCAGTCCTGGTTCAGGCGGAAGCCGTCCCAGTCCTGGTCGTTGTCGTTGCCGTCGCAGTCCTGGTCGATGCCGTCGTACCAGACCTCCACGGCCTCGGGGGACAGGTTGGGATCGTGGTCGTTGCCGTCGTCGGCGGTGCAGACCCCGTCGAGGTCGCGGTCGATGCAGTCGCTCTCGGGGTCGCTGCTGGGTCCGCAGGCCGCGAGGAGGACCGCCAGACCTGCCAGTCCAGGGGTGCGGGTCACGGTGTGCTCTTCGGTGCAGCGGCGAAGGTACCCCGACCGGGAGCGGGTCCTCAACCGCGCGGAGTCAGGGTCTGGTCAGACCGGATAGGGCAGACAGAGCCGGGAGCACGCGCCGTTGGCCTTCGTCCACCTCCACGTCCACAGCCAGTTCTCGCTGCTCGACGGGGCCATCCCGATCAAGAAGCTCGCCAGCAGCGCCGCCGCGCTGGGCCAGCCCGCGGTGGCGCTCACCGACCACTGCAACCTCTACGGGGCCGTCACCTTCCACCAGTCCTGCAAGGCCGCCGGCATCCACCCGGTCATCGGGGCCGGTCTCTGGGTGCAGCCCGAGGGCGTGGCCTACCGCGACCCGCGTCGGAGCCACGGGGGCTACCACCTGATCACCCTGGTCCAGGACCGCCAGGGCTACGAGAACCTCTGCAAGCTGATCACCGACGCCATCTTCGACGGCATGTACTACAAGCCGCGGGTGGACCTGGAGCGGCTCGAGGCCCACAGGGACGGCCTGATCTTCCTCACCAGCGGCCTGCGCGGGCCGGTGCGCTCCGCCCTGATCGAGTCCCACCCCGAACAAGCCCGCGCCCGGATCCAGGCTCTCGGGGACCGCCTGGGGGCCGACCGGCTCTACCTGGAGCTCCAGGACACCGGCCTGGCCGACGAGCAGGCCCTCAACCAGGCGACCCGGGACCTGGGCCGGGAGCTCGGGCTCCCCACGGTGGTCACCAACAACGTGCACTACCTGACCGCCGCGGACGCCCCCAGCCTGGAGCTGCTCCAGTGCATCGGTCTGGGCACGAGCCTGAACCACGAGGACCGGCGCCGACCCAGCACGGATCAGCTCTACCTCAAGAGCGAAGCCGAGATGCGCGAGCTCTTCCCGGACGACGGCGACGCGCTGGACCGGACCGTCGAGCTCGCCGAGCGCTGCGACTTCCACTTCACCTACGGGACCTACTTCTTCCCGGCGAGCACCCCACCGGACACCGAGGAGGGCGCGGACACCCAGGCGAACTGGGCCTTCTTCTTCGAGGCCTTCCCGCCGCCCCGGGACTTCCCCCTGGGCGACTTCGTGGCCCGGGGAGAGATCCCCCCGAGCCCGCCGGGAGCGGGCAGCCTCAACGGCTACTTCGAGTGGTACTGCCGCCGGGGGCTGGAGATCCGCCTGCAGAAGGTCGAGGACCCGGATCTCACGGCCTACGACGCCCGGCTCCAAGAGGAATTCGACATCATCGAGTCGATGGGCTTCCCCGCGTACTTCCTCATCGTGGCGGAGTTCATCAACTGGGCCAAGGACCACGACATCCCGGTCGGTCCCGGGCGCGGCAGCGCGGCGGGCTCCCTGGCGGCCTGGGCCATGCGGATCACGGACATCGATCCGCTGAGGTTCGACCT
>CAYFPX010000251.1:1828-2049 GCA_964344945.1 uncultured Enterobacterales bacterium
GCACACCCGGGAGAAGTACGGCCGGGAGTACGTCGCCCAGATCATCACCTACGGCAAGCTCCAGGCGAAGGCCGCGGTCCGCGACGTCTCGCGGGTCTGCGACCTGAATTTCAACGAAGCGGATCGCATCGCCAAGCTCATCCCCGACGAGCTGGGAATCACCCTGGACAAGGCCGAGGGAGAGGAGAGGCTCTTCAACCTGAAGGAGTCCGACCCCAAGG
>CAYFPX010000251.1:2109-3829 GCA_964344945.1 uncultured Enterobacterales bacterium
CCTGGCAAAGTCCGTGGAGGGCCTGACCCGCCAGACCGGGGTGCACGCCGCCGGGGTCGTGGTCGCAGACCGCCCCCTGGTGGCGCTCTGCCCGCTCTACCGGGACGGCCCCGAGGGTGGCCCCGTCGTCCAGTACGACATGAAGAGCGCCGAGGAGATCGGCCTCATCAAGTTCGACTTCCTGGGCCTGAAGACCCTCGACCAGATCCGCGACGCGGTGGCCCTGATCGCCCGGAACACCGGGGAGCAGATCGACATCGGCGCCATCGACGAGGCCGATCCAGCGACCTACGAGCTGCTCCAGTCCGGCGACGCCCTGGGGGTGTTCCAGGTCGAGTCCAGCGGCATGCGGGAGCTGCTCCAGAAGCTCAAGCCGAGCAACCTGGAGGACCTGGTCGCGCTGGTGGCGCTCTACCGACCCGGCCCTCTGAACGCGGGCATGGTCGACGACTTCATCGACCGGAAGCACGGGCGCAAGAAGGTCGTGTACCCGCTGCCCGAGCTCGAGCCCATCCTGAAGAACACCTACGGCGTGGTGGTCTACCAGGAACAGGTCATGCAGATCGCC
Organism: uncultured Enterobacterales bacterium; assembly: GCA_964344945.1. Taxonomy (GTDB): domain Bacteria; phylum Myxococcota_A; class UBA796; order UBA796; family CAJQPC01; genus CAYFPX01. Next base: position 2,678 of record CAYFPX010000251.1, read on the forward strand.
CAGGTGCTCGCGAGCTACTCCCTCGGCGAGGCCGACCTGCTGCGGCGGGCGATGGGCAAGAAGAAAGCCGAGGAGATGGACAAGCAGAAGGTCCGCTTCCTCCAGGGCGCCGAGAGCAACGACATCGACCTGGGCAAGGCCGAATTCATCTTCGACCTGCTGGCCCAATTCGCGGCCTACGGCTTCAACAAGAGCCACTCCGCCGCCTACGGCTACGTCAGCTACCAGACGGCCTGGCTCAAGGCCAACCACCGCGCCGAGTACATGGCGGCGCTGATGACCATCGAGTCCAACAACACGGACAAGGTGCTGGTCTACATCGGGGACTGCCGCCGGGCCGAGCTGGACGTGCGCCCCCCGGACCTCAACGCCTCGGTCAAGGGCTTCGACGTGCCCGCCGACGACCGCAGGGTCATCCGCTTCGGCCTGGGCGCGGTCAAGAACGTCGGCGGCGGTGCTGTCGACGCCATCCTCGAGGCCCGGGAGGAGGCCGGTGGGCGCTTCGCGGACCTGATGGACTGCCTGGAGCGGCTCGACTACGGCCGTGTGAACAGGCGGGTCCTGGAGAACCTGGTGAAGTGCGGGGCCTTCGACTGGACCGGTCACCCCAGGCGGTCTCTGTTCGAGAGCATCGAGGGGGCCCTGAGCGTCGCGCAGTCCAACCAGCGAGCCAAGAAGGCGGGCCAGGTGAGCCTGTTCGGTGGACTGGGCGTCGGCAACCAGGTGGCGGGCTTCCGGGTGCCGGACCTGGCCGAGTGGCCCCTGGCGCGCAAGCTGGCCCACGAGAAGGAAGCGGTCGGGTTCTTCCTCACCGGACACCCGATCACGGCCTGGCGACACGAGGTCGAGCGCTACGCCACCTGCCGCCTCGACGGCCTGTTGCGGCGGGAGGAGGGCAGCGAGGTGGCCGTGGCCGGCATGCCCAGCGCCATCCGTGTGGTGCGCACCCGCCGCGGCGACAAGATGGCCTTCGTGCAGCTGGAAGACGACGTCGACGTGGTCGAGTGCGTGTTCTTCTCCGACCCCTGGGCTCTGAGCCGCAGGGCCCTGGAGAGCGACCAGCCGGTGCTGGTGCGCGGCAACAAGGCGGATTACGACGGCTGGGCGGAATCCGGCCTCGACGGCTGGTCCTACGCTCATGCGCTTCCCTAC
>CAYFPX010000251.1:3839-5394 GCA_964344945.1 uncultured Enterobacterales bacterium
CTGTCGGAGGTGATCGAGGCGGTGCAACCGGATCTGATCGCCGCCCACACCTCCGACACGCTGGTGCGCGGCAAGCTCGAGCGCACGGCCGACGGCGCCAAGATCCTGGCCGACTCCGTGGAGCTGATGAGCGGGCTGCGGGAGCGGGCGACCCGGGAGATCCGCATCGATCTCACCCTCGACGAGCTCAGCTCCCCCCGGATCCGACAGCTCCAGGAGCTGCTGGCGACCGTCCGGGGCTCCTGTCGGACCAGCCTGCACGTCACGGTGCCGGAGCGCTCCGAGGTCGTGCTACGCCTGCCCACCAGCTACTCCGCCGCCCCCGACGACCGGCTCGTCGAGGGCCTGTCGTCCATCTTCCGCCGCAACGGCATGGTGCGGTTCCAGTGAGCCCCCTGGTGCTGACACTCTGGCTGGGCGCCTCCGCCGAGCCGGTGGTCCAGCCCCTGGAGGGGGCCACGGTGGACTGGGGCACCGGCGTGCTGCGGGCCCGGGCCGCCAGCTCCGGCGGTGGGGGTCCGCTGGCGAACCACCGCACCCTGGAGCAAGAGGCCTGGCTTCGCCTCGAGGCACTCATCGCGGAGCAGGCGGCCCAGGTCCAGGTGACCGCCGAGCTCACGGCCGGTGCCCTGATGGCCGGGGAGGACCCGCTGTCCCTGCGCCTCAGCGAGGGGCTGCAGACCTGGCGCATCACCACCACCCGCTACCTGCGGTCCGGCCAGGTGGAGCTCGAAGCCGAGCTGGTGCTCCACGACTGGCTGCGCCCGGCTCTCTCCGGCTGGGCCGCGGAGCGGGGAGCCGCCAGTGGGGTCGGGGCCCCCACCGGGCTCGTGGTGGACGCGCGTGGACTGGCGGTGCAGCCCGCGGTCGTGCCGCGACTGGTCCTGGCGGACGGTCAGGTGGTGCACGGCCACGGGCACCTGGTCCAGGGTCGCCTCGCGGACCGCCCGCCGGCGGTCTGGGTCACGGATCCGGGCACCACCGAGGCCCTCGTCCAGGCCGGGGAGCGGCCCGAATTCGTGGGGGCCAGGGCCGTGGGCCAGGGCAGCGAGCTGGTGCTCGCCCCCGCCGACGCCGAGGCCCTCGCCCGGGCAGAGGCCGCCCTGGTCGGCGGTGGCCTGGTGATCGTGGTGGACCCGTGATCCGGCGCCCTCGGACCAGTCACCGCGCCGGCCCGCGGCCCCTCCCAAGGCCAGCGTCCCCGCCGCCCCGTCCCGGCCTGGACCCGGCCTCCCGGCGGCGCTGGATGGTCATGTGGGGCCTGCTGCTCCTGTCGGGCTTCTACCTGCTGCGCAGCGTGTTCGCGGTGCTGTTCGCCTCCGTGGCGATCGCCTGGCTCTTCGACCCGCTGATCGACCGCTACGAGCGGCGGGGACACAAGCGGGAGACCGGGATCGGCTTCCTCTTCTTTGTGCTGACCTTCGGCACGGTGGCGCTGATGCTGGTCCTCAGCCAGGCCGTGGCCGGGGAATTCCACGACCTGTCGTCGAACCTGGTGAGGTACACCGACGGACTGCGGGAGGGACTCACCGAGGTCGAGGCCTGGGTGGCGACC
>CAYFPX010000251.1:5404-9974 GCA_964344945.1 uncultured Enterobacterales bacterium
GAGGGGGTGCTCGACGTCGAGACGGTGTTCCAGGCCCTCCGGGAGCAGCTCACCGGCGCCGAGCAGGCCACCGCCGAGGTCGCGCCGACCCCGGAGTCGCAGTCCATCGAGGACGCCGTCAAGTCCGCCGTGCCCACGGTGGGCAAGCTGGCCGGTCAGGCGCTCAAGGGCGTGCTGGCCGGGGGCCTCGGCATCGTGGTGACCCTGCTCAACCTGCTGCTGGTCCCGGTGTTCACCTTCTACCTGCTCCGGGACTGGGATCGGGCCGTGGCGGGTGTCGACGCCCTGATCCCGGCGCCCCAGCGACCGCTGGTCCGCCGGGTGTCCAGGGAGATCGACGGTCGCCTCCAGGCCTTCGTCCGCGGGCAGCTCACCGTGTGCCTGGCGCTCGGGGTGCTGTACTCGATCGGCCTGCTGGTGGTGGGGATCGACCTGGCCATCGTCGTGGGCATGCTGTCGGGACTGCTGTTCATCGTGCCGTACCTGGGCACCGCCGTGGGGATCGTGGCTGCGAGCGGCCTGGCGCTGTTGGCCTTCGGTGTGGACTGGCACCTGGTCGGGGTCCTCGGCGTCTTCGGGGGCGTCCAGCTGATCGAGGGCATGGTGCTGACCCCCTGGATCGTGGGGGACAAGGTCGGCCTGCACCCCCTGGTGGTGATGATCGCCCTGCTCGTGGGCGGCAACCTCTTCGGCATCGCCGGCATGCTGCTGGCCATCCCGGTCACCGCCGCGGCCCAGGTGCTGCTCGTGGAGTGGATCCAGGCCTACCGAGCGTCGGATGCCTTCGAAGACGGGTGAGCCCCTGGCCTGGGAGTGGTGGGGTTCGGACGTGCCCTACGCCGACGCCCACGCCCGTCAGGCCGCGCGGCGGGAGGCGGTCATCGCCGGTCGGGGAGGGGAGTGCCTGGCCCTGCTGGAGCACCGGGCCGTGGTCACCGTGGGTCGCCGCCCGGCGCCGGGCACGCCTCCTCCCGAGGTCCTGGCCGCTGCCGGCCTCGACCACCACCGGACCGAGCGCGGGGGCCTGGCGACCTGGCACGGTCCGGGACAGCTGGTGGGGTACCTGGTGCTCGACGTGCGCTCGCGAGGGTGGGGCGCCAAGGCCCTGGTGCGCCGGGTCGAGCAGGGCCTGATCACCTGGCTGGCCGCCCGGGGAGTCTCCGGGGACCGCCGCTGTGGCTTTCCCGGTGTCTGGGTCGGGGGCGACAAGATCGCCGCTGTCGGCTTCCACTTCCGCCGCGGGGTGTCGATGCACGGCTTCGCCCTGAACCTGAGCCCGGACCTGTCCGGCTACGCCCACATCGTGCCCTGTGGCATCACCGACGGTGGGGTGACGACCCTGGCCCACCGGGCCGGGCAGGCCCCCCCAACACAGGCCGCCGCGCCGTCGGTCGCGGCGGCGATCCTGGGGGCGCTCGGGCAGCTTGACGCCACCGGATGCGTTGTTAGAGTGCCGCCGCGTTCGACCGCGATTGCTGGCGCGTAGCTCAGCGGGAGAGCACCGTCCTGACACGGCGGGGGTCGTCAGTTCAAATCTGACCGCGCCAACCATTCCTGCGGGGCTTCGGGGACACTCGGAGCCCCGCTTCCTCGTTGACGGGTCCAGGCCCCAGAGGTAGAACGCCCCCGCCACTGGTGCGTCCGTCACCAGGGCCCGATGCAAACCAGCCCGCAGGATTGCGGAAGGAGAGTCAACCGCTTGCGCAGACGCCGTCGCCACCCCAATGAGATGCCCAACCGCAAGGACGAGCCCCGCGTCAACCACCGCATCCGGGTGCCCCGGGTCCTCGTCATCGACGAAGAAGGCAACAAGCTCGGGGAATTCCTGACGCCGGATGCCATGAACCTCGCCAAGGACCGCGGTCTGGACCTGGTCGAGGTGGCTCCCGATGCACGTCCGCCCGTCTGTCGCATCATCGACTACGGGCGGATGAAGTACGAGAAGAAGAAGAAGGACGCCTCGGCCAAGCGGAACCAGAGCCAGGTCCAGCTCAAGGAGATCAAGATCCGCCCCAAGACCGATGGCCACGACTTCAACGTCAAGCTCAACCACGCCCGCCGCTTCCTGGAAGACGGCAACAAGGTGAAGGTCGTGGTCCGGTTCCGCGGGCGCGAGCACGCCCACAAGAACATCGGCGTGAAGCGCTGTCACGAGCTCCACTCGGCCCTGGGTGAGCTGGCGGTCATCGAGCTCCAGCCGCGCATGGACGGCGCGATGATGGTCATGATCATGGCCCCGAACAAGCGCTACCTCGAGGCCCAGGCCAAGGCCAAGGCCGAAGCCGAGAAGGCCGCCGGCGCAGAGGCCGAGTCCGAGACCGCCTGAGCCCCGTGGTCGTGCCCCAGCGAGCCCGTGCGTCCCGCGCACGGGCTTGTTATGTCTCGGGGCCCTCTGTCATCCCCCTCATTTCTGCCGAGCAGCACATGCCGAAGATGAAGACCAAGCGTGCCGCCGCCAAGCGGTTCAACAAGACCGGCACCGGCAAGATCAAGTTCAACCGCGCCAAGCGTCGCCACATCCTCACCAAGAAGAGCGTGAAGTGGAAGCGCCAGGCCCGCGGCGGCGGCATCCTCGAGCCGGGAGATGCCGGGCTCGTCGCACCGCTCATCCCCTACAAGTAGTCCAACCCTCAACGACCCACCGCTACCGCCCCTGAGGGGCAGGGAACCGGTCTCAAGGAGTCGACATGGCCCGCGTCAAGAACGCCCAGAACAAGACCAAGCGGAAGAAGAAGCTCTTCGGAAAGTCCAAGGGCTTCTTCCAGGCCCGCAAGAACCGCCTGCGGATGGCCAACGAAGCCGTCATGAAGGCGGAGTCCTACAAGTACGTGGGCCGCAAGCAGAAGAAGCGGCAGTTCCGGCGCCTCTGGATCGTCCGCATCAACGCGGCCCTCGGTCCCCACGAGCTCAAGTACAGCCGGTTCATCCACGGCCTGAACAAGGCGGGCATCGAGCTCGACCGCAAGGCCCTCGCCGACCTCGCCCTCAACGAGCCGGACGCCTTCGCCGCCGTCGTGGAGCAGGCCAAGGCCGCGCTGGCCGCCTAGCGCACCGACCATCAAGCCTCCCGTCGCCTCGCGGGCCAGCGGCCCGACAGGCGGCTCCCCTCGCTCGTCACATGACCGATCATGCTCCTCTCTCGTGAAGCCACCTGTCGGACCGCTGACTCCGCGGGGCCGTACGACCCCTCGCAGGCGAGGGGCTTTCGCCCCCTTCCGGACTGCGTCCTCCAGGTCGGTCCGACTTGTTGGTCGGCGCGCTAGGCGGCATGTTCGCCACGCTGCTGTTGGGGAGCTTCCTGGCCTGCGACCAGGAGGACTTCTCGTACGACCAGGTCAACGCCACCAACGACGTGGTGGAGATCGAGGTCGGCTCGGACCTGCTCGACGCGGTCACGATGGATCTCCACAGCAGCACCGGCCAGGTCGTCATCGGTCAGGTCACGGTCGACCCGGCCGGCGGTCCGGCGGACACCGAGCACGAGGTCTACGTCTCCATGGTCGACGACTACGTCGCCCTGGTGGACCACGCCTCGGTCGAGACCGCCTCCGATGGCCGCGGCTCGCGGACCTTCGACATGGACCCCGACTCCGCCGAGGAGGGGTTGTTCAAGCTGGTCATCGTCTCGGTGGCCGAAGAGGGTGAAGCCAGGACGGACAGCTTCACCATCCAGCTGTGGGAGCAGATCGAAGACGACTCGCTCCTCAGCTTCCTGCCTGGCCAATAGGAAGAGCGACGTGCCGAGCAACCGCGAGAGCAGCCGCACGATGACCAAGTCCGACCTGGTGGAGCGCGTCCACGACGAGGTCGGCTTCTCCAAGAAGGAGGCCAGCGACCTGGTCGAGTGCGTCCTGGAGATCGTCAAGTCCGCGCTGGAGAATGGGGAGAAGGTCAAGATCTCGGGCTTCGGCAATTTCGTCGTCCGCGAGAAAGAGGCCCGCAAGGGCCGCAACCCGCAGACCGAGCAGCCGATCACCATCCCGGCCCGCAAGGTGCTGACCTTCAAGCCCTCGCAGGTCCTGCGGGCGGCCCTGAACGACGGCCAGGCCTGATGGCCGCCGACGCGGCCCTGCCCGGCAAGCTCTACTTCCGCATCGGCGAGGTGGCGGAGCTGGTGGGGGTCGAGCCCCACGTGCTCCGCTACTGGGAGACCGAGTTCCGCATGCGCCCGCACCGGAGCAGCAGCGGCCACCGGCTCTACCGCAAGAAGGACATCCAGCGCTTCCTGCGCATCCGCAAGCTCCTCCACACCGAGGGCTTCACGATCGCGGGTGCCCGGAAGGCTCTGGCGGAGGCGAGTGAGGGCAGGTCGAGCTCTTCGGCGACCGCTGGGGTGGGCGTCGATCTGGAGAAGTTGCGGGATGCGGCGACCCGGATCGAGGGGCTCCAGCATCAGCTGCAGGCGTTGAGGGCGGATGTGCTTGCTGGGCCGTTTGTGCCGAGCGAGCAGGACTGACACCGAGTCCTTGACCCCACCTCGGCGCATCGTTACTCGCCGGGAGCTTGGTCGCCGGGGCGTAGCGCAGCCTGGTAGCGCACCAGACTGGGGGTCTGGGGGTCGCTGGTTCGA
>CAYFPX010000251.1:9984-10592 GCA_964344945.1 uncultured Enterobacterales bacterium
GCTCGCAGCGCTCGCCACAAGCCCAAGTGCCCGTACGGACTCAGGTTCGAATCCAGTCGCCCCGACCATGCAGAGCGGCGTTGGGTCCTCCCAGCGCCGTTCTCAATTGGGGAAGACAAGTCCTGACGAGACCGCGCACAGTGCAGCTGCATCTCGGGTCGCCGTGTTCCTCCTCTCCATCCTCGCTGGCTGCTCCAAGCTCCCGGGCCCGTGCAGCGTGCCCGAGGTCACCGGCCACGATCCGGTCATCGTCGATGGGCTGCTGGACGTGAACACCGCCGTGCCGCTGGGGGGCGCTGGCTACCTCGTGCACTTCCTGGACCTGGCGCTGGACGAAGCGACCGGGCGGCTGCATGGCGTGGGCTCGGGCGGGTACTGGCAGTTCGACACCAGCGGCCAGGGCTTCGTGGACTACCTGGGCGGGTTCCTGGAGCAGAACACCGACACCTACGACGGGGTGGCCGTGCTGCCGGGCGAGGTGGTGGCGGTGCTGGATCGGAGCACCGGGGATGCGCCCGGGGGGGAGCAGCGCTTCAACGGGGTGCGCCTGCTGGACGTGGGGGAGCCGGAGGACGTGTCGGAGCTGGCGCGCATCGAGCTGGTGGACG
>CAYFPX010000252.1:0-10489 GCA_964344945.1 uncultured Enterobacterales bacterium
GGACTCGGCGTGCAGCGCGGTCGTCAGCGCCAGGTCGTCGGCGCCAGACCCTCGAGATGCCTGGGCGGTGCTGAGGGCCTCCTGGGCCCCGGACAGGGCCTCTTCGGCGGCGGCGAGGGCGGCGGCGGGGCCGTCCAGGTCGGCGGCGGGCTCGGCGCCGCCAGTCTCCTCGACGGCGGCCTCCAGGTCCGTGGAGACCTGGTCACGGCGTCCGGAGACGGCCTCGAGAGACGCGCTCGCGGTGATGGCTGCCGCCTTCGCAGCCTCGGCCCCCGCGGTGGCGCTCCCCAGGACCTCCTCGGCAGAGGCGAGACGCTCTCGGGCTTCGATGAGGCGAGCCTGGAGCGCAGCAGCGGCCTCGTTGCGGGCGGCGAGGGCGGCCTGGGCTTCGTCGAGGGCGGCCTGGGCCGTGTCGCGGGCGACGGTGGCAGCCTCGGCCGCGCCGGCGGCGGTCGCCTTCGCGGACCCCGCCTCGCTGGCGGCGGTCGCGGCCTGCTCACAGGCGACGACGGCGGACTGTCGGGCGGCGGTCGCCTCCTTCCGGGCCCTGGCCCCCGCCCCGCGGGCGGCCACAGCGTCGGCCTTCGCCTGCTCGGTGGTCTGGAGGGACTCTCCGGCGGCCGCGAGGGCGGCTCGGGCTGCTGGCAGCGCCGAGTCGTCCGCGCCGCTGACCTCGGCGAGAGCGGCTTCGGCCTCGCCGACCCCAGAGGTGGCCGCCTGCACGGCCTCCTGTCCCGTGGCGAGGGCGGCGGCGGCGGCCTCCAGCGCTCGCGAGGCCGAGGCCTGTGCGGCGGCGGCCGCCTCGTGCGCGGTGTCCTGGGTCAGCTGGTGCTCCCGGGCGGCCGCCAGGCGGGCCTCGAGCTCCTGGAGCGCCTTCTCCCGGGCGACCGCGGCCTCCTGGGCCTCCTCCAGGGCCTCCTGGGCGGCCTCCTGGACGGCCCGGGCGATGGTGACGGTCATGTTCGCGCCGGAGACCACGCCCTTGGCGGTCGCCACCGCTTCCTCGGCAGTGGTCCGCGCCTGTCCGGCGGAGGTCAGTGCGGCGGCGGCGGCGGTCAGGGCCTCGGCGTGCGCGGCGGCGGCGTCCACGGCGGCGTCGTGGGCGGACCGGGCCCGGGCCAGCGCGTCGGTCGCGGCCTCCAGGTCCTGCTCCCGGCTCTCCAGGGCCTCGGTGTCGCCAGCCAAGGCGTCGAGTCCGGCCTGCTCCTCGGCCAGGTGACCACCGCGCATCTCCTGGTGCTCGATGTGGCCGGCCAGGTCCTCGGCCGCCGTGTCGAAGGTCCTGCGGGCATCCTCGGCGATCTGTCGGGCCTCGGCGAGGGTGGCGTCCCGGGCAGCGAGGATCTCCTGGGCCGCCGCGAGGCGCTCCTGCACCGCGCCGACGGCTTCATTCCGGGCGGCCGCGGCGGACTGGGCCGCGACGAAGGCAGCGGCGGCCGCGGCGACCTGGGAGACCAGGCCCTTGCGGGCGGCCCGGGCCGCCGCGATGGCGCCCTGGGCGTCGGCCTGGGCCCGCTTCGCGGCCTCGACGCCCCCGTCGACGTCGGACACCCCCTCGCCCGCCCCGGACACGGTCGCTGCGTGGGCCTTCCGGGCGGCGATGGCCTGGGACAGGGCCTCCTTGGCGCCGGCCACGGCCCGGTCCGCCTCGGCCAGCACCGCCGCCGCATCCGCCACGGCCCCTCCGGCCGCTGCGTCCAGGGTCCCCAGCCCCTGCTCGGCTTCGGCCAGGGTCGCGCCGTGCTCCGCGAGGCGCCTGGCCTGGGCGTCGACCGCACTGCTGGCCGCGCTCAGGGCCTGGGCCGCGGTCGCCTGGGTGCCGGTGGCAGCGTCGAGGGCCGCCTGGCGCTCACCCAAGGCCACCTTGGACGCCTCCAGGCGACTCTGGAGGTCTGTCAGCTGGGCGTCGAGGGCCGCGGCCTCGCCCTGGGCAGCGGTCAAGGCACCCGCAGCGCCTTCCAGGGCCTCCCGGGCTGCGGTCACGGCGGACCCGGCCTGCTCCCGGGTCGCCCGGGCCTGGTCTCGGGCCTCGGCGGCCGGCGCGACCGCCTCCTCGGCGGCGGCGAGCGCAGCCTCTGCCGAGGCGAGGGACTCGGCGAAGCCATCCCGCGTGGCCCGGGCCTGGTCGGCGGCGGCGGCGGCCGACGCCAGAGCCGCGTCGGCCCGGCCCAGGCCGGGGGCCCGAGGTCCGCGCCACCGCCGGACTCGCCGGCTTCGCCCTCGGCGGCAGCGAGGGCTTCGCGAGCCGCCTCGGACCTGGTGGTCGCCTCGGCCTGGGCGGTCGCGGCCGCCTCCATGGCCGCGCGAGCGGCCTCGGCGGCTCCCTGGGCTTCCTCCGCCGCAGCGCTGGCGGCGCTCTCCGCCTCCCGGGCGGCCGCGAGGCGAGCCTCCACACCCGACCGCGCCTCGCCGGCCGCGGCCTGGGCCGAGCCGAGGGCGTCGTCGGCCTTCGCCAGGCCCGCCTGGGCCGCCTCGAAGGCGTCCGTAGCGTCGGCCAGGGCATCCGATGCCCCGTGCTGGGCCTCCTCCGCCGCCTGCGCGCCCTGGGTCGCGGCCTCGGCGGCGGCCTCGGCCGCCTCCAGGGCCCCGCCGTGGCCGTCCCGGGACTCCTGCGCGGCCTTCAGCCCGCTCTCGGCCTCGGTCACCGCGCTCTCGGCGGCCGCCAGGGCCTGCTCGGCCGCCGCGGTGTCTCCCCCGCCGCCGCCGGCTTCGAGGTCGGCCTTCGTCTTCGCCAGGGCCTCCTCCGCGGCCGCCACGCGCTCCTGGGCCTCGGCGGCGAAGCCCTGGGCCTCCCGGGCAGCGCCCAGCGCCTCCGAGTGGGCCTCGTCCTCGGCCGCCAGGGCCTCCTCGGCCTCGGCCAGGGCCTCCTGGACCGCTTCGAGGGCCTCTTCGAGCTCGGCCCGGCGCTCAGCGTCCGGGTCCGCCTTGGGGGCAGGCGCGGGTGTCTTCTTCTTGCCCTTGGCCGGCGCCGCGGCCGAGCCATCGCCCCGGGCCTCGGCCAGCAGCCACCCGCTCACCAGCCGGTAGAGCGGGACGCCCCTGGCCTCGGCGCTCAGGCCGTCCCGGGAGTTGTCCTCCAGGGCGGGCAGGGCTTCGCGGATGGCCTCTGCCAGACCCTCGACCTCGCCGCCGGCGTGCTCCCCGATGGCGTCCAGGGTGGGCATCAGGGCCTCGAGGACCTCCTTGGCCCCCGCGATGTCGTCCGGGTCTGCCCACTCCTCGTAGGCCTCGAGCGCCGAGTCCCCGTGCAGGTCGAAGAGCTGGGAGACGTGGTCGCCCTCGAGGGGCTCCATGTCCGAGGAGAAGGCCACGGCCACGTCCACCGCCCCGAGCCAGAGCACCAGCGCGCGGCCGGCCTGGTGGCCCAGCAGGGCGTTGGCCCGGTCCTCGCCGTCGCCGTCGAAGAGGTGCCAGGCGATGAGGGCCAGGCCGAAGGCCCGGTAGGCGGCGTCGCGGCTCTGGTCGTCCTCGAGGTCGGACATGCCCGTCGCCCACTCGGCGTGGGCGTCGAACAAGGAGAGGGCGTTCCGGGGGCCCAGGGCGATGGAGGCGAACTGGTCGCCGGCGTCGAGGGTGCGGGCGACCTCGGCCGCGCGGCGCACCTCGTCGCCCTCGGGTCGGCTGGTCGGGGCACCGCCGCCCCCCGCGAGATCGTCGACCTCGCCCAGGATGTCGCCACCGGGGGACTGGGAGAGGACCGCCTGGATCAGGGCCTGGGCCGGAGGATCCTGTCCCCAGGTGCCCAGGAAGTCGTAGAGGGCGCCCTCCAAGGGCTAGCCGCCTGCCAGGTCCGCGAGCTCCTGCTCCAGCTTTGCCACCTCGGCCGCCGCTTCGTCGCGGGCGGCCTGGGCCTTCTCGAGGGCCTTGTCGGCGTCGGCGAGCTGGGCCTGGGCGGTGTCGTGCTCCTCCTGGAGACCCGAAGCCTCGTCTTCGAGGCCCTCGAGCTCCTCGCGCAGAGCGGAGACCTTCTCCTGGAGCTCGGCCGCCGCGCCCTGGCGGCCCTCTTCCTCGGCCCTCAGGGACTCCAGCTCCGAGGCCAGCTTGTCCCGCTCGGCCTGGGCGGCCTCGACCGCGGCCTCGGCCTCGGTCACGGCGGTCTCCAGCTCCGGCTCCTGGGCCTTGAGCTTGTCCAGCTCCTCAGTGGCCGCGTCGCGGGCGGCCTCGGCTTCGTCGAGGGCCTTGTCCGCGGCCTCCGAGGCGGCTTCGGCCTCTCTCAAGGCGGCCTCTGCGGCCTCCAGCTCCTGGGCTTTCTCGTCCCGTTCCGCCTGCAGCTTGCTGAGCTCGTCCGACATGCCGCGGACGGTAGCAACCCGCTGCGTCACGGGTCAATCGGCCCCCGAGGAACGGCTCGTTCGCCGCCCATCGGAGGCCGTCGGATCAGCCCTTCACACACACCACCTGCCGCAGGGTGTGCACGACCTCGACCAGGTCCCGCTGGGCCTCCATGACCGCGTCGATGTCCTTGTAGGCCATCGGCGTCTCGTCGATCACGGCGTCGTCCTTCCGGCACTCGATGCCCTCGGTCGCCCGGGCGTGGTCCTCGGCGGTGAAGCGCTTGCGCGCCTCGGTCCGGGACATGGCCCGACCGGCTCCGTGGGAGCAGGAGCAGAACGACTCGGCGTTGCCCAGCCCGCGCACGATGTAGGAGCGCGTCCCCATCGAACCCGGGATGATGCCCAGCTCACCCTCGCCGGCACGCACGGCCCCCTTGCGGGTGACCCACACGTTCTTGCCGAAGTGGTGCTCGCGAGCCACGTAGTTGTGGTGGCAGTTCACGGCCTCGTCCAGCGCGTGGAAGGGCCGCACGGCCTGTGCGAGCGCCGCGAGGGACGCGGCCATCATCAGCTCACGGTTGATCCGGGCGAAGTCCTGGGCCCAGCTCACGGCCTCGACGTAGTCGTCGAAGTAGCGGGAGCCTTCGGGCAGGTACGCCAGGTCCGCGTGCGGCAGGCTCACGTACCAGCGCGCCATCTCCTCCTTCGCCTTCCCGATGAAGGTGGAGCCGATGCGGTTGCCGACCCCACGGGAGCCGGAGTGCAGCATCATCCAGACCTGCTCGGACTCGTCCAGGCAGACCTCGATGAAGTGGTTTCCGGACCCCAGGGTGCCCAGGTGCACGCGGTGGTTCGACTTCGCGATGCGCGGGTACTTGTCCACGATCACGTCGAACCGTTCCGCCAGCTGCGCCCACGCGGCGTCGATCGCCTGCGGCACGTGGCCCCAGGCGCCCTTGTCGCGCTTGGACTTCCGGGAGATGGACCGGCCGTGGGGCACGGCGGCCTCGATCCGGGAGCGGGTCTCGGCCAGGCTGTCCGGCAGGTCGCTGGCGACCAGGCTGGTGCGGACCGCCATCATTCCGCAGCCCAGGTCGACACCGACCGCGGCCGGCACGATGGCCTTGTCGCTCGGAATGACCGACCCGATGGTGGCGCCGCGGCCCAGGTGCACGTCGGGCATGGCCGCGACCCACTTGTGGATGAACGGCAGCTCGGCCACCTGGAGCAGCTGGGCCTTGGCGGCGTCCTCGACGGGCACGCCGTGGGTCCAGGACTTCACCAGGCCACCGGACCGGGACTGCAGGACGTCGTAGGGGCGCGTGGTCATCGTTCTCTCCGTGTCTGCCCGGGGAGCATCGCAAGGGGTGTGCCACCCGTTGGAGGCCGCCAGGTGCCTGGAATCCCGTGGGGTCGCCAACATCGCACTGGAGGATGATATCGTTCTCTATACAGATGAATCGTACCCGCACCGTCGTCGGCTTTCTCGGCACCACCCTCGACCGCGGCCGCGGCGCCAAGCGCTGGAACCGCTGGCGCCCGACCATGGGGGCCTGCACCCAGCCGGACCTGCCGGTGGACCGTCTCGATCTGCTCTACCAGGGCCCCTGGGGCCGCATGGCCCAGGGCATCGCCCGGGACCTGGCCGAGGTGGCGCCCGCGACCGAGGTCGTGCTCCAGGAGCTCGCCGCCCACGACCCCTGGGACTTCGAGCAGGTCTACGCCCAGCTGCTGGACTACGCGCGGACCCGCGCCTACGACCCGGACACCGAGGACCTGCTGGTCCACATCTCCACCGGCAGCCACGTGGCGCAGATCTGCCTCTTCCTGCTCACGGAGAGCCGCCACCTGCCGGGGCAGCTGCTGCAGACCTCGCCCCAGAAGGGCGACGAGGCCCAGCCTCAAGGCAAGGCCGCCGTGATCGACCTGGACCTCTCCCGCTACGACGCCATCGCTCGGCGCTTCGAGGAGGAGCAGCGCCAGGGGGAGAGCCTGCTCAAGCACGGCATCGCCACCCGGAACCCGGCCTACAACCACCTCATCGGGCGCCTGGAACAGGTCGCCCTGCGCTCGACCCGGCCGGTGCTGCTCCAGGGGCCGACCGGCGCCGGCAAGTCGCTGCTGGCCCGCAAGGTGCACGCGCTCCGGGCCAGCCGGCGCCTGGTGAGCGGCTCCTACGTGGAGCTGAACTGCGCCACCATCCGCGGCGACGGCGCCATGTCCACGCTGTTCGGCCACACCCGCGGGGCGTACACCGGGGCCCAGCGCGACCGGCCTGGTGTCCTGCGCGAAGCGAACGGCGGCACGCTGTTCCTGGACGAGATCGGCGAGCTCGGGGGCGACGAGCAGGCCATGCTGCTCCGGGCCCTGGAGGAGAAGCGCTTCCTGCCCCTGGGGTCGGACCGCGAGGTCTCCAGCGACTTCCAGCTGGTGGCCGGCACCAACCGGGATCTGCGGGACGAGGTCGCCGCCGGCCGCTTCCGAGAGGACCTGCTGGCCCGCATCGACACCTGGACCTTCACCCTGCCCGCGCTGCGGGACCGGCCCGAGGACATCGCGCCCAACGTCGCCTTCGAGCTCGACCGCTTCGCCCGGGACGAGCGCCGCCGGGTGACCTTCAACAAGGAGGCCCGGGAGCGCTTCCTGGGCTTCGCCACCGGCCCTGGCGCGGCGTGGTCCCGCAACTTCCGCGACCTGGGCAGCGCGGTGGCCCGCATGGCGACCCTGGCTCCGGGGGGTCGGATCACGGTCGAGGAGGTGGACGAGGAGATCGGTCGCCTGCGCCACAGCTGGGCGGTGCCCGGTGGCGAGGCGAGCGACGAGCAGCTCTGCGCCGAGGTGCTCGGGGTCGACGACGCCGCCGAGCTGGATCCCTTCGACGCGGTGCAGCTGGCGCTGGTGATCCGGGTCTGCCGGCGATCTCGCACCCTGAGTGAGGCCGGGCGCACGCTCTTCGCCCGGTCGCGGCTGCGGCGTTCGAGCACGAACGACGCGGATCGGCTGCGCAAGTACCTGGCGAAGCACGGGCTGGAATTCCGTCAGGTGACTCGCCCGCAACTTGTCTGAGTGTCAAGTTCCGGCCCACTCAGCCCAGTGAGGCGGGCCGAACTTGTCACTCAGACAAGTTGCGACCCACTCAGCGGCGGCGAGGGGGACCACCCCCTCGCCGCCTCGGCCTAGGTGAAGAACCGAAGCTTCTCGCTCACGTCGCCCCCGGCCAGCACCGTGACCGAGTCGACCTCGCTCGCGAGCTCCTTCAGGGCCTCGAGCTCCCGCAGCCGCATGAGCGTCGGGTTGGCCTCGAGCAGCCGCGCGGTGTTCGCAGCCGACCGCATCGCGGCCGTCTCCTCACGCCGGGCGATCTTGTTCGCCTCGGCCCGCTTGGTGGCCTCGAGCACCTGGTTCAGGATGCTCTTCAGCTCACCGGGCAGGACCAGGTCCTTCAGCTCCAGGGCCAGGACCTCGACACCCCAGTCCGCGGCCACGTCGACCATCGCCGCGAGCATCTCGGCGCTGGCGGCGTTCCGCTCGCTGAGCAGGCGCTCCAGGGCCGAGCCCGCCACGACCCGCCGGGCGGCGACCTGGGCCTGGGTGTAGACCAGGTCCGAGAAGTCCTTGGCCGCGTGCACGAGCTTCACCGGGTCCACGACCCGGTACCGCACGACCAGGTTCAGCCGAAGGCTGACCATGTCGGCCGTCATCACCTCCTGACCGCCGACCTTGAGCTCCTGCTCGCGGGTGTCGACGGTCACCACGCCGAGCTCACGGTCGACGCAGGAGAAGACGTAGCGGCCGGCCTCGAGCACGTGCTGGAGCTCGCCGTCCACGTAGACCAGGGCCCGCTGGAACGGCGTCACGGTGACCTGCCGGACCACGCCGACCGGCGCCAGGTCCACCCAGCTGGGCGTGATCGCCTGCCGCAGCGCGGTCAGGTCCACGGCCTCGACGCTCCAGCCGAAGCCCCACAGCCGGTGACGGCCGGGGCCGAGCCAGCGCACGGGAGCACCGTGCCGAGAGACCAGCAGGTAGTTCGGGGACTGCAGGGTGTAGGTGGCGAACATGGCGTCCTCCGTGAGGGTGTCCGGTGCCTACAGCGACAGACGTCAGGACCGGTGGGAGCCAGGCGGACCGGTGCACCGGCTGCGAGCAGCGGGGCGCAGGGTCGGGCCGAGCCCGACCGTGGGCCGGGTGGCACCCGCGGGTCCTGGCGCGTGCACGCCTTCGACACCGGACGGGGGTGCGGCCGAAGCCGCGGGGGGGCCCTTGGGGCTGTTTCCTTTCCAGGGAACTCGAGCTTGGATCGAGTGTGGGAGTCGAACCCACGAAGAGCATGGCCCGACGCGCAGGACCCGAGCCCCGGACCGCAGCCTCCGACCGGCGCCGACCAGGGGCCGGGACGGGGAGGGGAGCGCGGCGGGGAGCGAGCTGCTGGTGTCCATGCGCCCGGACTGCACTACAAGAGGTGTGCCAGCCCGCGGATCCGCATGACCCCGTCGCAGACGACGCCTACTCGATACAGATAGATAGGCTATTTAGATGAGCCGAGCTTCTCCCGCAGGAGCTGGTTGACCGCTCCCGGGTCCGCCTTGCCCTGGGTCTGGCGCATCACCTGGCCCACGAAGAAGCCCAGCATGCGGGCATTGCCGCCCTGGTACGCCGCGACCTGGCCCGGGTTGTCGGCGATGATGGCGTCGATCATCGGGCCCAGGGTCGCGGTGTCGGCCACCGCCTTCAGCCCCCGGGCCTCGATGATGGCGGCGGGGTCACCGCCCTCGGCGACCAGGACCCCCAGCACCTGCTTGGCGATGCGGTTGCTGATCTCGCCGGAGGTCAGCAGCCCGACGAGGGCCGCCAGCTCGACGCCGCCGAAGGGCACCGCCCCCAGGTCGTCGGCCGCACCGGCCAGGTCGTTGGCGATGAGCTTGCCGGTGGTCGCCGGGTCGGCACCAGCCGCGGTGGCGCCGGCGAACAGCTCGCCCGCTCCGGCGTCGGTCACCAGCAGGCGCCCGGCCTTCTCGGAGACCCCGGCGGCGGTGTGCGCGGCCAGAGACGCCTCCTGCTCGGCCGTGAGGACCAGCTCCTTGCTCTTGCGGACCCGCTTGCGGCGGCCTTCGGTCGCGCCCTCCCGCTTCACGACGGGCTTGACGGCGGCGGGCTCGACGGCCTTGGCCTTGGGCGCGAAGGTGCTCTTCAGCGGCACGATGCGGTTGAGCACCAGGGCCTGATCGGTGCTGTCCACCGGGTCGGGCCAGAAGTACCCGACCCGCTCCAGCTGCACGCGGCCCTCGTGGGCCCGGAGGGCGGGCTCGACCCGCGCCGAGACCATCGACACGAGGCCGTCTGGGTTCACGTGGTCCTGCCAGTCCGCGCGAGCACCTGGGTCCTCGACGGTGAACAGGGGCCCGACCAGCCGCACCTCGGCGGGCAGGCCCTCCGTGGCGCTGACCCAGTGCAGGGTGCCCTTCACCTTGCGGCCGTCCGGCGCCCTTCCGCCCCGGCTGTCCGGGTCGATGGTCCCGCGCAGGCCGACGACCTCGTCGCCGCTCTTCACCACCTCGGTGCAGGTGAAGAGGTAGCCGTGGCGCAGGCGGACCTCGCCGCCAGGCACCAGGCGCCGCCAGCCCTTCGGGGGAACCTCGGCGAAGTCGCTGCGCTCGATCAGCAGCTCCTTGGTGAACGGCACCTCGCGGGTGCCCTCGCGGGGGACGTCGCGGGGCCACAGTTCGGCCTCGATCCAGTCCACCCGGTCGGCGTCCCAATTGGTCACCGTGACCGGCAGCGGGTCGACCACCCCCATCAGCCGTGGGCACCGGTCGTTGAGGGCGTCCCGCAGCACGTGGTCGAAGAGCGCCACCTCCACCACGGAATTGGTCTTGGCGACCCCGACCCGCTCCACGAAGGCCCGGATGGCCTCGGGTGGCACCCCCCGACGGCGCAGACCGCTCAGGGTGGGCATGCGGGGGTCGTCCCAGCCGCTCACCACCCCCTCCTCGACCAGCTTGAGCAGGCGGCGCTTGCTCATCATGGTGTAGGTCAGGGCCAGTCGGGCGAACTCGTACTGCCGGGGCTTGGTGGCCACCGCGGTGTGGTCGACGACCCAGTCGTAGATGGCGCGGTTGTCCTGGAATTCCAGGCTGCACAGGCTGTGGGTGACGTCTTCCAGCGCGTCTTCGAGGGGGTGGGCGTAGTCGTACATCGGGTAGATGCACCAGTCG
>CAYFPX010000253.1:0-10314 GCA_964344945.1 uncultured Enterobacterales bacterium
GGCTGGGTCCCTAATTCGAGTCCGGGTGGGACGCGGTCGGTGGCGAAGACGGCGACGCCATCTACATCATCGAGTGGAACAAGAGCTCGCCCACCAGCGGCAAGCGCTGACCGCCCACCGCGCTCCGAGCACGCCCGGATGGTAGGCTCGGGCCCCCGTTCCGACCCGGATCAGGACAGGCATGAAGAACCCGAAGGCCTTCATCTTCGCGCTGCTGCTCGCGTGCCTCGCCACGTTCGCACAGTGCCGCTACGTGGCGAACCGCGAAGCCCGGCTGCTGTACGAGTCCGAGCTCCTCGACACCCTGGTCGCGGTCCAGGACATCCCCGAGGACTTCAAGCTCGACGAGACCATGGTCGAGGTCATCCAGGTGCCCCGGAAGTGGCGCCAGCCGAAGGCCCTGAGCTCGGTCAACGACATCATCAGCCAGATCAGCTCCAACCCCATCCTCGAGGGCGAGCAGATCTCCTACACCAAGCTGGTCAAGCCCGACGACGCCGGCCTGGCCTTCTACGTGCCCAAGAAGCTCCGCGCGGTCGCGATGGCCGTCGACCAGTTCAACGCGGTCGGCATGCACATCAAGCCCTACAACTACGTCGACATCGTCGGCACCTTCGACTTCGGCCAGGGCGAGAAGGCCGACACCCGCACGGTCACCCTCTTCCAGTCGGTCCTGGTCCTGTCCGTCGGCGACGACATCGGTCACCCGACCACCCAGGTCCTGGCCGACGAGTCCGGCGGCTCCGTCAAGAAAGAGCACCGCATCGGCAACACCGTCACGATGGCCATGCGGCCCCACGAGGCCCAGAAGCTCATCCTGGCCCAGCGCCTGGGCGAGCTGAGCCTGGTCCTGCGGTCCCTGTGGGAGACCGAGCGCTACGTCGAGCTCGAGCACGCCAGCATCCACACCACCCTCGGCATCCCGCAGCGGGTCCGCTACACCAAGCGGCCGGCGTACCGGGTGATCTCCACTGGAGGCTTCTGATGCGTCGTCAGCTGGGCCGCCTCGCAGCCCTGCTCGTCGCCGTGGTCGCTGTGGTCGCCCTGTGGGCCCCGGTCGACGGCTTCGCCGACGAGGACAACATCCCCGACCAGGTCGTGGTCGCCCAGAACCAGATCTACGTCGAGGTCCCGTACAAGTTCGGCAACATCGCCGGCGACACGAACCTCATCAAGATCATCCCGCTGTTCGATCAGAACCAGATCCTGATCTCCGGCCGGCGGCCGGGCAGCACCAACATGATCGTCTACGACCGCGACGGCGTCCTGCGCGACGACTTCGAGATCCGGGTCATCCCCGCCAACCTCAGCAAGGTCATGGAGAAGGTCACGTCGCTCCTGCGCGACATCGAGGGCCTGACCTTCGAGATCGTCGGCGACCAGATCTACATCCACGGCGAAGTCGCCACCGACGACGAGCTGATGAAGGTCCAGGACCTGGCCGACCGCGAGCGCCTGGTCACGAACCTCTCGACCCTGTCCCCCGTGGCCCAGCGCCTCCAGGCGGGGCTCATCGAGACCGCCATCGACGTGCCCGGGGTCAAGGCCCGGCTGATCAACAACACGATCCTGCTCGAAGGCGTCGTGCACTCCTCCGCGGCGTCGGTCCGAGCCGAAGCCATCGCCCGCGCCTACTACGCCAACGTGGTCAACGTCCTCGAAGTGCGCGAGGTGGAGCGCATCCCCGGCCGCACCAGCACGGTCGTGATCATCGTGCACTTCGTGCAGCTGGCCAAGGAGCTCTCGACCGCCTGGGGCTTCGAGTGGACCCCGCTCTACGTCAGTCCCATCGACATGTTCTTCCAGCGGGACCTGCTGCCCGCCGGCGGCGCCACCACCGGCTCCGCCAGCGCCACGGTCTCCGCGCTGCTGCCGCGGCTCTACCGGGCCCGGGCCAGCGGCTACGCCCGGGTCATGGACAACCCGACCGTCAGCGTGAAGTCCGGTGAGGCCGCCAAGATCTTCAGCGGCATGGAGTACCCCTACCTGGTGTCGAGCGGCTTCTTCTCCCACGTGGAGTTCAAGGAGATCGGCATCGGCCTCGAGGTCACCCCCTACGCCCAGGGCAACGACGTCGACCTCGACATCAACGTCACCGTCACCGACCTGGGCCAGGTCGCCCCCAACGGCTTCCAGGCCGTGGACCGGGCGGAGATCGTGACCAGCGAGTACTGCCGGGCCGGCGAGTCCATCGCCATCGGCGGCCTGCAGCGCATCGGCGACGCCGTGTCCTACAACAAGGCCCCCGAGATCGACACCACCGGCGCGATCTTCAACTTCTACACCAACAAGGAGTACAAGAAGTCGAAGAACCAGTTCCTGGTGTTCCTGACCCCGCAGATCCACGAGTCCAGCTCCTCGGCGAACAAGGAGATCAAGGACCAGTTCAACCTGCAGGAGGTCCGCCAGTAGCGTGACCGCCCAAGCCCCTCGCATCGTCGCCGTCGGCGGCGCCAGGGACGGCGTCGGCAAGACCAGCTTCGCGGTCAACGCCGCGCTGGCCTTCCTCAAGGAGACCCGCAAGCGGGTCCTGATCCTCGACCTGGACCGGGACAGCGTCGGCGACGTCCAGACCCTGCTGTCCATGGGCAAGGTGAAGACCCTGGCGGACTTCGCCCCCTACGCGGACAAGCTCTCGAGCAACCAGCTCAGGCAGTACATCTCGGCCCACCCGGCGGGGGTCGGTGTCCTGCCCCTGGGCCCGGACCCGGAGGGCGCGGCCACCGTCACCGCCAACGTGGTCGGTCGCCTGCTCGAGCTGCTCAAGCCGATCTGCGACTACATCGTCGTGGACTGCGGCGTAGACATCCACGACGGCACGGTCAAGGTCTTCGAGCAGGCCAGCGGCATCTTCCTGATGAGCACCCCGGACCTGCTGGTGCTGAACCACACCAAGCGCTTCGTCGACCGGCTCCAGCGCCTGCACTTCCCCAAGGAGCTCATCAAGGTCATCCTCAACCGCTACGACACCCAGGTCGGGCCGCCCCTGGACCTCATCACCCAGAAGCTCGCCCGGTCGGTGCTCGTCACCCTGCTGGAAGACGAGCAGCTGTGCCGCAAGGCCGGCTTCGACGGCAAGCCCTTCGTGCTGGATCAGCCCCGGGCCCGCCTGTCCCGGAACTACGACGAATTCGTCCGCAAGCTGGTGGAGACCAAGACCCTGGAGAAGCTCGGCCAGGTGGCGCGGGCCCAAGGCATCAGCGGTCTCGAGGGTCGCGGCGGCGGCATCGTGGTCGGCGGCACCGACGTCTCCCGGGAGCTCAAGGAGTACCAGAAGGCCCGGGGCTCCAAGGCCCAGCGTGGCAACAAGGAGATCGACCAGCGCACGGCGATCAAGATGCTGATCCACAAGCGCCTGGTCGAGACCATCGACCTCAAGAAGCTCGACAAGGACCTGGGCGACGACGACCGGGACGCCGCCCTGCGGGACCGGGTGCTCAAGGCCATCGCCCGCATCCTCGACGAGGTCGGCACCGGCATCACCGACCGGAACGACCGGAAGCGCATCGTGAAGGAGGTCGCCGACGAGGCCCTGGGCCTGGGTCCGCTGGAGGACTTCCTGGCCGACGACCGCATCACCGAGATCATGGTGAACCGCCGGGACCAGGTCTACGTGGAGATGGACGGCAAGCTGCAGCTCAGCGGCGCCACCTTCACCGACGACGCCCAGCTGCTGGGCGTCATCGAGCGCATCGTGGCGCCCATCGGCCGCCGCATCGACGAGAAGTCCCCGATGGTCGACGCCCGCCTCAAGGACGGCAGCCGCGTCAACGCCATCATCCCGCCCCTGGCCCTCGACGGCCCCAGCGTCACCATCCGGAAGTTCTCCCGCGAGCCGCTCACGGTGAAGGACCTGGTCGGGTTCAACAGCTTCACCGCCGAGATGGCCGACTTCCTGCGGGCCTGTGTCGAAGCCCACCTGAACATCCTGATCTCCGGCGGCACCGGCTCCGGCAAGACCACCCTGTTGAACGTGCTCAGCTCCTTCATCCCGGTCGACGAGCGCATCGTCACGGTCGAGGACTCCGCCGAGCTCCAGCTCAAGCAGCCCCACGTGGTGCGGCTGGAGACCCGGCCCGCGAACATCGAGGGCGAGGGCGCGATCCACATCCGCGACCTGGTCAAGAACACCCTGCGGATGCGGCCCGACCGCATCGTCGTCGGCGAGTGCCGTGGCGCCGAGGCCCTGGACATGCTCCAGGCCATGAACACCGGCCACGACGGCTCCCTGACCACCATCCACTCCAACAGCCCCCGGGACTGCCTGGCGCGGCTGGAGACCCTGGTGATGTTCGCCGGCCTGGACCTGCCCTCCAAGGCGATCCGCGAACAGGTCACCAGCGCCATCGACATCATCATCCAGCAGAGCCGCCTGAGCGACGGCACCCGCAAGATCACCGGCATCGCCGAGGTGACCGGCATGGAGGGCCCGACCATCACGCTGCAGGACATCTTCACGTTCAAGCAGCAGGGCCTCGCCGACGGCAAGGTCCAGGGTCGCTTCGTGACCACGGGCTTCGTGCCCAAGTTCATCCACGACCTGGAAGCCCGCGGCATCCAGCTGCCCCGCGGCATCTTCGCCCAGGGTCGGCCCGGCTCGCCCAGCGGCCGCGGCGGTCCGGCGGTGCCCAAGGGTCGCCAGGGTGTGCCGCGAGGGCGTCAGAAGCGATGATCGCCGAACACCCGCTGACCATGCACCCCGTGGGCATGATCGTCACCGGGCTGTTCATCTTTGCCTGGTTCATCCTGGGCATCTACACGGCGCCCTTCGTCTTCGCGAAGTTCTCCCGGGCCACCGCGGGGTACGTCGGCTGGATGGTCGAGACCTTCGACCGCATGTTCATGACCGTGTCGGCCCGGGCCTGCGTGCTGGCCATCCTGGGCTGCATGCTGGCGATGATGGGCCTGGGCCTGTGGCTCACCCAGGGCCTGCCGTCCGGCACCGGGTACGCGACCCTGCGGGCGTTCATCTGCTTCGCCCTGATCTTCGGCCCGGTGCCCTTCGCCTTCCCCCAGGAGAAGCCTACCGGCGTCTTCAAGTGGTTCCTGTTCGGGCTGCCTGTCGGCTACAACATCCCGCGCATCGTGACCCAGTTCATGTGGGACCGCCGGACCGCGAAGTTCGAAGACCAGATGCTCGACGCCCTGACCTTCATGTCCAACGGCCTGAAGTCCGGTCTGTCGCTGGTCCAGTCCATGGACATGGTCAAGGAGGAGCTGCCCAACCCCATCTCCGAGGAGATCGGCCTGGTGCTCTCCGAGCAGCGCCTCGGCGTCCCGATGGAGGACGCCCTGCTGAACCTCGAGGCCCGGATCGACACCGAAGACCTGCAGATCATGGTCACCTCGATCAACATCCTGCGGCAGTCCGGCGGCAACCTGTCCGAGACCTTCGACACCATCTCCCACACCATCCGCGAGCGGAAGAAGGTCGAGGGCAAGATCAAGTCCCTGACCGCCCAGGGCGTGAGCCAGGGCGTGATCATCGTGATCATGCCGTTCGTGCTCGGGTTCATCCTGTGGGTGATGGACAACAGCCTGATCGAGCGGCTGTGGACCACGGCCCTGGGCTGGGTGATGATCTTCGCGATGCTGACCCTGCAGGTGTTCGGCGCGATGATGATCAAGAAGATCGTGACCATCGACGTGTGAGCGTCCTCGACGGACTCCTGCGCGAGGTCCGCGCCTGCACCGCCTGCGACCTGCCTCACGGCCCCCGACCCGTGCTGTCCGTGCACGCCGACAGCCGGATCCTGATCATCGGCCAGGCGCCGGGGTCCAAGGTCCACGCCAGCGGGGTGCCCTGGGACGACGACTCGGGTCGCAGGCTGCGGGGCTGGCTGGGGGTCGACGACGCCACCTTCTACGATCCCCGCGCCTTCGGCATCCTGCCGATGGGGTTCTGCTACCCGGGCAAGGGGCAGAGCGGCGACCGGCCGCCGCGGGCGGCGTGTGCGCCCCTGTGGCACGACCGCATCCTGGCGCACCTGGAGCGGGTCGAGCTCACGCTGCTGGTCGGGCAGTACGCGCAGAAGCAGGTGCTGGGATCCGAGCGGAGGCGCACGCTGACAGCGACCGTGCAGGCGTGGGAGGCCTATGGGCCCACGCGCCTGCCCCTGCCCCACCCGTCGTGGCGGGTCCGGCGCTGGATGGGTCAGCAGCCCTGGTTCGAGGGGGAGCTGGTCCCGATGCTGCAGCGCCGGGTGGCCGAGCTGCTCAGCTGAACAGGCCCTCGAGGGCTCCGAAGGCGCGGTCGAGGTGCTCCCGCAGGGAGCTCTCCGGGTCGGCGATCCACCGCAGCTTGGCTTCGTGCAGGGTGGCGAAGGCCACGGCCGCCGCGAGCGCAGGCGCAGGGTCGAGCTCGCGTTCGGTGCCCGAGCGCTCGTACAGGGCCGCGATCATCGCCTCCTGGTAGGCCGGGATCAGCACCCGGGCCTCGTAGGCCCCCGCCGAAGGCGAGGCGCTGACGATGCGCTTCACGAAGAGCTGGTGGTCCTTGTCCTCCTCCACGATGTCGGCGACGGTCTCGCACAGCCGCCGGACGACGGCGAGCAGACCCAGGTCCTGGGGCAGCTGCCGCAGGAGCATGCGCAGGCCGTCGAGCTTCTCCCGCCAGCCTCCGAACAGCACCGCCTCCTTGCTGTCGTAGTACCGGAAGAAGGTCCGGCTGCTGACGCCGACCACCTCGGCGATGTCCTCGACCGTGGTCTCGTCGTAGCCCTTGGCCTGGAAGAGCTGCAGGGCGGCCTCCTCCAGCTCTCGCCGGGTCCGCTCCTTCTTGCGCTCGCGCAGTCCAGCCATGCCCCCAGTGTAGGCACCGCGACCGGATTTGTCAGCCAAGACTTTTGTCGTCTCAGAAAAATGTCTTGACTGACACTTTCTGGTGAGCAACCTTCCCGCATGCTCACCTTCCGCCCCCTCCTTCTCGCTGGAGTCCTGCTCATGAGCCTGCCCGTCGCCGGCGTCGCCGCCACCCAAGCGCCCTCCTTCGGAGAGGTGGCGACCGAAGACCGCCTGGCCCGCATCGAGGCCTCCCCGCGCTGGCAGGGCAAGCGCTTCGTGAACCCCGTGGAGACCGGCACGGTCCGGCTCGCGGACACCTGGAAGATGCTCAAGGCCTACGCCACCAACGACGCGGTGGTCGAGCCCGAGGTAGCCCTGCCCGTGGACACCCCCACGAGCCTGGCGCCCACCGCCGACGACGAGCTGCGCATCACGTGGATGGGCCACAGCTCGATGCTCATCGCGCTCGACGGCGCCTTGATCCTGACCGACCCGGTCTGGGGGGAGCGGGCGTCCCCCTTCTCCCTGGTGGGCCCGGCCCGCTTCCATGCCCCGCCGGTGGCGCTCCAGGACCTGCCGCCCCTGGACGCGATCCTGATCTCCCACGACCACTACGACCACCTGGACTACCCGACGGTCCAGCACTTCGCGGCGACGGACACGGACTTCTACGTGCCCCTGGGCGTGGGTGCCCACCTGGAGAGCTGGGGCGTGGACCCGGCCCGCATCCATGAGCTCGACTGGTGGGAGGAGGCCCGGGTCGAGGGCGTGCGCCTGGTGAGCACCCCAGCCCGGCACTTCTCCGGCCGTGGCGTGCTGGATCGCAACAAGACCCTGTGGACCAGCTGGGCCGTGGTCGGCCCCGAGCACCGGGTGTGGTTCAGCGGCGACACCGGGCCCGCGGACTTCTTCGACGAGATCGGCGAGAAGCTCGGCCCCTTCGACGCCACGATGATCGAGGTCGGCGCCTGGAACGCGCTGTGGGGCGACATCCACCTGGGCCCAGAGGCCGCGGTGAAGGTCCACCAACAGGTCCGGGGCGAGACGATGATCCCCGTGCACTGGGGCACCTTCAACCTGGCCTTGCACGCCTGGGACGCGCCCATCATCGAGCTGATGGACCTGGCCGCAGAGGCCGGGGTCCCGCTGGCGGCGCCCATCGCCGGTGGCGTCATCGACCCGGCCGCGCCGTCGGTCGCCCCCTTCTGGCAGGGGCGTCACGCCCTGGCCGTCGCCTCCCTGTGACCCTCCCGAGGACTGCTGACATGTCGACCTTCTCCCTCCAGGACATCCCCGATCAGACCGGCCGCGTGGCCATTGTCACCGGCGCCAACTCCGGCATCGGCCTCGAGACCGCTCGGGGCCTCGCCCTGCGTGGAGCCCACGTGGTCCTGGCCTGCCGCAACCCGACCAGGGCCGCGGCCGCGGTCGAGGACATCCGCACCAGCAAGCCGGAGGGGCCGGTCGAGGTCATGAGCCTGGACCTGAGCGATCTGGCCAGCGTGGCGGCCTTCTCCGAGTCCTTCCTGGCCCGGCACTCCCGGCTGGACCTGCTCATCAACAACGCCGGCGTGATGGTGCCGCCGCAGAGCGAGACGTCCGACGGCTTCGAGCTGCAATTCGGCACGAACCACCTGGGGCACTTCGCCCTGACCCTGCAGCTGCTGGAGTGGCTGAAGCAGACGCCCGGGTCCCGGGTCGTGAACGTGTCGAGCATCGCCCACCGGGGCGGCCGGATCGACTTCGACAACCTGGCCGCCGAGAAGGGCTACCGGGCCTGGGGCGCCTATGGTCAGTCCAAGCTGGCCAACCTGCTCTTCACCCTGGAGCTCCAGCGGCGCCTCGAGGGCAGCGGGGTGCTCGTCACCGCCGCCCACCCGGGCTGGACCGCCACGAACCTGCAGGCGAACTCGCCCAGCGCTCGCTTCTTCAATCGCTGGCTCGCGATGACGCCGCCCGAGGGGGCCCTGCCCACCCTGTTCGCCGCGACCGCGCCGAGCGCTAGGCCTGCCGGCTACTACGGCCCGTCGAGGCTCTTCGAGATGCGTGGCCCGGTGAGGCCCGCCAGCCGCACGAAGCGGGCTCTAGACGCCCAGGTCGCACGGCGCCTCTGGCAGGTCAGCGAGCAGCTGACCGGGGTGCGGATCGAGGCCTGAGCCAGAACCGCGGCACGCCCAAGACGACGGGGTCGCCCAAGACGACGGGGTCGCCCAAAACGACGGGGTCGCCCAAAACGACACGACCCCCCGGACCTTTCGATCCGAGGGGTCGAGGTCGACACCCGAATCCCCAGTGGGGTGCTGCTTCAGAGTCTTCACGCGGGTGGGCTCTTCCTGGTCGTTTCCGTCCAGGACACGCCTCTCTGGAGTCCGTGGGGCCTGCCAGGCCGCTGACCGATGCCTTCCCGTTGCCGTGTCATCACCAGTTGGTCTGCGTCCACCGGGTCGCGGGTCCTTGGCTCTCCCGCTGCCCCCCTGGCCTTGGTCCGTCTCCGGACTGACCTCCGAGGCTTTCCCGTCGACCGCCTCCCTGCAGCTCCTGCGCCCGTGCATGCACGCTCGCTCTCGCTCCAGGTCCGCAGCCTGCGTGACCTTCACTCTCCTTCAGAGACTCCCCTCTCGCGCTTGGACCGTCGCCGGCCCTCCTCTCCTGCAGTTCACCTTGAGTGCCCCTCCACCAGCGCTCCTGTGCGAGTCCACTCCCAGGTCGCGTTGCCGCTTCCCTTCGGCCCGACGCTGCCACACGCCGAGTCACGTTCCGTCCTCGTGGTCTCTCACCACCTCGACGACTTGCTCCTCGCTCAGACTCCCGAGCTTGTTGCATCTCGGAGCCGGCCATGGGGTCCGCCGCGTTTCCATCGCCGCCGTCCTTCCTCTCCACACCGGCTTTCACCGCTGCGAGTCTGGCTGGGACGACCTGGCGTGTGCCGCGCGACGCGCTTCACACCCTCCGAAGGCTTCCCCTCCCCGGTAGCCGCATCCTGTCACCGGGCTGCTCCGTCTTGCGACGTCGCCTCCCTTCACCAGGACCGTTGCCCTCCTGTCGTTCACCGCCTCGTGTCCGCTTCCTTCCGTGCCGTCCTGTGACAGACGACCTTTCTGGACGCTTCTCCGCGACCGCTCGACTCCAGGGCCTTGCTCCACCGGCGAGTCCGTTGCGCCCGTGGCCCGTTGCCGGTCCACCTGCGCCCGTTCCTCCCCTGGGCTTTGTTCCACTTCAAGGCCTTTCCCCGGGCCTCGCTGTCCGTGCCCGCTCCCGCTTCCCCACCCGCTCTCACGTGTGGCTCCGCGCTCGCCGACCCAGCTGATCCCCCTCTCCGCCGCCCCGCCCAGCAAGCTGTGCGCGGCCCTTCGAGGGTCTGTCCGAGGTCCGGAGGTGACGATGCTTCTCTCCGGCCTTCCTTCCCCCACTACAGGGGTCGTTCCGCCGAGGAGGCCTTCGCCTTCCTTCTTGGGGTTCGTGACGTCAAAGAGCAGTCCGAGGATTGCTCTCCTCGGTCGACCACCGGTTGCCCGGGTGTCGCTGGGAGAC
>CAYFPX010000254.1:0-9309 GCA_964344945.1 uncultured Enterobacterales bacterium
TCGCCGTGGACGCTGCGGTGGGCGAGCTGGTCGGGCTGGCGGGGCCCCAGACCTCGGTGATGGTGCTCTCGGCACACGGCTTCAAGGGCATCTCCGAGCAGACCCACCTCAAGTGTCGGCTGTGGCCGGTGCTCCAGCACCTGGGCCACCTGGCGATGTACGGGGGCAAGCCGGAGTGGCGCAAGACCCGCCTCTACGTGGACGGCACGCCCGACAGCGACCCCCGCAAGCAGGTCCGGGTGAACCTGAAGGGCCGGGAGGCCAAGGGCCGGGTGAAGCCCGGGGACAAGGACGCGCTGATCGAGGCGCTGAAGACCGAGCTGGAGGCCTTCCGGTACGCCGGCACCCTCACACCGGTGTTCCGCTTCGAGGCCCCCCGGCAGGGCGAGACCGGCGACCTGGTCGTGGTGTTCAACGAGGTCGGCGTGGGCCCGCTGCTGGAGTACGGCGACGACGTGCTCGACGACGCCATGCTGGACTTCAAGCGCCGGTCCGGGGGCCACGGGATGGACACCCCCGGGTTGCTCTTCGCCACCGGCCCCGGCATCGCACCGGGCGCCAGGCCCCCGGACGGCAGCGTGCTCGACGTCGCGCCCACGGTCCTGGACTGGCTGGGCGTCCCGGTGCCCAAGGCCTTCACCGGCAAGCCGCTGGAAGGTCTGACCGGTGCCCCCTGAGCTGAGCTGGTCCGACTGGCCCGCCCGGAGGGACCCCCGCCGCGCCGCGCTGGCCGCGGGCGTGATCGGCGTGACGGTGGCCGTCGTGCTCCTGGTGGACCCGCTGATGGCCC
Organism: uncultured Enterobacterales bacterium; assembly: GCA_964344945.1. Classification (GTDB taxonomy): domain Bacteria; phylum Myxococcota_A; class UBA796; order UBA796; family CAJQPC01; genus CAYFPX01. The sequence continues at coordinate 791 of CAYFPX010000254.1, forward strand.
CGGTGGGGGCGGTGCTGCTCGTCGGGGCCACGGCCGAGGTCCTGCTGCCGACGCGCTACCGCCTCGACGCCGACGGCGTGCACATCGCCCGGGCGCTGTGGAACCGCCGGGTCCGCTGGAGCGGCCTCGAGCGCTGGAGCCCCGCCGAGGACGGCTTCGTGCTGCACGGCCAGGGGTCCCGGGCGCTGTTGCGGCGCCGGCGCACCGTGCGGCTGCACTGTCCCGGTCGGCAGGATCCCGTGGCCGCACTGCTCCAGGAGCACCTGGGTTGAGCCGCCCACCGCTCGAGGTGACCGACGCCCAGGCGGCGGCGGTGGACCGTGTCGCGCGCTTCGTCGTACGGTTCCACCTCACGGTTCCGGCGATCCTCGCCCTGGAGTCCCTCCGCCCGCTGTCCTTCGCAGGCAGTCAGTTCATGCACGTGCTGTCGCCGTCGATCGCCGCCTTCCTCTCCAGCGAGGACTGGGACCAGCTCGCTCGGTTGCTCGAGGACCGTCGTGGCCTCGACGTCCTGCTCGAAGCGATCGAACAGGCCGACCGGGAGCACCCCTCCTGATGGCGGAGCTGCGCTCGGTCCTGGCCACGGACTGTGGCAGCACCACCACCAAGGCGATCCTGATCGAGCGGGTCGACGGCGAGTGGCGCCAGACCTTCCGCGGTGAGTCCCCCACCACGGTCGAGGCGCCCTTCGAAGACGTCACCCGCGGCGTGCTCAACGCGGCGACCGAGGTCCAGGAGCTCAGCGGCCGCAGGCTCGTGCGCGATGACGGCCAGGGCATCCAGAGCCCCGAGGTGGACGGCCAGGGGGTCGACATCTACATCTCCACCAGCTCCGCCGGCGGCGGCCTGCAGCTGGTGGTCGGCGGCGTGGTGCGGTCGATGACCGCCGAGTCCGCGATGCGGGCCGCCCTGGGCGCTGGCGCCATCGTCATGGACACCTTCGCCACCAACGACCGCCGCAAGGCCCACGAGCAGATCGAGCGGATCCGCCAGCTCCGGCCGGACATGATCCTGCTCGCCGGCGGCATCGACGGCGGCACCCGCAAGCACGTGGTGGCCCTGGCGGAGATGCTCAAGGCCGCGCGGCCCCGGACCCGGCTGGGCGGTGGCTTCAACCTGCCGATCATCTACGCCGGCAACCAGCACATCACCGACGACATCACCGCGCTGCTGGGCCCGGTCAGCGATCTGCAGGTGGTGGACAACGTCCGCCCGGTCATGGAGTCGGAGGACCTGGGCCCCGCTCGGGACAAGATCCACGACCTGTTCATGGAGCACGTCATGGCCCAGGCCCCGGGCTACGACAAGCTCATGGGCTGGGCCGATGCGCCCATCATGCCGACCCCCGGCGCGGTCGGGAACATCATGCAGGCCATCGCCCGCCAGCGCGGCATCAACGTGCTGGGGGTCGACATCGGCGGCGCCACGACCGACGTCTTCAGCGTCTTCGGCGGCACCTTCAACCGCACGGTCTCCGCCAACCTGGGCATGAGCTACTCGGTCAGCAACGTGCTCGCCGAGGCCGGCCTGCCGAGCATCCTGCGGTGGGTGCCCTACGGGATCGACGAGAAGGGCCTGCGCAACCGGATCGGCAACAAGATGATCCGGCCGACCACCATCCCCCAGACCCTCGACGAGCTGAAGGTCGAGCAGGCCATCGCCCGAGAGGCCCTGCGCCTGGCGTTCATCCAGCACAAGGAATTCGCCGTCGCCCTCAAGGGCGTGCAGCAGGAGCGCACCATCGCCGACGCCTTCCGCCAGTCCGGCGGCGGCGAGAGCCTGGTGAAGATGATGGACCTGGACCTGGTGGTGGGCAGCGGCGGCGTGCTCAGCCACGCCCCCCGGCGGGTCCAGTCGATGCGCATGATGATCGACGCCTTCGCCCCCGAAGGCGTCACCGAGCTCGCGGTCGACAGCATCTTCATGATGCCCCACCTGGGCGTGCTCTCGGCCATCCACGAAGCCGCCGCCACCGAGGTCTTCGAGAAGGACTGCATCATCTACCTGGGCACCTGCGTGGCCCCGATCGGCCCCTTCAACCCGAAGAAGCCCCTGCTTCGCCTCCAGGCCCGCCTGCCCGGCGGCCAGGAGCTCGACGAGACCCTGGGCGTCGAAGACCTGAAGGTCTGGGCCTGCTCCCACGACGACGAGGTCCCGGCGACCATCACCCCGCTGCAGCGCCAGCTCGACGTGGGCGCCGGGCCCGGCAAGCCCCTCCAGCGGACCCTGCGCGGAGGCGAGGTCGGCATCGTGGTCGACACCCGCGGCCGGCCCATCCAGCTCCCGGAGGACCCGGCGTCCCGGGTGCCCCTGCTCGAGCGCTGGGTCCGGGATCTCGGGGAGTACGAGACCTGATGGCCGCGATCTTCACCCCCGGCCTGAAGGTCAAGGAGCACACCCTGGTGCTCAAGGACCGCCGCCTGCCCATGGAGGGCGAGGTGCTGGTCGCCGTCGGAGACCAGGTCACCGCGGACCAGGTGGTGGCCCGCACCGAGCTGCCCGGCAAGGTCTTCCCGATCAACGTGGCGAACCAGCTGGGCATCGGCCCGGGCCAGCTCGGGGAGTGCCTGCTCAAGGGGCCTGGAGAGCGGGTCACCCAGGGCGAGGTCATCGGCCGGACCCCGGGGTTCTTCGGGCTGTTCAAGTCCGAGGCCACGGCCATGGTCACCGGGACCATCGAGTCCGTGAGCTCCGTGACGGGCCAGGTCATCTTCCAGGCCGACCCCATCCCAGTGCAGATCGACGCCTACATCCAGGGCAAGGTGGTCGAGGTGGTGCCCGGCGAGGGCTGCCTGATCCAGGCCGCGGCCACCCTGGTCCAGGGCATCTTCGGCCTGGGGGGCGAAGTCAAGGCCCCTCTGGCGATGGCCGTCGGCGACCCCTCCGAGGTGCTCGACGCGAGCGGCATCACCCAGCAGATGGCCGGCAAGGTGATCGTGGGCGGGGCCTACATCACCCTGGGTGGCCTGCGGCGGGCGGTCGAGGTCCGCGCGGCGGGCATCGTGGTCGGGGGCTTCGACTACGACGACATCAAGGAGCTGCTCGGGTACGAGGTCGGCGTGGCGATCACCGGCGGCGAGGATCTGGGCCTGACCCTGGTGGTGACCGAGGGCTTCGGCCAGATCCAGATGGCCCCCGCCACCTTCGAGCTGCTCAAGAGCAAGGAGGGCCGCCGGGCGAGCATCAACGGCGCCACCCAGATCCGGGCCGGCGTGATCCGGCCGGAGGTGGTGGTCACCTTCGACGACGAGGAGGTGCCGACCACCGCCGTGGCCCCGCCGGAGCCCAAGGGCATCGGCCTGGGCGACCAGGTCCGCGGCATCCGCACCCCCCACTTCGGCCGCATCGGCGCCGTGGTCAGCCTGCCGGTGGCGCCGACGGTGCTGGAGAGCGGGTCCAGGACCCGGGTGATGGGCGTGGACTTCGGCGACGGCGTGGCGGTGATCCTGCCCCGGGCCAATGTCGAGGTCATCGAGCGATGACGGCGCTGCTCCAGGTGCTGTGGCTGTGGCTGCTGGTGGGTCCGGCGGCCGCCGAGGACCTGCCTCTGGTGGATCCGCCCGCGGACGCGCCGGCCCAGCCGCCCCCGCCCGTGGCGCCCGAGCCCGTGCCGCCGGAGCCGGTGACGGGGCTGGTGGTGGTGGCGCCCGAGAACGGCTCGGGACTGAACCTGGAGCTGGGCTGGGAGGCCGCGGACGACGACGGTCGGACCACCGGGTACGCCGTCTTGCGGGCGCCGGACGAGTCGGGGCCCTGGACCCTGGCCGCCAACGGCCTGCCGGTGAGCACCCGCAGCTACAGCGACAAGGTCTCCACCGAACCCCGCGAGGATCCGCCCCTCGACAGCTACGTCTACCGGATCGCCACCCTGAGCGCCCACTCCCCTGCCCTGGAGAACGCCGACGACCCGGAGGCCGCCGCGATCGCCAAGGCCGCCTACGTGTCGGCGCTCCTCGCTGGCACCGTGTCGGCCCCGTCCACGGGCTTCACCGAGGCCAGCTGGCTCGCCACCGGCGCCGGCCAGCTGCACCTGCTCTTCATGATCATCGCGGTCGGTGCGCTGATGATGTTCTTCACGGACCGGGCGCGGAAGGGCGACGAGATCTTCATCCGTCGCATCCCGGGCATCGACGCCATCGAGGAGGGCATCGGCCGGGCCACGGAGATGGGCAAGCCGGTGCTCTACGTGCCGGGCATCGACGAGCTGCAGGACATCCAGACCATCGCCAGTGTCCTGATCCTGGGCCAGGTGGCGGAGACCGTCGCGGAGTACCAGTCGGACATCATCGTGTCCTGCTGCATCCCCATCGTGCGCGAGGTCGCCGACGAAGTGGTCCGCGCGGGCTTCTTCCAGGCCGGCCACCCCGACGCCTACAACCCGGCGAACACCCGCTTCATCAGCTCCGAGCAATTCGCGTTCTGCGCGGGCACCAACGGCATCATCCTGCGGGAGCAGCCGGCCACGAACATCTACCTGGGCCGGTTCTTCGCCGAGTCGCTGATCCTGGCCGAGACCGGCTTCCTGAACCGGTCCATCCAGATCGCCGGCACCGCCGAGGCCACCCAGCTGCCGTTCTTCGTCGCGGCCTGCGACTACACCCTGATCGGCGAGGAGCTGTTCGCCGTCAGCGCCTACCTCTCCCGCGACCCGCGCCTGGTGTCGTCGCTCAAGGCCAGCGACTACATCAAGGTCTACTGCGTGGTCTGCCTGATCATCGGGACCGTGATGGCCAGCTTCGGCATGGACCACATGGTCGAGTTCTTCCGGATCACGGAGTAGGCGGCAGCGATGCGGAGAACGGTCCCCCTGGTGCTCACGTTCGTGGTCGGCATGATCATGATCGGCGAGTTCTTCATCCCGCACTGGTGGTACGTCGAGCTCACCGACGAGCTGAAGATCTGGGGCTTGATCCTCGCGGGTGCGGCGTACCTGCTGGGCATCCTCAACCTGGTCCAGATCAACCTGCCCAAGGTGATGAAGCGGGAAGAGGACTGGGGCTACAAGCTCGTGATGCTGGTGAGCCTGTTCGCCATGCTGGTGGTCGGCGGGGTCGAGGGCGCCACCCGGTACGACGACGGCACGGTCTACAAGTGGGTCTACGACTACCTGTTCATCCCGCTGAACGCGACGATGTTCTCGCTGCTGGCCTTCTACATCGCCTCGGCCGCCTTCCGGGCCTTCCGCGCCCGCAACCTGGAGGCGAGCCTGCTGCTGGGCGCCGCCATCATCGTCATGCTCGGTCGGGTTCCGCTGGGTGAGAGCCTGCCGATGATCGGGGACTACATGCCGAAGATCGTCAACTGGATCATGGACGTGCCGAACATCGCGGCCCGGCGAGCGATCTTCATCGGTGCCGCGCTCGGCGCCGTGGCCACGGGCCTGCGGGTCATCCTGGGCCTCGAGCGCACGCACCTGGGGACGGACTGATCATGGGTTGGGTCGAGCGGCTCGAAGCCTTCCAGCGCATGGACCGGCGCTGGGTGTTCCTGGGCATGGCCCTGGCCATCGTGATCCCGATGCTGTTCCCCATGAGCTGCGCCTTCAACGTGGACCAACGGGTCCTCCAGCTCTACGACCGGGTCGAGGCCCTCGAGCCCGGTGCCACTGTGCTGATCAGCGCCGACTTCGACCCGGCCAGTCGCCCGGAGCTGGAGCCCTTCTACCGGGCGAACCTGCACCACCTCTTCCGCCAGGACGTGAAGGTGGTGGTGCTGACCCTCTGGGAATTCGCGCCCCCACTGGTGTTGCCCATCCTCGACGAGATCGCGGAGCTCCACGGCAAGGAGTACGGCAAGGACTACGTCTTCCTGGGCTACAAGCCGGGCAAGGAGCTGGCGATCAAGGCCGTCGGCTCGAACATTCCCAAGGCCTTCCCCACCGACGTGAAGGGCACGCCGACCGGGGACATCCCGGTGATGCAGGGCTTCAAGCAGGCCAAGGACTTCGCCCTGCTGGTCAACATCTCCGCGGGCTTCCCGGGCACCCGGGAGTACGTGCTCCAGATCCAGGGCCAGTACAACCTCGAGATCGCCAGCGCCTGCACGGCGGTCTCGGCCCCGGACTACATTCCCTTCTACAAGGCCGGTCAGCTCTTCGGTCTCGCCGGCGGCATGCCCGGCAGCGCCCAGTACGAGAAGCTGGTCTTCCCCGACGGCCCCCCCGAGGGCGTCACGCTGCTCGCCAGCCAGGCCATCAACGTGCTGAACCTGGGGCACCTCTACATCATCCTGCTGATCGTGGCGGGCAACGTGGCGTTCTTCGCGACGCGCCGGCGGGACGCCTTGAAGGGAGGCGCGGCCTGATGGAGCTGACCACCATCGACCTGGTCGGAGCCTGGATCAGCCTCGCGCTGACCCTGATGATCTTCTCCTTCCTCTACGCCGACAACCCGGTCTACAAGTTCGCCGAGCACCTCTTCCTGGGCGTGAGCATCGGGATCTCCTGCACCGAGCAGTACTTCGGCGTGATCGGTCCGAACCTGATCGATGAGCTCCTGGGCGGCGACTACCTCAAGATCGTCCCGCTGACCCTGGTGGTGCTGTTCTTCCTGAAGCTGCACAAGCAGCTGAGCTACCTGGCCCGGGTCTCCATCGCCTTCCTGGTGGCGGCCTATGCCGGGGTGAAGCTGACCGGCGAGGCCAACGCCAACCTGATGACCCAGATGGCCGACTCGATGCCGAACCTGGCCGAGCTCTACCAGGCCCACGGCCTGTGGAGCTGGGACGCCGACGGCGGCGGCGTGATCAGCGGCCTGATCGTGGTGCTCGGACTCGCCGCGTGCCTGCTGCACTTCTACTTCTCGGCGCCCCACAAGCCGGCGATGCAGTGGGTCAGCCGCTTCGGCATCCTGATGCTGATGCTCAGCTTCGGCGCGTCCTTCGGCTACACGGTCATGGGCCGCATCAGCCTGTGCATCGGTCGGGTCCAGGAGATGCTCGGCCTGGACCGCAGCGCGGCCGAGGTGGCCTACATCCGCCCGCGCCTGGCCTCGGTCGTGCTGCTGGCCGCGCTGATCGTCTACCTGGTGATCTGGACGAAGCGGGTCGCCGCCCAGGAAGGCACCGACGCGGCTCAGTCCAGCTCGTAGTCCTCGACCAGGCGCCCCTGGCTGATCCAGGTGTCGCCCTCCAAGGCCACCACCCAGCGCGGTCGGCCGTCGGCGTCCAGCTCCTCGACCACGCCCTGCTGGCCGTAGTCGACCACCGTGCCACCGTCGTCGAGGCGCCAGGCGTGGCCCATGGCCTGGGCGAGCAGGTCCTCGCTGCGGTCCGAGCGCCAGACCGGTGTGAGCTCGTCGCCGTCCACGGTGTACTCCGCCGCCCAGCTGCCGTCGCCGTCAGCGTCCTGGTTCACGAACAGGAGCAGCCGGCCGTCGTCGGTCCAGGTGGGGCCGTGCTGGAAGCTGAAGCCCTCGTCGCCCAGGTCCGGCGAGAGTCCGTCGAAGCGCCGGAGCACGTCGCCGCTCAGACCATCGATCTCCAGGACCTGGGCGAGCCCCCCCAGGCTCACGAGCCAGGTGTCGTCGGGGCCGGCGTGCAGCCCGTTGGCGTGGGTCCAGTCCCGGCCGTCTGCGTAGTAGGACCGGTCCCAGAGGCCGCCCTCCTCGACGTCGAGGGTCTGCCAGGCGTCCCACAGCACCTCGCTGTGGCCCTCGGCGTCGGTGCGCACGAGCCGGTCGCCGTACACGGTGCCGACGCCGCCCACCTCCATCGGCGCGGCCTGGAGCCAGACCACGCTGTCGTCGGGCTCCAGGGCGAAGTCGTGGTGGGCGTAGGCGGCGACGATGGTCCGACGGGGTTCGCCGTCCAGGCCCAGCTGGACCAGGCGGTGGGCGAAGGGGTCCTCGGTCTTCTCCTCGATGAGCACCCAGGGTCCCTCGGGGGTCCAGAGGGCGCTGGCCACGTGGCCGGAGTACCCGGCCTGCCAGTGCCAGACCGTCTCCCCGGCGCGGTCCAGCAGCATCACGCCCTCCTCCTCCCCCTGGCCGTAGGCGACCAGCACCAGGCCGCTGGTGTCGGTCCCGCGGTCCCGGATCTCGCGCTCGGGCCCGGCGTCCAGCAGCTCGCCCGCCTCGACGGACACGGTCTCGGAGCCGAAGGCCTGCCCGTCGTGGTCGCCCTCCACCCATGCCGAGACCTGCGCACCCGGTCGGGCCCCCACCAGGTGGGCCACCCACTCGTCGACCTCCTGGGTCGGCGTGGTGCGCCGGAGCGCTTCGCCGTCGTGGTACAGCACGTCCCCCGTGAGCTCGCCGGACCACCGCACCTCGAGCACGGTGGGCATGGCCTCCAGGGGGCTCAGGGACAGGTCGAGGCAGTGGGCCTGGGCTTCGAACACGAGCGGATCCGCGGAGGCCGATTCGGTGGCCTGGCAGGCGAGCAGCAGGGGCCGGAGCGGGGTCATGTCCGGTGGATCGGCTGGCGGGGTCCAGAGTCTGAGGGGGTGGCGAGACCCGGGTGCTCCGGTGTCTGGAAGAAGGGCGGGATACGCACCCCGCTCGCCGGAGGACCGGATGACC
>CAYFPX010000254.1:9319-10274 GCA_964344945.1 uncultured Enterobacterales bacterium
GACCCACCTGCTGCTCCCCTTCGCTGCCTGGATCGGACTCGCCCAGGCCGCGGACCTGGTGGGACACGCCGAGATCAGCGGCCCCGAGGCCGACCGTCGCCTGTGGCTGTACAACGACAGCGACGGGGACTGGGACGGGGTCCTGGTGATCGTGAACGGCTCGCTGGTGTGCCGGGCCGAGGCGGTGCCGGCCCAGGCGATGGCGGAGCTGGCGTTGTCCACCTGTGATGGCAGCATCTCGGGGCCGGTGACGACAGCGCTGGTTCAGGCGGAGCAGGGGTCGGTGGCCCTGGCTGGGGACCGGCGGGTCCGGCTGGGGACCGGCGAGCCCACACCCCCTACCGACCCCCCGAACCTACGCATCCGCGTCACCGTCTCCGGCGGCTTCGCCGCTGCCCGCGTCCTCACGGTCCACAACGACGGCATGAACAGCATCACCGCCTGCAAGGTCACGGTGAACGACACCTGGCACGACTTCCTGCACGCTCTGGGCTCGGCCCAGAAAGACCGGATGCCGCTCACCGGGTTTCGGGATGCCGATGGCAGCGTGATGAAGTCCAACGTCCAGGTCCACGACGTGACGGTGAGCTGTGAGCAGGGTGCTTCGACGGTTCGGCCATAGGACCTTGTAGGGACTTGGGGGCCACCAACCCGGGTTCGAGCGGCGATGCCTGGGACTGGGTTCACCGGGACTGGCGGTGACCTGGGCTGGTTGCTGGGAGACGGGGGGCCTTGGCTGGACGGGCGTCTCATGGGAAGACCCGCTCGGCCGCGCCTGATCGTCCGTCGTCCCGCCTGCGGCGCGGCCTTCGCTTGCCGCAGGTGGCGGCGCGCAAGCCGAAGGCTCGTGCTTCTTCCGGAGCCCGACGACCCTCTCCTCCCAATCCACTCCGAGCCCGACCGTGTAGGGCGCCACGTGCATGCTCCCCCCCGAGCGCCCACCGCGCCACGAACT
>CAYFPX010000255.1:0-10250 GCA_964344945.1 uncultured Enterobacterales bacterium
GCCGGCGCCGAGCTGGCGCTGGATGCGGAATTGGTTGCTGAGGACCTGGCCGATGAGGGTGGGGTGGGGGGGCACCTGGGGAGACTAACGGGGCTGGGTGTGGGCTCACCTGCCGAGGCTCGTGGCCCAGGTGCCAGGCGCTGTCACCTTCCTGGTAGTGTCCCTGGTCTGTGGCGAGTCCGAGGTAGCGGCGATCGTCCTCGTCGTGGAGGATCGCCTCCATGATGTGGGTGAGGTCGCCGAGGTCCTTCTTGCGTTCGTGAGGCCGCACTCGGAAGGAGGCGACTTTCAGCAGGAACACGCACGGTAGGGGGGCGGCTCGAGGGCCAGGGCGCCCACGAGGGCGAGCTCGACCCTGTCGAAGAGTGCCTGCAGTGCAGACAGATCCTGGGGGGCGTAGAGGGTTCAGATCCGTCAGCGGATGCGCCACCGCCTGCGGTCGGATACCCATCGCCTCATGGACCAGCGAAGCCACCGCATCGAGCGCACGCACCGGCTCCGAGACCTGGCCTCCGAGTGGGCCGCGCGCCACCACGCCCCGGAGCTCGAGGCCAACATGCGCTGCTGGATCGGTGCGGCGGATCCGGACGAGGTCCTGATCGGTCAGGCGATCGCCTTCGCGCTGGTCGTCATGCCGGAGCGGGGAAGCTCCCTGATCAACCGCTTCCGGGCCACCCGGAGGCACTGGTCTCGCCTGGACCGCCTGCTGTTCGAGGCCTGGGATGCGTGTTGGTTCACGGTCTGCGAAGTCCACGACGTTCGCGTGGGTACAGGACTGGTCCTGGACGATGTGGTCACGGGCCTGCGCCACGAGGTGCGAGAAGAGTCGATGTCGTGGGTGGTCGATCCGGGGGACTGGCTGGTGGCGGTACTCCAGCCGTTCGAAGGAGGACTGGAGCTCGAGGGCACGGCCCGAAGACTGGCAAGGTCGGCCTGCCTGCCCGTCGTCCAGGCTCTCCTGCCGCAAGAGGGGACCGACTGGCCAACCGGATCCCGCAGGCGGATGCGGCCGACCATCGAGGCCCTCCATGAGGCCGCGAAGCCGCCGCGCCTGGTCAACCACGATCGCCACGACATCGTGTTGCTGACCTGTGAAGTCGGCCTGGACTGGCCGGGTCTGGTGAGCTCGGTCGGCCTCTGGGACGACGTGGCCATCGACGAGGACAGTGTCGTCTGGCTCGGTCCGGTCGTGCCTTCCCTGGCAGGGCCCCTGGTCCTGGCGACCTTCCACAAGGAAGAAGATCGCACTGAGCTCGAGCTGAACAGCCGGGAGCGGCTGGAGGCTCTCCAGCAGGTCTGGCAGGCGCGCACCGGCCAGGAGCTGGTCGTGACCGAGGAGCGGGTCCACCGACCGCCTTCCGATCCGGAGGGGCGAGAGTTGATGATGGACTCGAGCTACCAGACGGTGGAGGAGGGGCGGGACCCAGCGGATCTGACCCATGGGCTTGCGGGACACTGGCTCGACCTGTCGGTACCGGCCCTGGATGGGCTCAGCCCGCGCGCGGCCGTGGCCGCGGGTCGCCGGGCCGAGGTCTGGGCGATCCTGCCAGATGCCCTGGGTCTCGAGGCTGCGAGGTTCCTCCGAGCGGCGCTCGGGTTTCCCCTGCTGGCGGAGACGGACTTCCTCTACAACGCCGACGTCGCGCCCGATCCGGAGCGATGGCGGGCGCTGAGTGCTGACGACCAGCTCGCCGAGATCATCGAACACCACGAGCTGGACGAACCCCACACCATGCCCATGTCCTTGCGGGCCCACGGACTGCTGCACGCGATGGTCGAGCACGACCTCGCCGAGAGCTGGCCCCCCGCCGTCGAGGCGCTCGGGCGCTTCCTGGCAGCGGACATCGGACGGCACGAAGCCATCCACGCCCAGTGTGCCCTCCGGATCCGCATGGCCGTCGAAGGCGAGGCACGCGGCCGAGAGTGGACCGACGAAGAGCTCGCACAGGCCCTCCACGACCTGACCCTCGAGGACTGGCTGAGCGGGTCCTTCGGAGAGCTCGAGGCGCACCCGGGCTGATCGCCTCGGGCAAGCCGTACGCTCCCCTCATCCCGGAGCCACGCCGTGCCCCGTCCTCACCCCCCGGGCTGCCTCGCCCAGCTGCTCCTGACGCTCCTCGTCGGTGCGATCGCTGTGGTCGGTCTCGAGCTCTACGCGGATCGGGTGCGCTGGGGGGTCTCTCCGGACTGGTACCGGGTCGACGAACACGCCGGCCAGGTGCGGTTTGCCTGCCAGTCCTTCGCCCCGGTGCAGTTTCCCGCGGTGGCCGGCCCCGACATCACGAGGATTGCCCTGTTGGGCGGCTCATCGAGCTTCGGCTACCCCGAGCGCCCCACAGGCCGCGCGCCGCTCACCCGAGCTCGGCACGGCTTCGCCGGCGTGATCCAGGCCACCCTGGACGCCGCGGCCCCGGACACCTACGAGCTGGTCAACCTGGGCGTCAACGGCGGCACCAGCGAAGACAGCCTGAGGCTCCTCCGCCGTGCCCTGGACTGGGACCTGGACGGCCTGGTCATCTACGACGGCCACAACGAGTACATGAGCGCTCCGTCGCGGTTCCACCCGGGCCTGTGGCGCTGGGCGCTCTACCGGGCAGCGGCGGTGCTCGCTCCCCGGGCGACCAGCTCGCCCGGCTGGGTCGGACCCCCGGGCTACGGCGGCCCGGAGCACGCCCGGGCCGTGCTGGACCAGCTCGAGACCAACCTGAGCCGCATGGTCGCGCTGGCCCAGCGGGACGGGCTGCCGGTGGTCCTGGCGACCCAGGCCGGCAACCTGGCGGGGTTCGATCCGTCCTGGAGCACCGCGGGCGACCCTGCCTTGCTGGCCCGGCCGGACCCGGCTCTGGCCGAAGCGCGCTGGGCGGCCAGTCCCACCTCGGCCGACCTGGCCTGGCAGGTGGGCCAGGCCCGGCTCGACCGGGGCGCAGACGCCGGAGTCCCCCTCCGGGCCGCCGCGGACCACGACGGCCTGCCCTTCCGGGCGACCAGCGCCGTGAATGACGTGATCCGACGGGTCGCCGGCGAGCACCAGGCGGTGCTGGTCGATGCCGAACACGCGATCCGGGGCGACGACCCGGTCCTGGGCCCGGACCACTTTCACGACTGGGTGCACCCCACTCCCGGCGCCTCGGTCCGGCTGGCTACCTCGCTGCTCGGCGGGCTGGCGAGCGCCGGCCTGGTCGCGCCGGGCCACACCGGCCCCGTCGTGGCCCTGCCCTTGTCCGCCCCGGAGGAACGGGAGGCCCGCCTGCGGGTCGCCCGGGGCTGGCTGCAGTGGGCCTGCGTTCGGTCCCACGACCCGACACACCGCTTGGAGCAGGCCCGCCATCAGGCCCGGGCTGTCCTGATCCATGAGCCCGGCAACCCCGACGCCCTGGGTGTCCTGGCTGTGGCCGACGCGGTGGCCGGGGTCGACGGGGCGCCCTTGCCCACCGACCCTGAGGTGCGCGCGAGGCTGGCCGGGCTCCACCCGACCCTGGCCGCACTCCTGGGGGATCAGAAGAACTGATAGATGAAGGGCGCGGCGGCCTTGGGCACCAGCAGGAAGGTGACTACCAGCACCAGCACCAGCACGAGCGGCGGCAGCCAGCGACGCCGGTGGCGCCACAGGGCCTGGACGACGGAGTTCATGGGCTCTCCTGGACCGAGAGGAAGCGGCGCACCGCGGTCCAGCCGAGCATGCCGGCGATGAGACCCCAGGACGCACCGAGGAACACGTGGAAGCCGCTCACCCGGGTGGCCGCCCAGACCCCGGCGATCACCGCGAGGGTGGCCAGGACCGCGTCGAACCAGACCGGGAAGGCGCTCTCCCGGACCACCACCGGCAGGTCGGGTTCCTGGACCGGGCAAGCAGCCGGGCGGGCCTTGTAGCGCAGGGCCTTCACCGGACAGACGTCCACGCAGACCATGCAGCGGATGCACTCCGGGTCCCTCACCGCGCCGGTTCTCAGCACTTCGTTGGTCACCGAGATGCCCATCGGGCAGGACCGAACGCAGACGTCGCAGCCGATGCACCGCCCGACCTGCCGGATCCGCGGGACCCACGGCAGCCCCTCGAACAGCTGGAAGAACAGGGCGAAGGGACACACCAGCCGGCAGAAGGCGCGGCGTCCGAACAAGGCTGTCAGGCCGAAGGTGATGCTGGCGAAGTAGAAGACCGATGTGAGCACGGTCTGGGGGATGTCGTCGGTCCACGGCTCCACCGCGGCCAGGTCCACCTGGGCGGTGCTCAGCCCGACCTCCTGCCAGGTGTAGAGGACCGGCAGCAGGTAGGGAACGTAGATGAACAATCGGACCGTGCGAGCCCGGGTGTGCACCAGCGTCGGTCGGAAGCCGATGCGGTCGTAGACCCACTCGGTCAGATCCTGGAAGGCCGAGAGCTTGCAGCCGTAGCCACAGAAGAGTCGCCCTACGAACACAAGCGACACGGTCAGCACCAGGCAGAACACCGCGGCCATGTTCAGGTGCCCGACCATCAGCGACGTCCAGCCGCTGAAGCTCAGCTTGCCGTAGCTCTGCCATCCCCAGTGGTACCAGCCGATCAGGTGGAGCGCGATGGCGAGCATCACCAGCGCCAGCACCCCCAGCCGGATGCGGTTCAGGTGGCCCGGGCGGCGCCGGCGAGGCACTCGGCGGGGCCTGGTGGGCTCCTGGTGGCCGAGCCCGTCCGGCGCGGGCGCGTTCACAGCGAGCCGGTCGCGACCAGCCAGAGCAGGACGTAGGCCACGCAGCCCCACAGCGCGATGGCGGCGGTGGGGCCGGCCAGCCCGGCGAGGCTGCCGGGGTGCTCCGCGGCCCTGTCGGGCTCCAGGTCGGCGCCGTCGGCCAGGTACCGCACCGTCTCCGGGCTCAGGCGGGCCAGCGCCTCGCGCTCGGCGTCGGGGAGATCGAGCCCCGCCAGACCCTCCGCGGGGTCCTCGAAGAAGGTCCGGGCGTAGTCCGGATCCCGGGCCAGCCGGTTCAGGAGCTCTTGGGTCTCGGGGAGCATTCGATCCGTGGGGGCTGGGGCCGAGCATAGGGCCTGGCCCCGCCGCCCCGCGTCGGCCGTTTGACGGACTTGGGCCAGCGTCTGGTGGACGACGCCCAGGAGTTCGTGTCCGAGGCCCGGTCGACGCTCCTCGTGCCAGTGCATCGCCTCGCTGAGCTCGTCCTCCGCCTCTGGGAGGAGGATCAGCGGGAGGCTCATCCCCCGGTGAGCTTCTGCAACAGCCTGGCGTGAACCTCCTGCCGCGGTGAGCCGCGCTCGTCGCGCTGGTCAGCTTCCGGAGTCTGTCCGCCTGCCCGACGAGACCCCCCCTTCGAGTCGGCTGGTGTCCGGGGGCCCCCTGGTCGCTGGTGTCCGCGAGGTTGCGACTGTTGGTGTCCAGGGGCGTTCCGCCGTTCACGGCGTCCACGGGAATCGTGGTGGCCGGGCGTGAACTCCCTACGCGAGGACGGCCTGCAGTCGAGGCATGTCCACCACCTCGAACTTCCGAACGCCGGACCACAGGCGGGCCTGGCCCGGGAGTCGCAGGTAGAGCGCGCGGGCGGCGCCGAGGGCCCGTCCGTCGCCGACCTCCCACTGAAGGCTCGCCGCGACCTCGTCGAGCTCGGGGCCGAGATCGCGTCGCCTGGACACCCATCGTTCGACGTGGCCGATCCCAGCCAGGTAGTCGCGCTTGTCGTTGTTGCAGCGGCCATGGGCGACGACGAGGTTGTCGAGCGCGTCGTCGGGGTGTCTGGCCCAGGGGAGGAAGTGGTCGACTTCGGCTTGCCTCGCCGCGACACTCGCCTGGCAGTAGAAGCAGTTTCCCTGCTGCAGATCCAGGAGCGGACCTCACACCGGACCGAGGTTCGCGCGATCCCTCCGGAACAGAAAGCCGTGGAGTCGCTCGTGATCGAGGTGGTTGATCTGGGCGACCTGCCTCGTCCACTCCTGCTCGACGAAGGGCCGGAGCAGGCCGTGCAGTCGGACGAAGGCCATCGCCACGTCGGGCCTCAGCAGGATCCGGTTGTCGAAGCGCAGTCCGTCCCCTGCCTGGTATTCCCGGACTCGGGCCTCAGTGGCACGGGCTGGGCCGTCATCCCAGCCGATGCGGTAGAGCCAGCCCGTGTCCTGGCCTCCGACCCGCTGGAGCTTCGGCAGCGGCATGTCGATCAACGTCCACTCGACCGCTTTGACGGCGGCAGCGAATTCCTTGGGAAGCGCAGCGCGGACCCGCGCCATGCCGGCACCCGCGCCGAGGATGGGTGTGGCCCGGTCCCGTAGCGACAGGACGGCGCGCAAGATTCGACTCCGCCGGCCTCGATTCTGCATGAGGGCACGGGCGTCACCCCACGGCCTGACCTGCGGCCAGTAGAGGGCGATGACCTTCTCGGCGACCTGGCGGGTGGTGAGCATCGTCGGCGGCCAGCCGAGCGCGTCGGTCCGCTCCACGCACAGGTCCATCAACGCAACGAGGACGGCCAGCTTGTAGGTCGAGCTTCGGCGACCTTCCTGGAGGAGCTGGAGCACCCGCTCGACGACGTCGAGTTGATCCGACACCGCTACTCCCAGGGCTCGGCGGGGTCGTAGAGGCCTCGCCCCGGGATGACGTGCCGAACGCCGCCTCGCGGCTCCTCGACGTCCCCGGCGTAGCGGGGGATCACGTGGACGTGGAGGTGCATGACGGTCTGGCCGGCGGCCTCCCCCACGTTGATCCCGATGTTGAAGCCGTCCGGGTCGTGCACGCGCTGGAGGATTCCACGGACCTCCTCGACCAGGTCCATCAGGGCGATGCGCTCCTCGCGGGTCGCCTCGGTCCACGTCTGGGCCGGACTGTGAGGCACGACGAGCGTGTGGCCTCGGCTGACCGGGAAGGCGTCGGGAATGGCAAAGGCGAGATCGTTGTGGGCGATCCACGCGGAGCGAGGGTGGGCGAGGAAGGGAGACTCGGGCGGCACCGAGGCAGTGTAGGACAGCGTCACCGAGCATCGCCTCCTGCCTCTAGCTGCGGCTACACGATCGTCAAGGAGCGGGTCCGTGCGCTCCGGCCGAAGCCGAAGAAGGGGCCCAGCCGGCCGATGGACGCGCCGCCGGGCAAGTACGGCCAGCAGGACTGGTCGCCGTACAGGCTGCCGTTCACGGTCGCCGGCGAGCAGCAGGTCCAGTGCTTCAGCCTGGCCCTGGCGTTCAGCCGACGGCAGTACATCGACTTCACCCTGCGCCAGGACTTCTTCACCTTCATCCGGCAGCACGTCCGCGCCTTCGACCGGTTCGAGGGCGTCCCGCACGAGATCGCCTACGACCGCCAGAAGGTCGTGGTGCTGGGCCGCGAGTGCGGCCGCGACATCTACAACCCCAAGTTCCTGGCCTTCGCCACGCACTACAGGTTCCGGCCAAGGGCCCTGCCGCCCAGGAGTCCGAAGCTGAAGCCGATCGTCGAGAAGGGCTTCCAGTACGTCGAGGGCAACTGCCTGGCCGGCCGCGACTTCCGGGACCTCGAGCACCTGCGGGCCCACGCGCGGTGGTGGATGGACCACAGGGGCGACCCGCACAAGCACAGTGTGACCGGCGAGCCGCCCATCCTCTTGGACAAGCCTGACGGCTTGCCCACAGCCGCTTGGACAGGCCCTGTGGGCCTGCCCATGGTGCCCACAGCCCCGGTCACGGCGCGACAGAACTACTTGAAGTCAATGAACTCTGGACCCCGGTGCGTGGTGCGCTGGGGCGACAACCCGATGGGGAATTCTAGTTGTCGTCGGTGGGGAATTCTAATTGTCGTTGCACAGGACACCGAGGTCGACGGCGTCATCTGGCACCCTACGTACACGGCGACCGTACGCTGGGACCACACCAGGGATGAGGGTGAGTGGGTCTTCGAGATCCAGCAGGACTACGTCCCGGATGCTCCAGTGGGCCGCTGCGGGCTCGGCCCGAAGGGGACCGACGAGTTCTGGGAGAGTAGCGGCGATCGCACGAGCGACTTGGCTGTCGCGTTCGCTGCCGACCACCTCCAGGAGTTGCTCCGACTCGCC
This sequence comes from uncultured Enterobacterales bacterium, assembly GCA_964344945.1. GTDB lineage: Bacteria > Myxococcota_A > UBA796 > UBA796 > CAJQPC01 > CAYFPX01. Next base: position 7,996 of record CAYFPX010000255.1, read on the forward strand.
CGCGAGGCTGACGAGCCCTCGTAGGCGAGGGTCCCCGAGGTTCAGACCGTCGACTCCGCCAGCCATCCCTGGGCAACGAGCCGGTCCAGCGCGACGGCGACGTGGTGCGGCCGCATCAGGCCCGCCTTGCGGCGACTCCACTCCCGCACGGCCCGCGCACAGGTCTCCGTGTCCGACCCGGCCGTCGGATCGTCGCTTGCCACCTTGTGCACGCTCGCGAGGAAGGAGCTCCATCCCGAACGGGGTCTCGAAGCCTTCGATGAGCCGCGCGACACGCTCGAAGCGGGCCTTCGTCTCGGGGCGGTCCTCCAGGAAGCGCTCCGCCTCCTCCAGCGCTCCTGGCTGGAGCCGGATGGTCGCTCTCGGGCTCCGATCCATCACCCCGACGACCTGGTGCCCCTCCATGTGCCGGAGCAGGTGATAGAGCCGGTCGGCGTAGGGCCCGTAGTGATGGCGCTCGTAGCGGAGGTCCAGGGGCTCTCCTGCAAGCTGGAGGAAGTACGCCAGCTTCTGGACCTCGAGCTGCGTCAGCTCATAGTCGAGGATCCCGTAGCGGCCCATCGCGGCCAAGACCACAGCCCGCGCGGGCGTCATCCCGGGACGCCTCGTACCGACCGGCCGCTCCTCGGCCGAAGGCGGCGGGCCGGGCTCGTACAACCGGACATCGACGTCGCAGAGCGGCTCCAGGGCGGCGACGATGCGCGGCCGGACCACGTTCCAGTCCAGGCCCCCGTTGCCCGCGCCGAGGGGCGGTACGGCGATCGACTTGATACCCAGCCGCTCGATCTGCCGCACCAGGTCCACCAACCCAGCGTCGATGTCCGCGAGCCGCGAGCGGGCTCGCCAGTGGCGCTTGGTGGGGAAGTTGACGATGTACCGAGGCCCGATGAGCTTGCCGGTCTCGTAGATGTGCATCCTGCCAGGGACCACTTGCTCGGCCTTCGCGGCGTGGCGGTAGGCCTTGTACATCTCCGGCCAGGCATCCTTGAACTGCAGGGCGATGCCCTTGCCCATCACGCCGACGCAGTTCACCGTGTTGACGAGCGCTTCGGCGTCGGAGAGGAGCAGGTTGCCGGTCGCGGTGCGGATCATCGACATCTCAGTAGTACCACTTCGGCAGGACAGCCACGGTCCGATGGAGCGCCGAAGGGAAGCTTGCCAAGATGGCCTCGACCTGCTGGCGGCGCGTGTCGTTCATCACCGCCACCCCGCGCACGAGCGACCAGGGAAGCTCGCGGTGGACCAGGTATTCCGCCTGCTTCCGGCGCTGGCGGTCCGGGTCGTCGTCGGTGTCGTTCCACTTGCGCGCAGCGATGGTCTTCCAGTCGAGCTGATCGAGCCGCTGCAGGTCATCGAAGGCCCTGGAGAAGGAGGCCAGCGCATGCCCGTCGTAGAACACGAACCCGCACCCAGCCGCCGCGACGTCCTCGACCGAGACCACCAGGTAGGCGAGCGCAGCCTGCCCGTCGGTGTACCCCGGCACCCGGTCGGTGTGGAGGTTGAGCAGCATCGGCCCGCGCTCGCCTAAGTAGAACGGCACGTAGTCGTGCAGAGAGCCCCCAGGACCGCACGCCACGGCGGTCCGAGCACGGCGGTTCTGGACCGGCACAGAGTGGATCCCGACCCACGTCCCACGGGCTTGGGGGGCCTTGGTGAGCTTGGGGGGTGGGGCGGGTCTAAGTGGCACCAGTGTGGCAGCGTCCCAGCCCGGAGAGCCGTGGCACGGATGGCGTGCAGCCCTCTTCTGGAGTACGATCGTGGCATGCCACGTCCCCTTCCAAGGCTGACCGCAGAGGCCCTGGACCTGCCCGAGGGGGATCGGCTTGCTCTGGCGGATGCGCTGATCAACAGCGTCGAGGGTCCAGTGGACCCGGCGTGGGAGGAGGCCTGGTTGAGAGAACTCGAAGCGCGGCGTGCGCGCGGCACCGCTGAGGCTCGGCCTTGGCCCGAAGTCCGTGAACGCCTCCTCCGTGAACTCGACGGCCGTTGACCTGGGCGTTGCACCTGCACCCGGAGGCTGAAGACGAATTCGACGAGGCCGCGCACTGGTACGCCTCTCGGCAAGACGGTCTGGGAACTGCCTTTGTGCTTGCCGTGGCTGAGGCCTTCGCGGCGATCGCCGAACTTCCCCTTCGCTACCCACTGGTACGCCAGGGTCGGCCATGGCGACGATTCATCCTTCGGCGTTTCCCCTACGTCGTCTTCTACGAGGTCGAGGGCAGTCGCGTGGTCGTGATGGCGGTCGCCCAGGGCCG
>CAYFPX010000256.1:0-10215 GCA_964344945.1 uncultured Enterobacterales bacterium
CCGTGCACCGGGAGGCCTTCCTCCAGGGCGGGCTCACCCTGCGGGCGCTCTTCCGCTCCATCGTCGACGACCCCCGCTACCGCTACGCCCTCGACGGTGAGGACGTGGGCGGCGCCGCCACCGTGCCCCTGAAGATGGCCACCGTGGAGCTGCTGGGCTCCCAGGTCGAGGCCCTCACCGGGTTCGACTGGACCTACGGCGGCTACCCGATGCTCGGCACCGATGACCCGGGGCTGCGCACCCTCGCCGGTGGCATCGACGGCTACGGTGGCAGCGCCAGCGCAACCGGGCCGAACGCGACCATCCTGCTGGTGCAGGAGCGGGTCGCGGAAGCCGCCAGCGCCTACGTCGTGGAACGTGACGCCACCACCGACGGCGACAAGACCCTGTTCTCCGCGATCGACTTCTCCGAGACCCCGGAGACCGGCCGCGACGCGATGGCCGCTCAGCTGGTCCTGCTCCACGAGGCCCTCTTCGGCACCGTGGTCGAGACCGACGGCGAGGAGGTCAGCGCCAACCTCGACCTGTGGGCCCAGCTCTACGAAGTGGAGCGCTCCACCCAGGCCGCCTGGGCCGGGGTGCTGAGTGCCCTGTTCCGCGACCCCGACTTCCTGCTGTACTGAGGAGCCCGTGTCCAGTGCCTCCCTTCGCCCGACCGACGATGCTCGGCGCCCAGCGCCCGCGGCCGGCTCGGGCATGTCTCGAACATCGCCTCTCGCCGGACCGCGACCACTGGGCTTGCGCCTCGTCGGTCGGACTCGGTCCGGCCCTGAACACGCGCACCTGAGGACCGAACCATGACGACTCGACGCAGCTTCCTGCACGCAGCCGGCGCCTCCAGCCTGGCCCTCGGCACCCTGGGGCTCCCGGGCCGCTCGGCCCTCGCCCAGACCGCCGCCCCCGGGGACCTCAAGTTCCTCTTCGTGGTCGCCCAGGGCGGCTGGGACACCACCCGGGTCTTCGCCCCGGAATTCGACAACGGCGACGTGGACATGGAGCCCGACGCCGACCTGGCGACCGTGGGCAACCTCACCTATGTCGACCACGGCGACCGGCCTGGGGTGCGCAGCTTCCTGGAGAGCAACCACGACCGGACGCACATCCTCAACGGCGTGATGGTTCGCTCCATCGCCCACGAGATCTGCACGATGATCGTGATGACCGGGGCGACCTCGGGGCTGGAGCCCGACTGGGGCACCATCCTCGGCGACGACCAGCGGGACCGCTACACCCTGCCGCACCTGGTCATCGGCGGGCCGAACTTCCCGGGCTCGCTGGGGGTGGCGGTGGCTCGGGCAGGCACCGACGGCCAGCTCGAGGGCCTGCTCAGCGGGGACATCCTCGACGTGAGCGACGTCGATCTCGAGCGCCTGCGCTCGCCGTCGGAGTCATTGGTCGACCGCTACCTGGCCCGCCGGACCTCGGCGCGGGCCGCAGCGGCTCGCAGCGACCTGGAGCGGCGCCTGACCGGCGACTTCGACGAGTCCCTGCAGCGGGCCCTGGACCTGAAGGACCTGCGGTACGTGATGGACTTCACGGCCAGCGGGACCCTGGGCGATCTGGGCAGCGTGGCCATCGAGGCCCTGCAGCTGGGCATCTCCCGCTGCGTCACGGTGGGCCACCCGGCGGGGAGCTGGGACACCCACGCCGACAACGACGCCTTGCAGTCGCCTCTGTGGGAGGACCTGTTCAACGGCCTGGCCCAGATCCAGGCCCAGCTCGACGACACCCCCTCGCAGACCGGCGGCACCCTGGCCGACGAGACGGTCATCGTGGTGCTCAGCGAGCTCGGCCGCACTCCACTGCTCAACGAGTTCAACGGCAAGGACCACTGGCCCTACACCAGTGTCTTGATGGTGGGCAACCCCCTGAGCGAGGGCCGGGTCGTCGGCGGCTTCGACGACACCTTCTACGGCCAGAGCGTCGACACCGTCAGCGGTGAGGTGGTCAGCAGCGGCGGCACGCTCATCTCCGCGGAGTCCGTGGCCATGGCCGACATCGACCCCGGGGAGCACCTGCCCGGCGTGGACCCGATCCTCGCGGTGTACGAGTGAGCCGGCTCCTCTGGCCCGCGCTCCTGCTGCTCGGCTGCAGCGATGGCACCACCGGCGACACGGGCACCGCCGACGACACCGGCTTCTGTGCCGACGCGCCCCTGCTCACCTGGGACAACTTCGGCGCCGGCTTCGTGACCGAGAACTGCCAGTCCTGCCACGCGAGCGAGGCCGCTGACCGGTACGGGGCGCCGGAGGGCGTGATCTTCGACACCTACGAGGACACGATGGACCAGGCGGCCCGGGTGCTGGAGCGCACCCTGGCGACCGAGAGTCCGATGCCCCCCCAGGGCGGGGTGACGGACGACGACAAGCTGCGGCTGGAGTACTGGCTGGTCTGCCACGAGGGGGTCTAGCCTCGAGGGCCGCTCGGGGCCCGAGGCCCGCCACGGCGCCTCAGCGCCCGGCGCCCCGACCTCCCCTCGACCCGAGCTACCGCCCCAACAGCTCCCGCGCGATGACCATGCGCTGGATCTCGCTCGTGCCCTCGTAGATCCTCAGCACCCGCGCGTCGCGGTAGAGCCGCTCGATGGCGTACTCCTCGCTGTAGCCGTACCCGCCGTGCAGCTGGAGCACCCGGTCGACGATGCGGCCGCAGGCCTCGGACCCGTAGAGCTTGGCCATGGCGCACTCGCTGTCGGCGCGGTGGCCGGCGTCGAGTCGCTGGGCGGCGCGGAGCCCCAGGAGCCAGGCGGCGTCGAGCTCCATCCGGCAGTCGGCGAGCACGAAGCGGGTGTTCTGGAACTTCGAGAGCGGGCGACCGAAGGCCTCCCGCTCGTCGACGTACCGCAGGCCCTCGGCCAGGGCGGCCTCGGCGATGCCGATGGAGAGACCGGCGATGCCCGCGCGACCGCCGGCCAGGGCGGCGAGGGCCAGGCGGTAGCCACCGCCGGCCGCACCCAGCAGCTGGTCCGGGCCCACCCGGCAGTCGTCGAGGTGCAAGGCCACGGTGCCCGAGGCCCGCTGGCCCATCTTGCGCTCTTCCTTGCCGACCTCGAGCCCGGGCGCATCGCCCGGCACCAGGAAGCAGGTGATGCCCTCCGGGCCGCGGGTGTCCGGCAGCCGGGCGAAGACCACGCACAGGCCAGCGTGGGCCCCGGCGGTGATCCACATCTTGCTGCCCGTCAGCCGCCAGCCGTCGCCGTCGGGCCTGGCGGTCGTGGTCAGGGACGCGGCGTCGGAGCCGCAGCCGGGCTCGCTCAGGCAGAAGGCCAGGGGACCGAGCTCACCCGCGCACAGAGGTGGCAGCCAGCGAGAGGCCTGCTCGGCGGTGGCGTGCTTCACCAGGATGCTGGCCGCCAGGTTGCTGGCCGCGGCCACCACCGCCACGCTGGCGTCGGCTTCGGCCAGCGCCTCGATGGCCAGCAGGTAGCCCAGGCTGTCCACCCCAGGGCCGCCCAGGGCTTCGGGGACCTTGGCGCCCATCAAGCCCAGGGCGCCGGCTTCGGCGATGACCTCGGCCGGGAAGTCGTGGCTCAGGTCGCGCGCCGCCGCCCCAGGGGCCACGCGCTCTCGGGCGAAGTCGCGGACCAGCTCCTGGAGCAGGGCCTGCTCCTCGGTCAGGGAGACGCCGAAGCGCTCCATGCTCAGCTCACTTCCCGGTCGCCAGCCCGGCCGGGCACTCGGCCTTCACCGTGGCCCGGTAGTAGCCGAGCTCGTCGGCCCAGATCTCGCCGTCGTAGGGCCAGTAGCGCTGGCCCTTCCGGACGCGCGGCTTGCGCTGGGCGAGGGCGCGGGCGTCTTCGAGCTCGCCGGTCAGGGAGGCCTGCTCGTAGAGCTTGCGCTCGAGCCGCAGCATGTCGAGCTTGGTGATCTCGGTGTCGTTGAGCATGGTCTCCAGGTCGGTCGCCTGGGTCTGAAGCCGACCGAGGATCCGGGCGCCCTGGCCGGTGACCAGGGCTTCGCGGCGGGCCTGGAGCTCGGACAGCGTGAGAGCTCCCCAGGCGGTGTTGCTGTGCATGCCCAGGTTGCCCAGCTCGGCGTCGATGCTGGTGACGGCCCGCTCGGCGGACGCGAAGGTCTCGTCGGCGCGGTACGGCGCGAGCAGGCGCGAAGGTACCGCCGTGGACTCGCCGCGGCGGTAGGCGGCGACCATGGTGAAGGCCCCGGCTTCGTCGAGGCTGGCCAGCCCGGCGCGGAGCTGGTCGTGCACTGGCTGGTACTGGGCCTGGAAGCTGTCGATCTGGGTCGAGGCCTCGGGGAACTTGCACAGCAGGAAGAGCCCGTAGGTCCGGAGCAGGAAGGCCTCGGGGAAGTACCAGCTGTCGAAGTACGGGGTGGTGTGGGTCTGCAGGATGCCCACCACGCCGTTCATGTCCTCGAGCCGGAAGTGGGCCCACGCCCGCTCGAACTGGGCCTGGGGCCACAGCTGGGAGTCACGGCGGACCTTGGCCGCGTACTCGATGGCCCGGGGGTAGTTGCCGGTCGCGTAGTAGACCCGGGACAGGTTGAGGTTGATCAGGTCCAGGGCATCCGGGTCGTCCCCCACCGCGGCCTGGGCCGTCAGCAAGGGGGCCACCGCGCCCTGGAAGTTGCCCTGCTGGGCCATCACGATGCCCTTGAGCTGCTGGGCGCGGCCGTACCAGGCGGGGTCGGTCTTGGCGTTGACCAGGCTCGTCGCGGCGATGGTCGCGGCGTAGTTGCTGTTGCGGTAGTTGCCCTTGGCGCCCAGGTAGGCCAGCCGGCCCTTCTCAGAGCCGCGCAGCGCCAGCCCGACGTTGCCCGCGAGGGCGTCTTCGAGCCGCAGCACGTCGCCGGTGGAGTCCGCCAGGGACAGGGCACGGTTCACGGCGATCTTGAGGGAGATCCGCTCCCCTTCGGCGTCGGCGACCAGCGCGCTCAGGGTCGCGCCGTAGGCGCTGTTGAACAGCCCCAGGGCGTTGAGGTGATCGGCGAGCATGAGCCAGGCCTCGCCGTGCCAACGCGCCTTGCCCGCCTCTTCGATGATCGCCACCAGCGCGTCGGCGGCGCCGTTGGGGTCGCTGGCCTCGACCGCGGCCGTGTGGTCCTGGAAGGCCCGCTCCCGCTTGGGGTCGACCTCCTCCTCGTCGTCCTGGGCCCAGGCGGGCTCGCTCACGACCGTCGGGGTCGCGACGAGGGCCAGGGCCAGCAGCAGGGTGAGGCGGCGCATCACGAGCCCAGGAACAGGCTGATGCCGACGTAGATGCCGAAGTTCTGCTTCACCCGCCAGGAGTCGCTGGCCTGGCGGCGCTGGAGCACGATGTCGTCGCGGCCCTCGATCCGGACCGTCTGGCCGCCGGGCAGGAAGATCCGGGCTCCGAGGCCGGCGCCGACCGTGGGCCCGAAGGCGAAGGACTCCAGGGTGGTGTTGGCGAGCTGGGGCTCGGCGAGCCGCTCGACGGTGAGGCCGGCCACCACCGGGATGTAGATGTCGTGGTGGAAGATGCGCTCGCCCTGCCAGGACATCTTGGCGTAGATCGGCGAGAGCTGGACACCCGCGGTGAGCGAGCCCAGGTAGCGGTAGGCCTCGGGCACCTTGCCATAGGCCGCGCTGTCGAGCTCCCGGTAGGCCCGGGACTTGAGGCCGTAGCCCAGACCCAGCTGGACGCCCCAGCCCAGGGACTCGGACAGGTGCTTGCCGAAGGCCAGCTCGACCTTGGGGGCCGTGGTGTAGGGATCGAAGGGGATCAGCCCGGCGGAGGCGGAGACCTCGGCCTTGTCCTCCTTGGTGTAGAGCATCTTCTGGACGACGTGCAGCTCGGCGTCCTGGAGCACGCCCAGGTCGACGGCTTCGGTGCTGGTGTCCTGGGCCAGGGCGACCGGGCTCAGGGTGGCGCTCATCAGGGCAGCGGCCAGCAGCTTTCGCAGCATGGGGTCAGCCTCGCGCGGGTGCGGGGGAAGGAAGAGGAGAGGGGGGGGCGAACCTAGAAGGGGAGCTCTCGGGGCATGCCGCCGAGGGGCTCGTAGTAGATCCGGACCTCCTGGTTGTAGTCGGGGATGGCCGAGCCGTGGAAGACGATGGCGTTGAGGCCACTGTCGTAGGTCCAGCCGTCGGTGAAGGTGCTGGTGCCGAGGGTCTCGTCGTAGACCTCGTCGGACTGGCCCACCAGGTCGTCGTCCACGTAGGCGCGCACGGTGGTGATGTCCGGCACGGCCTGGAGCGGGAAGGCCGTGAGCAGGTTGTTCAGGAGCTCGCCCAGGTCCTGGAGGTGCTGGCTGAAGTCCGACACCTTGCAGTCGCCGGTGGGGCCTTCCTCGGCGATGTGGTTGTAGAAGCCCTGGGTGATGTCCGCGGCCTGCTGGTAGCGCTCGGTGCCCCAGGTGTTGGCACCGCCCGAGTTGCAGGTCAGCTGGTTGTTCTCATACGGCGGGCCGATGACCGCGAAGCGGTAGCGGTTGCCGAACTGGTCCAGCTCGTTGAGGTACAGGTCCGGCTCGGACTCGCCGGTGCCCACCCTGCGGGAGCCATCGCCCTCGTCGGTGACCACCACGAAGATGACCGTGGACTCGTCGCGGACCAGCCGGACCTCCTCGCCGTCGACGGTCTGGTTGTTGGTGCCCGCGTCCTCGGGGTCCAGGGCGCTCAGCTCCTCGCACCCGTCGAGGCCGTGGTCGGCGCCGCTGTCGTCGGTGCAGCGGAAGCAGCTGTCCGGCGGGTCGTCCGCGGTCCGGCACATCGCGTAGAGCGAGGCCTCGAGGCCCTCCTCGTCGCCGGAGCCGGAGTTGTTCTCCCAGGCGGCGAAGCCGCACAGGTCGTCCAGGTACTCCTTGGTCACGACCTCCTGGTCGGCCTCGGGGTCGTAGTTCGGGTCGCTGGGCACCTCGGCCGGGTCCCAGGCCGTGGCGTGGCAGAGCAGCTGCTCGGTGAACTTGGCCTTCAGGTCCGGGTCGCCCTTGCGCAGGATCTCGCCGACCAGCGAGCCCTCGGCGCCAGCCAGGTCGGCCTTGGCGATGTTCGTGGTGGTGATGCCCAGCTGGTAGTCCAGCAGGTGGCCCCGGTTGCCGACGTAGGCGAGGTAGTTGTCGACGGCGTCGTCGAGCCCGTTGGTGCTCGGGGTGCCGCCTTCGGGCGCCACCAGGTAGTTCAGGAAGGACTCGAAGTTGAGCGCGAGCTCCTCGGCCTCGTCGGTCATCGACGGGCTGTTGTCGATGACGAAGATGACATCGGCGTCGTTGCTGAAGCTGGACTGCTCGTAGCCGGAGACCAGGAACACGTCGTAGTAGTTGCACCCGGTCAGGCCCAGACCGAGCGCCAGGAGTCCTGCGGCCAGACCGCTGGTCTTCATGCACGCACCCTTGGAGAAGTGCAGCAGCATAGGCCCCTGGCGGATCGCCTGCAACGCGCCGCGGGCCCGCAGTTGTGAGGTGTTCGTGCATTTGGGGACTCAACAACGACACGGTTTGCGTCGATGACCTGGGGGACACGAACGAATCCCTTCCCTTTCGAGAGGTCGAGGCCATGGGAGCTGCACTGAAGGAGATGGAGAAGCGCGTCACGAAGCGCCTCCCGATCCGGGTCCTGGTCGAGTACGAGTCCGCCGAGGACTTCCTGATCGACTACACCGCCAACGTCTCCGTCGGCGGCATGTTCATCCAGACCGACGACCCCCTTCCGGTCGGCACCCGCTTCCGCCTGCGCTTCAAGGTGCCGGAGCACGACAAGCTCATCGAGACCTTCGGCGAGGTCCGGTGGTCCGTGGGCCCCGACGAGGCCGGCCCGATGCGCCCGGGCATGGGCATCCAGTTCGACGACCTGAAGGCGTCGGACCTGGCGATGGTCCAGGCGCTGCTGAGTGCCTGGGAGACAGAAGGATAGGAGGCCGGAGGCCGGAGCGGTCCTACGCCCGGAAGAGATGCGCCAACGGGCCGGTGGCCCGGGGCTGCGGGTCCGAGCTGGCCGCGCCTCGGCGAGGCGCGACAGCGCCGCGGCCCCTTGCTCCGGGCGACGGCCTACTGCGGTGAGCCGCCGAGTGAGAGGAGCGCCTGCTCGTAGAGCTGGCGCTCCTCGGTGCTTCGGGTGCGGTCGCGGAGGCGGGTGAGGGGGCCGATGGCCTCCGGCGCCCCCCGGGACACCAGGCCGTCGGTCGCGGTCAGACGGACCAGCGGATCGCTGTCCTCGAGGGCCTGCAGGAGCCTGGGCACCACCGCCTCGCCGTCGAGCTGGGCCAGCAGCCGCACCGCCTCGGCCCGGATGAACGGCTCCGGGTCGTCGCAGGCCCGCACCACCACCGGCAGACGGTCGTCGCCGTCCAGGTCCCGCAGCTGCTGGACCACCTCGGCGCGGACCGCCTGGTCGGTGTCGTCCAGGCCCGGCGCCACCAAGGACGCGGTGCCAGGACCCCCGAGCCACCCCAGCGCACGCACCGCGAAGCGCCGGGCCAGCGGATCCGGGTCTGTGACGAGCCGGGCCAGCACCGGCCGGCTCGACTCGTCCGCGAGGTGGGCCAGCGCAGCGATGGCGTTGTAGCGGACCGCGCCGTCCTCGCCCTCGACGAAGCCGTGCAGCAGCGGCACGGCCCGCCGGTCGCCGAGCACCCCCAGGGCGGAGACCGCGGTCTGGCGCACCTCGTCGCGTCCGCTCGTGGCGGCGTGGACCAGGGGCTCGTACACCCGCCAGTCCCCAGACCGCCCCAGCTGCTGGGCCGCCACGACCTTCTCCGAGGTGTCGCCCGAAGCCAGCAGAGCCAGGCTCGTGGGCACGTCGACCGTGTCCTGGCGGCCCGCCGCGACCGCGTGGGCCGCCCGGTCCGCCACCCGGCGCAGCTCCGCCGCCGGGTCCCGGACCGCCGCCCGCATCAGGGCGTCCAGGGCGAGGGGGTCGGCCTGGCGCCCGAGGGCTTCGTAGACCTCCCGCCGCACCCGCTCGTCGGGGTCGTCCACGGCCCGGAGCAGCGCCTGGACCGCGGCCACGCCGGGGTAGTTGCCCAGGGCGTGTGCCGCCCAGGCCCTGGCCTGGGGTGAGGGGCTCTGGTCCAGCGCTCGGGCCAGCTCGTCGAAGCCCAGCAGCAGCCGGCCCATGGCGTCCTGGGCGGCCAGGCGGGCGGTCGGGTCGGACTCCGAGGCCAGGCGCTCGGCCAGGAGCGCCAGATCGCCCGGGTCCTGGCGGTCTCCCACGGCCCGGTAGGCGAGCACGCGCACCGCCGGGTCCGGGTCCAGCGTGCGGTCCGCCCCCTGAGCAGCAAGGGGCGCTGCGTAGAGCAGCGCCCCTGCGAGCATCCATCGAAGTCGCCGGGTCATCCGGCCGTGCAACGCCTCAGGCCGACTCCATCTTGCGCACGATGGAGTTGATGGTGTTGAAGGTCGTGGTCACCTGGTGCTGGATGCGCATGCCTTTCTTCTGGTGGAATTTCAGCAGGTTGTTCCAGAGGTTCGTGATCTCGTCGCGCACCTGCTGGTAGTCCTGCTGCTCCAGGAGGCCCCGGAGCTCGATCACCGCCGGCGGCTGCTCGTCGTCTTCGTAGCAGGACACGATGCGGTCGACGTTCTCCATCAGGCTGGCGTGCACCGGGTCGGCGCTGGCGGCTTCGACGGCCTCCTCGGCGGCACCGTTGTTCGAGACCGAGGACACCGAGTCCTCGTCGGCCGACTCGGAGGGCTCCGCCTCGGGCTCCGCCTCGGGCTCGGGCTCGGGCTCGGGCGCCGCTTCCGGCTCGGGCTCCTCGTCCTCGTCTGCCTCCTCGTCGGCCGCGGCGGCGCCGCTGCCGCCGCTGTTGGAGGGGGAGTCGCCCACGTTGAGCACCCAGTCCCGCGGGTTGCAGAACTCCAGGTCCAGGCGCAGCTCGGTGCACTCGCCCATGGTCACGTCCACCCGCGCCCGACCGCGGGCCAGGGAGTTGATGCTGAAGTGATCGGCGTGGCAGCCCTCCTGCTGGGCAGGCCCGGGGGTGATGATGCAGCGTGAGCGGTCGGCCGGCGCGCAGCCGCAGTCGATCTCCTCATCGACCTGTCCGTCGCAGTCGTTGTCGAGCCCACCGCACTCCTCGTCCGAGGGGTCGCCCGGCTCGCCGACGCAGGCGACGCCTCCGTCTCCGTCGCACGCAAGCTCGCCCTCGCGCACGCACTCGCCCTGTCCCACGTCGCACGCGTCGCCCAGACCCAGATCCTCGTCGCCAAACAAACCCTCGTCGACCAGCCCGTCGCAGTCGTTGTCGCGCCCGTCGCAGCGCTCCTCGCCGCCGTCGCCAGGCTCTGCGTCGCAGAC
>CAYFPX010000257.1:0-7609 GCA_964344945.1 uncultured Enterobacterales bacterium
TCCCCGGTTTAGCCAACCGTGCGGGTTCATGCTGCTACGCCGAACACCGATGCCCTGATCCTGCGCCTGCAGCTCGCCCCCCTGATCGCCGAGGCCGCTGAGCGCTTCTGCCCGGCGGATCCGGAGGCGCTCCAGGGGGCCCTGGAGACCCGTCTCCAGACCGGCTGCTCGGACACGGCCGTCGCCAGGGAGCACGGCGTGCGCCGCGAGTACCTCAACCGGGCCCGGAACTGGGTGCGGCGAGAGCTGGCGGCCTGACGCCCCGAGGATTCAACCACCGCGGCTTGTCGCCGCACAAACCCACTTGGCCGGGCGGCATGTCCGGCTTGGAGGACTCCATGAGCAAGCGATCGACTCTTCTGAATTCCCTGTCCTTCCTCGGAATTCCCTCCCTGTTGCTGATGGGCCAGGGGTGCATCGAGACCGAGGTCCATCCAATCAAGATCGCCCCACTGGCCAGCACCGACGAGTGCGCCGAAAACGGTGGAGTCATCCACTACCGGGACAAGGACAAGGACGGCTGGGCCTCGCGGGAGGCCGCGGACCACATCTCCGAGCCGGAGGACCGTCCCGACCAGACCGTCGAACCCGACGAAGAGGGTCACTTCCCTTCCGAGGTGGAGCGCGACTGCGCCGATAAAGCCACAGGCGACTGGATCTGCGTCGTTGACTACACGGTCACCGCATACGGTCGCGACGGCGAACTCCAGGACATCCTGGTGCGCGCCGGGGAGTGCGACGAGTACGTCACCAGCGGCGTGTCCGGCGACTGCGACGACGACAACGCGAGCGTGAATCCCGGTGCCTCCGAGGTCTGCCACAACGGCATCGACGACGACTGCGACCTCTCGATCGACGAAGACGACGAAGACGCGGTGGGCCGGACAACCCTCTACCTCGACGCCGACGGCGACGGCCTCGGAGACCCGGACACCCCCCAGGACTTCTGCGACACCCCCGACGACGGCAGCCACGTCGACAACGCCGACGACTGCGACGACACCGATCCCTCCGTAGGCGCCGCCGAGACCTGGTACCGCGACGCCGACGGCGACGGCTTCGGCGACGCCTCCAACCCCACGGAAGCCTGCGAGCTGCCGACCGACCACGTCGACACCGGCACCGACTGCGACGACCTGGAGTCCGCGGTCCACCCCGACGGCGTCGAGACCTGCGACGGCCTCGACAACGACTGCGACGGCCTCGTCGACCGCATCCCCGGGGAGCTCTACTGCCTCTCGACCGCGGACGACGTGATCATCGGCGAGTCAGACGGAGGCCAGCTCGGCTTCGCCCTCACCCACCACGGCTCCTCCCTGATCGCCGGTGCCCCCGAGGCCGGCTACCACAAGGGCAGCGCCTCTTCCGAGACCTGGGAGAACGGACTCTTCCCCAGCGCCGAGCCCGAGCTGTGGATCGACGCCCAGGCGACCGACGGCCTGTTCGGCTACTCGGTGCTGGCCCTGGCGGACGAGGACTTCGCCACCTCGGTGGACTACGCCGTCGGCGCACCGGGCCTGGACCCGACGGAGACCCCCGGCGCCGTGTGGCTGTTCGATCGGCCGTCGGGCGTCACGACCGACGGCGCGGCCTGGGTGACCCTCACCGGCGAGTCGGCCTTCGGCCAGGACGACGGCTTCGGCCGCGCCCTCGCCAGCTGGCAAGACCAGGTCGTCATCGGCGCGCCGTTCCAGACCAACACCAATGGAAGTGGCGCTGTCTACCTGGTGGACCGTGACGACCTCTCCGAAGGCGAACACCCCATCGCCGAGGTACCCCACCACCTCATCGAGAGCACCGGCAGCGACTTCGGCAGCACCCTGGTCCAGCTCGGTGACTCCCTGGTCGTCGGCGCCCCCGACACCGCCTCCAAGAACGGTGCGGTCTACGTGTTCGACTTCCCCGAGGACGCTGCGACGAGCGATGACGCGGACCTGGTGCTGACTGGCGCCGGCGGCGAGAAGGCCGGGACCGCCCTGGCGGTCGGCGACATCAACAACGACGGCGTGCTGGACCTGGTCGTCGGTGCTCCCTCCGCGGACCAGGCGGTCGGCAGCGTGTACGTCCTGCTCGGTGCCGAGGGGCTGAATGCCGGAGCCAGCCTGGAGAGCGTCTCCGTCAAGCTGTCTCGGCCCGACCACCTGGCCGAAGAGCTGTCCTACTTCGGCTGGTCGGTCTCGGTCGCCGATGTCGACGATGACGGCCGGGACGACATCCTGGTCGGCGCCTGGGGCCAGTCCTCGGCCGACGGCGACACCGCGGGCGCGGGTGCGGCCTACCTCTACCTGGACCCCACGAGCGGGGACGATCCCATCGTCTTCGAGGCCGACGAAGGCGCCAGCAGTGCCGGCTGGGCCGTGGTCGCCGCCCCTGGCCAGGTCGCGATCGGAGGTCCGGACAGCAGCGACGGCGGCACCCGCGCCGGCCAGGTGTGGTCCTTCGACCTGAGCGCGCTGTAGTCCGAGACAGCCCCCGAACGGAAGGCGGCCCCCGACGACTCGACCGCGAGGTCGGATCGCCGGGGGCCGCTGTGTCGTTGCGGGCGTCAGGGGGAGCCGGCTGCCAGGTACCCGAGGAGCGTCACCGTGACCGTGATGTCGCCGTCTGCCTTGTCCTGGTCCAGGCCGTTCACGATGAAGCTGATGTCGCGATCGTCGCCCGGCTCGACGGCCAGCCAGACGTGGCACCGGGTGGTGTCATTGTACTTCTCCTGGCCCGATGTGGTGCCGCTGCAGACGCGAGGCGCATCCAGGTAGCCGGGAGCGGTCAGCTTGGTCGTGAAGTCGTCGCCCTGGTGGGCGGCGGGAACGCTGTATGACACCTCCAGGTAGACAGCCTCCGCCTGGTCCCCGACGTCGGCCGGCAGCCGGAAGTCGAACTCGTCGCCCTGCTCGTCCATGTCGAAGGTCTCGGAGGCCACAGTCTCGTTGTCGACGAAGTGGATCCGCTGGGCGGTGAGTTCCAGGGTCGTGAGCTGGTCCTCCAGGGACACGCCCGCGGCCTCCAGCTCGGTCACGCGGTCCTCCAGGGCCTCGAGCTCCCCGGTGGAGACGTAGCCGTCGAGGTCCTCCTCGGTGACCAGGTTCTCGAGGTCGCTGGCGGTCAGAGACTCGGCGCCGTCCCCGCCGTCGGGCTGATCGTCGGGATTCTGCGGGGCCTCTTCCAGGGCGGCAACACGTGCCTCCAAGGCGTCGTAGTCGTAGTCTTCCTCTTCCGTGCAAGCCACCAGCAGGAGGGAGAGGGCAACGACGGGGGTAGATCGGGACGGCATCGGAGACTCCAGGTGAGTGCCGGTTCGGTCCGGCCTCCCAGGAGGCAGGTCGGAGGCGGTCCCCAGGTCTGTGGCACCAAGGCCTCAGGGACAGCTGGCCCCCGTGTCGTTCCCCGAGATGTACACCGTCCCCCCGATCGCCCCGTCGGCGATCAGGCGGTCGGCCAGGGCGTCGGCCAGGCACTCGGGCAGGTTCGGGTTCGACTGGATGTAGAGGTCCGTGGCCAGGAAGCTCAGGGCGTCCAGGTCGAAGTCGCTCAGCAGCGCGTTGTCGACGAGGTAGAGGTAGCTGTCGACCAGGGTGAGGGCCCCGAGGTCCAGGTCGTTCGACCAGCTGTCGTTGCCGTAGATCAACACCGCCCCCTCGACCTCGGTGAGCGAAGACACGGTGAGCGTGGTCATGAGCGGCAGGCTGTAGACCTGGAAGCTGCCCTCGACGAGGGTCAGGGAGCCGAGGTCGACCCCGCCCGTGAGGGACTCCAGCCCGCTGATGCGCACGGAGCTGCCCGTCTCGACCAGGGCTCCCAGGTCGAGTCCAGCCATCGACTCGTTGCCGTAGATCTGAACGGTCCCGCCCACCTCGGCGAGCAGCCCCAGGTCGATGCTGCTGGTCATCTCCGGCATGTCGACCAGGTACAGCGAGCCGGTGACGGCGGTGACCCCGCTCAGCCCGGTCAGGGTGACCAGCGCGGGGTTCGAGGCCAGGTAGAGCTCGCCGTTGACCTCCTGGAGACTCGTGAGATCCAGGGAGGTGAGAGACTCGTTGCTGTAGACGTAGACCGCCCCCCAAGGCGCGGCGAGCGCCGACAGGTCGACCCCGGTGAGGCCGTCCATGCTGTAGACCTGGACGCTGCCCTCCACGATGGTCAGGCCGCTCAGCGCGGCCGAGCCGGTGACCAGGGGACTGCCCGAGATGCGCAGGGAGCCCTCGACCTCCACCAGGCTCCAGACATCCAGGGTCTGGAGCGCCTCGTTGTCGTAGATCGCCACGCTGCTGCCGGTCTCGGTCAGCGCCCCCAGGTCCAGGCCCGTGATCAGCTCGTTGCGGTAGATCTGCACCGTGCCTCCGACCAGGCTCAGCAGGCCGAGGTCGAGGTCCTTCACCAGCAGCGGCATGTCCGCCAGGTACAGCGAGCCGGTCACCTCCTGCAGCAGCTCGAGGCCGGCCAGCGAGGTCAGGACCTCGTTGTCCACGACGTAGAACTCGCCCTCCACCACCTCGATCGCCGACAGATCCAGGCTCTCCAGGGACTCGTTGCTGTAGACGTAGAGCGCCCCCTCGGTGGCCGTCAGCCCCGAGAGGTCCAGCTCCGTGATGCCGTCCATTCGGTAGATCTGCACGCTGCCCTCGACCAGCGGCAACAGGCTCAGGTCGAGCGCACCGGTCACGAAGGGGCTGCCGGAGATGCGCAGGGAGCCCTCGACCTCGGCCAGGCTCGACAGGTCCAGGTCCGCCAGGGTGTCGTTGTCATAGATCGCGACGCTGCTGCCGGTCCAGGTGACGGCCCCCAGGTCCAGGCCGGTGAT
Organism: uncultured Enterobacterales bacterium; assembly: GCA_964344945.1. Lineage (GTDB taxonomy): Bacteria > Myxococcota_A > UBA796 > UBA796 > CAJQPC01 > CAYFPX01. Next base: position 4,799 of record CAYFPX010000257.1, read on the forward strand.
GAGCTCGTTGCGGTAGACCTGGAGGGTGCCACCGATGGCGGTCAGCAGCCCCAGGTCGACGTGCTTGTCCAGCAGCGGCAGGTCCGCGAGGTAGAGCGAGCCGGTGACCTCCGACAACAGGTCGAGCCCGGTGAGCGTGGTGAGGATCTCGTTGTTCACCAGGTACAGCTCGCCCTCGACCACCTCCAGAGCGGTCAGGTCGAGGCTCTCCAGGGACTCGTTGCTGTAGACGTACAGACCGCTGTCGGTGACGACCAGCTGCGAGAGGTCGACCGCGGGCACCAGGTCGTTGCCGTAGACCTGGACACTGCCACCGGTCTCCACCAGCCCCGTCAGGTCCAGGGCGTGGTCCAGGGACAGGTTGCCGCTGATGCGCAGCGACCCGCCAAGCTCCACCAGCCCGGTGAGGTCCAAGGTGGTCAGCTCGTCCAGGGTGTGGATGGAGACACTGCCCTCGACGACGCTCAGGGCCGCCAGGTCGAGGGGGCTCGTGAGCTCTTCGTTGTCGTAGATCGACAGGCTGCCGATGACCTCGGTGAGCAGGTCCAGGCCCGTGATCGTGACGAGTCGGTCGTTGGTGTAGATCTGCAGATCGCTGGTCAGCTGGGCCAGCGAGGTGAGGTCGATCGAGACCAGGCGCCGGTTGGTGTGCACGCTGATCCCACCGGTCGCCGCCACCCCGCTCAGATCGATCGACGGCAGGTCGTCGTTTTCGTAGACACTCAGGGTGCCGCCCAGGTCCGTGAGACCGGCCAGGTCCAGCGACGAGGCGAGCTCCGGGTTGTCGCCCAGGGTCAGGGAGCTGCCGACCTCCTGGAGCGCGGCCAGGTCGAGGTCCAGGAGCTCCTTGTTGTCGATCACGCTCACCGAGCCCCCGACCCGGGTCAGCCCGCCGAGCCCGGTCGCGTCGGTGAGGGCCGTGGTCTCGGTGATGACCAGGGAGCCGTCGATGGTCGCCAGGCAGGCCAGGTCGTCCAGGTCGGTGAGCGCGTCGCCCTCGATGGTCAGGTCGCCTGAGACGGCGTTGCAGTACTGGAGCGCCGCGAAGTCGCTGGCCGTCGAGGCGACGTAGGAGTCCGGGCAGGTGTTGTTGCACGGGTCCTCGTCCACCGAGCCGTCGCAGTCGTTGTCCAGGCCGTCACCGCTGATCTCGATCGCGCCCGGGTGGCTGGTGGCGTCGGTGTCGTCGCAGTCGGTGTCGTCGTCGGTGGCTCCGCTCGGCACGTCGCAGGCGTCGACCGTGGTGGTGGCGTCGCCGTAGCCGTCACCGTCGGCGTCCACGAACCAGCTGGTCGCATCGACGGCGTCCTCGTCGATCACCTCGTCGCAGTCGTCGTCCGCCCCGTTGCAGGTCTCCGCGGCACCCGGGTGCACCGTGGCATCCGCGTCGTCGCAGTCGCCGCCCTCGGCGGTGTAGGCGTCGGGCTGGTCGCACTGGACCTGGGTCACGCTGTCGTCGCCGTAGCCGTCGCCGTCGGTGTCGGCGGTCCAGGTGGTGGCGTCGGTGGCGTCCTCGTCGATGCTGCCGTCACAGTCCTGGTCGATGTCGTCGCAGGCCTCGGTGGCAGCAGGGTTCACCCCTGCGTCGGCGTCGTCGCAGTCGTCGGCGGCCTCGACATACCCGGAGGGCTGGTCGCAGCTCTCCTGGGTGTAGGTCTCGGCGCCGTAGCCGTCGGCGTCGTAGTCGATGTACCAGGTGGCGGCGTCGGTGGCGTCTTCGTCGACCGTGCCGTCGCAGTCCTCGTCGACCCCGTCGCACAGCTCCGCGGCCCCGGGCCCGATGGCGGCGTCGCTGTCGTCGCAGTCGGAGTCGTCGGCGACGTACCCGGTGGTGGCGTCGCAGAGCAGGGCGGTGTCGGTCGGGTCGCCGTAGCCGTCGCCGTCGTCGTCGTCGTACCAGGTGGCGGCGGTGGCGGTGTCCAGGCTGGGGTCGTCGTCGTCGGTCAGGCCGTCGCAGTCGTCGTCGACCCCCGAGCAGACCTCGTCGGCCCCGGGACTGACCGAGGCGTCGCCGTCGTCGCAGTCGGTGGCGTCTTCGACGTACCCACTGGGGGCCTCGCAGGCGCTCGTGGTGTCGCCGGGGTCGCCGTAGCCATCGCCGTCGTCGTCCTCGTAGAAGGTGGCGGTGGTGGTGCGGTCCAGGTTGGGGTCGTCGTCATCGACCAGGCCGTCGCAGTCGTCGTCGGCACCACTGCAGACCTCGTCGGCGCTCGGGTTCACGGAGGCGCTGGCGTCGTCGCAGTCGTCGACGTTGTCTACGTACCCGGCCGGGGCCTCGCACGTGTCCACCGTGAAGATGGCGCTGCCGAAGCCGTCGCCGTCAAAGTCCAGGTACCAGGTGGACGCGTCGACCAGGTCCGGGTCGTCGTCGTCGACCAGGGTGTCGCAGTCGTCGTCCAGGCCATTGCACAGCTCGGGGGCCCCCGGGTAGGCGGCCGGGTCCGTGTCGTCGCAGTCCGTGTCGTCCAGGACCGCGCCGATCGGCTGGTCACAGGCTTCGAGGGTGTAGCTCGCGTTGCCGTAGCCGTCGCCGTCGAAGTCAAAGGACCAGGTGGTCTGGTCGGCCACGTCCGGGTCGTCGTCGTCGACCAGGGCGTCGCAGTCGTCGTCGAAGCCGTTGCAGACCTCGGTCTCGCCCGGGTTCACCGCCGCGTCGGAGTCGTCGCAGTCCGTGGCGTCGGCGACGTACCCGGTGGCGCCCTCGCAGGACTCCACCGAGACGCTGGCGTCGCCGTAGCCGTCGCTGTCGGCGTCGAGGTACCAGTACCCGGCGTCGGAGGCGTCCGACTCGTCGACCAGCTCGTCGCAGTC
>CAYFPX010000257.1:7619-8652 GCA_964344945.1 uncultured Enterobacterales bacterium
GCACGTAGCCCTCGTCCACCGAGCCGTCGCAGTCGTCGTCGATCTCGTTGCAGGTCTCGTTGGCGCCGGGCCAGGCCAGGGGCTCGTCGTCGTTGCAGTCGTCGGGGTTGTCGGCGTAGCCGGAGGGGGCCTCGCAGTCCTCGACGGTGTCGTCGGGGATGCCGTAGCCGTCGCCGTCGGCGTCTCGGTACCAGGTGCTCAAGCCCAGGGTGCTGTCGTCGACACCGTCGACCAGGCCGTCGCAGTCGTCGTCGAGCTCGTTGCAGACCTCCTGGGCGTCCGGGTTCACGGCGGCGTCTGTGTCGTCGCAGTCGTCGGACGCGAGCACGAATTGCGAGGGCTGGTCACAGGCGACCACGCTGTTCGCAGGATCGCCGAAGCCGTCGCCGTCCAGGTCGCCGTACCAGGTCCCGGCGTCGATGACGTCGGGATCGTCGTCGTCGGTCAGCAGGTCGCAGTCGTTGTCGAGGCCGTCGCAGACCTCGGCCTCGCCCGGGTTGACGGCGCCTTCGGTGTCGTCGCAGTCGGTGGCGTCGGCGACGTACCCGGTGGCGCCCTCGCAGTCCTGGGTGGAGACCCCGGGATCGCCGTAGCCGTCCTGGTCTTCGTCGGCGTACCAGAGATCGCCGGTGGCGTCGTCCACCAGGTCGTTGCAGTCGTCGTCCTGATCGTTGCAGACCTCGACGGCGCCCGGGTGCACGCCGGGGTCGTCGTCGTCGCAGTCGGTGGCGTCGGCGACGTACCCCGAGGGCTGCTCGCAGGCCTCGGTGGTCGCCGTGGGGTCGCCGTGGCCGTCCTCGTCGGCGTCGGCGTACCAGGTGCTGGTCAGGCCCTCGTCGACCCCTTCGTCGCAGTCGTCGTCGCGCTCGTTGCAGGCCTCGGTGGCGCCGGGATTCACCAGGGGATCGCTGTCGTCGCAGTCCTCGTCGGCGGTCCAGCCGTCGGCGTCGGCGTCCAGCGTGGCTCCGCTGTCTCCGCGCCAGGCCCCGGTCTCGGAGACAGGGTCGTCCTTGTCCTGGCAGCCTCCGAGCAT
>CAYFPX010000257.1:8825-10212 GCA_964344945.1 uncultured Enterobacterales bacterium
TGCTGGAGCCCCAGGGCAGGACCTTGCACTTGTTGCCGCAGCCGTTGGAGCAGCCGATGCCCCAGTGGCCGGACTCGGCGTGGGAGCAGCCGAAGGTCCCGCTGATCGAGGTGCCGGTGCCGTAGCTGTAGGTGCCCTCGACGACCTGGTAGCTGCCCCAGTCCCACAGCGCCGTCGTGCTCGGGGAGATGTAGAAGCCACTGCCGTAGGTGTAGAGGTACTCCCGGGTCTCGCTGGAGCGGCCGGCCAGGGTGGTGTCGGTGGCGAGGGTCCAGCCGCCGCCGTCGATGGTCATCTCGCACTTGGTGTCGTAGGTCGTGCCGTCCGCCTCGGGGTCGAGGGTGTAGGTCCCGCTGGGGGTGGTCGGGTCGGCGGTGATCAGGGCGAGGCAGGTGGTGGCCGTGCAGACGGAGCCCTCGTCCACGCTGCCGTCGCAGTCCTCGTCGGCGCCGTCGCAGGTCTCGCTGGCGCCCGGGTTCACCCCGGCGTCGCCGTCGTCGCAGTCCGAGTCGTCGGCGAGGGTGCCGCTGGGGGCGTCGCAGGCCAGGGTGCCGCCGGAGGCGTCGCCGTAGCCGTCGGCGTCGGCGTCGGCGTGCCAGGAGGTGGCGGTGGTGGTGTCCAGGCTGCTGTCGTCGTCGTCGAGGTCGCCGTCGCAGTCGTCGTCGACGTCGTTGCAGACCTCGGTGGCGCCGGGGTTCACGCCGGCGTCCAGGTCGTCGCAGTCGGTGGTGTCGGTGACGGCGCCCGACGGCACGTCGCAGGTGGTCGAGACCGCGGCCGGATCGCCGTAGCCGTCTCCGTCTCCGTCGGTGGCCCAGGTGGTGGCGGTGCTGGTGTCCAGGCTGCTGTCGTCGTCGTCGGTGTCGCCGTCGCAGTCGTCGTCCACGTCGTTGCAGATCTCGGTGGCGCCTGGGTTCACGCCGGCGTCCAGGTCGTCGCAGTCGGTGGCGTCGGCGACCAGGCCCGTGGCGCCGTCGCAGCTGGTCAGGGTGAAGGTGGTGTCGCCGTAGCCGTCGCCGTCGTAGTCCAGGTACCAGGTCGTGGGGTCCGCCACGCCCGGGTCGTCGTCGTCGGTCAGACCGTCGCAGTCGTCGTCGGTGCCGTTGCAGAGCTCGGTGGCACCGGGGTTCACGGCGGCGTCGCCGTCGTCGCAGTCGCTGCCGTCGGTCAGCGCCCCGCTCGTGCCATCGCAGGTGGTGGTGGCGGTGGCGGGGTCGCCGTAGCCGTCGCCGTCGCCGTCGGTGTACCAGGTGGTGGCGGTGGTGGCGTCGACCCCCGGGTCGTCGTCGTCGGTGAGGCCGTCGCAGTCGTCGTCGACACCGTTGCAGGTCTCGGTGGCGTCCGGGTTCACGGCGGCGTCGTCGTCGTCGTCCGCGTCGTCGGCGAC
>CAYFPX010000258.1:0-7179 GCA_964344945.1 uncultured Enterobacterales bacterium
GTCGTCGTCGGTGTCGGCGTCGTTGGGGTCGGTGCCGTGCACGTTCACCTCGTCCCCGTCGCCCAGGCCGTCATTGTCCGAGTCGCTGTCCCGCGGGTCGGTGCCGTGGGTGTTCACCTCGTCGCCGTCGGTCAGGCCGTCGCCGTCGGTGTCGGGCAGGGTCTTGTCCGTCTCTTCCTGGCAGGCCTCGCGCACGTCTTCGAGGCGGTCGCCGTCGGTGTCCAGGGTGGCGCTGACGATCTGGATGGTCACGACCTGCCTGGAGGACTCGTCGAGCCAGGCGTAGGTGTCGAGCACGCCCTCGTCGCCCTTGCCGCCCTCGGTCCAGTCGCCCCAGGCGCGGGCGTTGGTGTTCGGGGAGGCGCTGGCGCTGGCGCTGCCGCTGTTGACCCCGCTGGGGCCGCTGGTCTCCAGGCCCTCCTGGCCGTTCTCCATGCTGTGGGCGTTGGGCTGGACGTCGCTGTCGTTCCAGTACATGTCCAGGCCGGTGGCGCTGCCGCCACTGCTGAGCTCGAACATGCGCAGACCCTCGTACGAGGTCTCCACGTCGAGGGACAGGAAGTGCAGCTCGCCGACGGTGATCCAGACCTGGCAGTCATAGGAGCCGTCGGCGACCTGGTTGTCCAGGTGATCCAGGCCGTCCCAGGTGAGGTCGTTGTCCCCGGGCCACACCCGGCCGAGGAGGTGCAGGTCGTCGTCGGAGGTGTGGTCGTAGGTGCCGTCGGCGTCGAGGTCGCAGACGATGTGGGCGGTGCCCATGACGTCGCTGGTGAGGGTGAAGGTCGCCTCGTGGCCGTCGCCCGGGGCGAATTCCTCGCACTCGACGTCCGGGGTGTAGTCCGCGGAGCCGCCGTAGAGGGCGATGTCCTTCAGGCTGGGGCTCAGGTGGCTGTAGGTCGCGTAGCTGGGCTCGTTCAGGTACAGCGGGATGTAGACGCTGGTGATGGCTCCCGAGGGCTGGTAGACGCTGCGGCCGTGGCCGTCGGCCCAGCCGTCGGCGTTGCCGGCCACGTCGAATTCGAAGCCGGCGAAGCCGTCGAAGTCCACCTCGATGACCGGGAGCTCGGCGGTGTCGCCGCCGTTCATGAGCGCGTACATCGACGACTCGATGGCGCGGTTCTCGTTGAAGTCTGCGGCGTCGAAGAGCCAGATCAGTGACCACAGGCGGCCGCCGCCGTCGGTGCTGTTCTCGACGGTCAGGTCCCAGCCGTCGGTGGTCTGGTCCTCGGCGAGCACGATGGGGTGGGAGCCGTCGGCCCCGGGCACGTAGGTGTCGCCGCTGGCGAGCACGGCGTCCAACGACCCGGTGGGGTCGTAGACCAGGGCGTTGCCCTCACCGGTCCAGGCGATGGTCTCCTGGGTGTAGTCCAGGATGTCCACGTAGAGGGTGGTGTCGGCGAGCAGCTGCTGGGTGGTGCCCAGGTCGTCGCTGCCCTCGGCCAGGGCGGTCGCGGGCAGGGCCAGGGCCAGGGTGAGGAACATGGGGCAGAGCCTCCCCGTCCTCTGGGTCATCGACACCCCGGTACACCGGTGTCGCAGGTCCAGGGACGGCCGCAGAGAGGGGGGGGAGCGGTCGGTCATGGAAGGGCTCCCTGAGGGGATCGGCGGGCTTCCTGCCGCCTCCCGCCGGGGCTCGGGCTCCCCGGTCGGGTGGGTGTCATGGCTCAGGGTACTGCAGGTTCTGTGCCGCCTGCTTCAGTCTCCACGGCCCCTCGTCTCAGGCCTCACGGTAGTGTCTGGGAGGTGCGCTGGCAGGAATGCGCGCCCGACAGCGACGCAGCGGAGGCCGTCATGACCCTCTCTCTCTCTCTAGTCGCAGGCCTGTTCGTGATGAGCGGCGAGGCCCACGCGGTCAGCATCACCAGCCACAGCTGCCCCCAGCAGACCGGCAACACGATGCGCTACGACTGCACGGTCGAGCTTTCAGAGGCGAGCAGCATCCGCATCGGCACTCGGCAGACCTCGGTGGGCGGGGCCTGGAACTGGTCGGACTGGCACGCGGGCCAGACCATCGACATCACGCTCTACAATTTCGAGCCAGGACAGGCTCACGAGTACCAGGTCTTCGAGGTCGGCGGCGCTAGCTCGGGGGCGACGGCCCTGCCCGCCACGCCGACCCTGCCGGCGGACCTGGACGACCTCAACCTGTCGATCACCCGAAACACCGGCGCACGAACCAACTACGTGCTCTTCGACACGCCTGACTGCAAGGGCGTCCCTCCCCTGGGCAAGCAGTACCTGGTCGCGGTGGAGGTCGAGGGGGCCTACATCGCCTGGTACCAGGACGTCTCAACCGTGACCGGCGCCAGCCAGCTGACCGGCTGGAGCTACACCGACGACCAGACCATCCTGCTGGCGATGAACCAGGGGGAGTTCTGGGAGTGGGACCTCGCCGGCGAGGAGCTGGCCCACGAGACCCACTGGGGGTCCTGCAGCGGCGCGACCGGCGACGCGGGCCCGTGCCCTCACCACGACCTCTACCGCACGTCGGGGACCGGGAAGACCTACGTGGCCACCGGGTCCGCGTACACCGGCGCGGTCCCAGGGCCCGGCAACGACTTCGACGCCTTCCAGGCCGAGAACGAGTCCGACCCCGCCTGGATCGGCGGCTTCGTCAACGACGGCGTGCGCGTCTATGCCAGCGGCTACGGAACCTGGAACGGCTACACGCTGATCGATGACCTGGAGTTCGACCCTGACACCGACGGGGGCCCGGACCCGGCCTGTCTGCCGTACTGGCCGAACACGTTCGAGATCAACGCGTGCGACTGGACCCACGTGAATTCGGTGGCGGCGAAGCAGATCGGCGGCGTGGAGCTTCTGGTGCTGTCGCTGCGGGAGTGGAGCCAGGTGATGCAGTACCGGCCGGACACCGACGACATCCAGTGGTCGATCAACGGGGAGGACCCGACGAACTACGGGACGCTGACGCTGTTGGTGGATCCGACGGTGAGCGGCAGCGAGAACGAGGCCAGCTTCTTGGGCCAGCACCACGTCACGTACTACGGGGGTGGGCTGCTGATGTTCGACAATCGGAAGGATGCGCAGCTCCAGGATCCAGCACAGAGCACGAATGCGCGCGCCATCCAGACCGACGTCGACTCGGGGGCCGGCACGGCGACCATCGTGCGGAGCTGGGCGATGCGGACCCAGACGACCCACGCGGGTCTCGACTGCCGGCAAGGCCTGGGAAGTGCGGTCATCGTCCAGGGCAGCGGCGGCGATCACCTGCTGGCGACCTGCGGTCACGACACGTCCATCCAGGAGCTGGACCAGTACGACGGAAGCATGACTCGTGATCCCGTGCTGGAGATCTCGCTGGACAGCAGCACGGCGTACGACTTCTGCAAGACCGGCACGGACCCCACCCAGGACGATCACAGCTTCTACCGCGCCTATCCGCTGGTCACGCTCGGCGAGTTCTGACGTGTTGGCCTTCCTGCTGGCCCTGGCGGCCTGCTCGGGCCCTGACCCTGTCGACTCGGCCGCGCCGGCGCCCCGAGACTCTGGCTCGACCGACACCACAACGACGGATTCAGGCTGCGACCCCGGCACCACCTGGTACTTGGATGCCGACGGCGACAGCTACGGAGACCCCCTGGCCATCACCACCTGCACGGACCCATCGGGCGTCCCAAATGCCGACGACTGCGATGACAACCACCGGGGAGTGAACCCCAGCAGCGAGGAGCTGAGGGCCAGCGGTCGGGACGACGACTGCGACGGACGGGGGGGAAGTTCCACGGTCGACGAGTGGGCGAGCTGGTACGCGAAGCCGGACCCGGATGTGGCCTTCGACTTCGGCGAGCAGCTCCTGCTCCCCGGCGATGTGGACCAGGACGGCCGGGACGACCTCGTGGTCGGGACCTACACGTTCTTGGCCGCATCCGGAGACTACGTTGGCGCCGCCATGGTCTTCAGTGGACCCCTCGCACCTACCAAGGGTGCTGTGGGACATGACGATGCCCGCTCCATTCTGACCACCGGGACACGGGAGTACGTGGGCATCCTCGCCACCGCAAGCGACGTAGATGGCGATGGGTCCATCGATCTGCTGATGGGTGGCTACGTCAGCGCCCAGGAAGACTTCGTCTATCTGGTGCGCGGACCGTTACCCGAAGGCGAGATCGACGTCCCGGCCAACGCCCAAGGCTTCTTCGCCGACTACGCCGACGGTGGGGGCCAGTCTGGTCTCCACCTCATCGCCGGTCCCGGCGATCTTGACGGCGACGGACTGGACGACATCCTTCTCTCGGACTGGAAGGCCGCCGAAGAACGAGGGGAGGTCTACGTGCTACGCGGGCCGGCCGTCCATGAGAGCCTGGATGAGGCCGACACCGTGCTCAGGGGCCAGGAGGGCACCAATCTGGAGGTCCGAGAGGCGATGGGGGACCTGGACGGCGATGGCACGCCAGACTTCCTGGTCTCTGACTCGAACATCCGAGGCAGCCACCTCATCCTGGAGCCCCTCCAGGACGGCGTCGTCGACCTGCCCGACGCCTCCGCCGGACAGATCGTCCTCAACGCCGACACCTCCGCCTTCTACGACGGCGCCCTGCTCACCGAGGTCGGTGACATCGACGGTGATGGTCACGTCGACCTCGGCTTCGCCAGCGGCGAGACCGAGCTCAACGTGCTGCTCGGCCCCTTCGGCACCGAGCCCGTGATCGACCTGGAGACCGAGTGGGACACCCGCTTCGTCTCCGACAACGGCCACTTCTCCGAGTCCGAGGTCATCACCTCGACGTCCCTGGGCGACTGGAACGGCGACGGGCACCAGGACCTCGCCGTCGGCAACCAGATGTACGTGCCGGAGGAGCTCCGCGACTACGACAACTGCCGCTTTGGGGCCTGCATCACGACGGGCTGCCTCTTCCTGGTGGCCGGACCGGTCGGACCGGGGGTCTATGACCTCGAGACCTCGGCTGACCGCATCGACGGCGGCTCGCGAGTCCTGGCCGGCAACGACTTCGGCACGGACCTCGCCGGCGGGAGCGACCTGGACGGGGACGGGTACCCGGACCTGGCCCTGGCCAACAACAACGACGGTGTCGTCTGGGTCCTCTTCGGCGGCGGCCTCTGGTGAGTCACCGGTACTCGGTGAGCCCGCTCGCCCTCACTGCCCGCAACAACGCCTGCAGCTCCCGCTCCGCCACCTCCCCGTCCGGGTGCTCGATCTGGAGCCGGAGCTTGGGCTCGGTGCCCGAGTAGCGCACGACCGGACGGCCCGCGAGGGAGGCCAGGGCCTCCTGCAGCGGGGCCAGCCCGGCGAGCGGCGGCCGCTCGGTCACCGGCACGGTCGCCTTGGCCTGGGCGTGGGGCCGCCAGTCCGCCAGCCGGGCGTCGAGGTCCAGGCCGCCAGCCCAGACGTGCAGGGCCGTGACGAGGCCGTCGCCGGTGGGCAGGCCGTCGGCGAGCAGGACGTGTCCCGACGGCTCCCCGCCGACGGGCCAGCCGCGACGGGACAGCTCGGCAGCCACCTGGCGGTCGCCGACTGGGGTGCGGACCAGCTCGCGGCCCTGGGCGGCCAGGGCGACGGCGAGGGCTTCATTGCACAGGACCGTGCCCACGACCCCTGGGTCCCGGGCGAGCAGGAGCAGCAGGGCGTCGCCGTCGACCACGCGGCCCGAGCCGGCGACCAGCACGGCGCGGTCGGCGTCGCCGTCGAGGGCCAGGCCTGCGACGCAGTCCTCGGCCTGCACCGCCGCCGCGACGCCGAACGGATGCAGGGCGCCCACGCCCTCGTTGATGTTGCGGCCGTCGGGGGCACAGCCCAGGGCCACGACCTCGGCCCCGAGCTCGCGCAGCACCGCCGGGGCAGTCTGCCAGGCGCTCCCGTGGGCGCAGTCGATCGCCACCCGGCAGCCGCTGAGAGAGAGCCCATTCGGCACCGCGGCGAGCACCGCCCGCTGGTAGGCCTGCCGCGCCTCGTCGAAGATCGGGGTGACCAGGGCGGTCCGGGCCGGCGGGGTCGCGGCCAGGGCGTCCACCCGGGCGTCGAGCTCGGCCTCGCCGGCGAGGGACAGCTTGCGGCCCCCGGGCCCGACCACCTTCAGGCCGCTGTCCTGCCAGGGGTTGTGGCTGGCCGTGAGCACGACGGCACAGCTGCCCACCCCTGCGGCCACCAGCACCGACGCCGCCGCGGTGGGTAGCACGCCGGCGTCTCGCACCACCCCGCCGTGGCCGGACGCGAGCGCCGCCAGGATGGCCGCGCCGCTCTGACGGGTGTCCCGCACCACCACCAGAGGTCCGTCGAAGCGCTCCTTCAGGGCCGCGCCGAGGGAAGCGACCACGGCCGCCGTGAGGGGTTCCTGGGGCCAGCGCCCGCGGATGCCGTCGGTGCCGAAGCGCATCAGTCCTCCTCCCCCGACGGGTCCGGGGTGCGCGGTGTGCCGTCCTCCGGGGGCTCCACCGGCTCCGGGGGGTCCCCGTCGGGCGGTTCTTCGGGCAGTGGCAGGAAGCTCACCCGCGCCGGGAAGATGTCCTCGATGACCAGGGACGAAGGTCCGCCGTGCACCACCTCGAAGGTGTCGGTCTCGACCTTGAGCTTCACGAGCGGGACGTCTTCGGGAGCGGCCCCGGTGACGAGCAGGTCGCTCGGCGCCAGGTCCTCGAGCACGGAGGTGGGCCCGTTCAGCAGGACGTCGACCCGGTCGGGCTCGGCGAGCCAGCCGGCCGGCGGGCGCAGGGCCACCCCGTTGACCCGCTTCGTCGCACGGCTCTCGACCACCTCGACCGTCACCTTGATCAGCTGGTCCTCCTGCCGCTTGTGCAGGTCGTCCCGCAGGGCCAGGTCGACGTCGACCGTGAAGGTCTCCTGCTGGCTGGACAGGGGCACGCCCACCGTGCGGACCTGCTCCACCTCAGCCACCACCGATGCCGGGCCCTCGATCCAGACATGCTCCGGGTCCACCTGGACCCGCGCCACCCGGTAGTCCCGCATGGGCTCGCCGATGGTGTTCGCGACCACCTGGACGCGCTTGTCCCGCTTGGGCTCCAGCACGACCTCGAAGTCCCGCTGCCGCAGGTTCACCACCTGGACCCCGCTGGGCAGGCCCTGGATGTCCTGGTCCACGAACGCCAGGGTCTGCACGCCCGGGGTGGCCTCCCGCTGGTCCACGAACATCACGACGTTGCTGTTGCGGGCCCGCTGGACCTCGCTGCGGGTGCCGCGGATCA
>CAYFPX010000258.1:7216-10150 GCA_964344945.1 uncultured Enterobacterales bacterium
CGGCGGGTCGCTGGTGAGCACCAGGTGGGACGGCCAGCGGTACTGGACGTCGACCTCGACCAGGCCGTCGATGACCTGTTCGCCCTGGACCCAGAGCCACATGCCCAGGGCCAGCAGGAAGCTGAAGAGCTTGAACCACGGATGCACGGTCACCATGGACCGCAGCCGACCCTTCAGGCCGGTCCAGAGGCGGTGTGCCAGGTTGCCGCGGGCCAACGGCTCAGGTCCCCAGCGCCGGGGCGGCCGCGGCGTCGTCGGTGCGGGGGCTCAGGATCTCCTGGAGCAGCTCCCGCAGCTCGTTGGTGTCGGCCACCTGGGTGATGGCGCCTGAGAGCACCAGGGAGACCGCGCCGCGCTCCTCGGAGACGGTGACCACCACCGCGTCGGTCTCCTCGCTCAGGCCCAGGGCGGCCCGGTGGCGGGTGCCGAAGGACCGGGCGGTGTCCTTGGCCAGGGACAGGGGCAGGAAGACCTTGGCCGCCGCCAGCCGGCCCTTCTGCAGCACGACGGCGCCGTCGTGCAGGGGGCTGGTCGGGTGGAAGAGCGACATCAGCAGCTCCTGGCTCACCCGGGCGTCGAGCTCGTGGCCGGCCTCGACCAGGTGGGCCAGCGAGGCGTCGCGCTCGATGACGATGAGGGCGCCGATGCGGCGGCTGGCCAGGGCGAAGGCCGTGCGCACGACCTCCTCGTAGGCGAAGGTCTCGGAGATGCCGCGGAAGGTCCGGGAGAAGCGCCCGCCGGCCCGGGCCAGGGCCCGCCGGATGTCGTTCTGGAAGAGGATCAGGACCGCCAGGACGATGTAGACGAAGAACTTGTCCAGCAGCCAGCGGAGCGTGTAGAGCTCCATGCGCTCGGAGACGACGTAGAGCCCGCCCAGGAAGAGCAGGCCGATGAGCACCTGGAAGGCGCGGGTGCCGCGCAGCAGCAGGAAGGTCCGGTAGAAGATCCAGGTGAGGATGAGGACGTCGACGAGATCAGAGCCCTGCATGCCGTAGAAGGGCGAGTCCCGCAGCAGCTCCAGCATCTCTTCTAGTCCGCTCCCTGCACCGCGATCATGACCTCCAGGGCCTGGCGTGTGGCGGCGACGTCGTGGACCCGCAGGACCGCAGCGCCGCCCAGCGCGGCGGCGACCGCAGCGCCGATGCTTCCCCCCAGCCGATCCAGGGGGTCCTGGGCCCCGGTGACGTGGCCGATGAAGCGCTTGCGGGAGGCCCCGATGTACAGGGGTGCTCCCAGGTCCGCCAGCTCGGGCAGGCGGCGCAACAGCGACAGATTCTGGGGCGTGTCCTTGGCGAAGCCGATGCCCGGGTCCAGCCAGACCCGCTCGATGCCCGCCGCGCGAGCCACCGCCAGGCGCTCGCCGAGGAAGTCCCGGACGTCGTGGACCACGTCGGCGTAGCGGGTCCTCTGGAGCATGTCCTCGGGGGTGCCGCGCATGTGCATGATCACCGCGCCGGCGCCGGCCTCGGCCACCGCCTCGGCCATGCCCGGCGCCCGCAGACCGCCCACGTCGTTGACCACGTCGGCGCCCGCCGCGAGCGCCGCCCGGGCCACCGGGGTCTTGCGGGTGTCGATGGAGACCGGGACCCCGGCGGCGACCAGGGCTTCGACCACGGGCAGGACCCGGCGGAGCTCCTCCTGGAGCGGGACCTCGGGAGCGCCGGGCCGGGTGGACTCGCCGCCGACGTCGACCCAGCTGGCGCCTTCTCCGCGGAGGCGCAGGCCGGCGGCGACCGCCGCGGTCGGATCGAAGTGGTGACCGCCGTCCGAGAAGGAGTCGGGGGTGACGTTCAGGATGCCGACGAGCTGCGGCAGCCTCACGCTGGGGAGCCGATGCCCTCCGGCAGCACCGGGTTCATGCCCGACACCACCCGCCGGAACTCCTCGCCGTCCAGGGTCTCCTTCTCCAGCAGCAGCTGGGCGACCTTGTGGAGGATGTGGATGTTCGCGCTGAGGATCTTCCGGGCCCAGGAGTAGCCCTCCTCGACGATCGTGCGGACCTCGTTGTCGATGGCCAGCAGCGTGGTCTGGGAGAAGCCGCTGCGCCGCACGATGTCCCGGCCGAGGAAGACCTGTTCCTCGGCCTCGTCCCAGGCGACCGGCCCGAGCTCTTCGGACATGCCGAAGCGGCAGACCATGTTGCGGGCCATGTCGGTGGCCTGGCGGATGTCGTTGGCGGCGCCGGTGGTGACGACGTTGAGCACCAGCTCCTCGGCCGCGCGGCCGCCCATGGCCATGGCGATGCTGGCCTTGAAGGAGCGGCTTGTCTTCGCGTGGCGCTCGTTGTCCGGCAGGAACCAGGTGAGCCCCAGAGCACGGCCCCGCGGGGTGATGGTGACCTTGTGGACCTTGTCGCTGTCCGGGAGCATGGCCGCGACGATGGCGTGGCCCGCCTCGTGGTAGGCGGTGGAGCGGCGCTCTTCCTCGGAGATGACCATCGAGCGGCGCTCGGGGCCCATGTAGACCTTGTCCTTGGCCGCCTCGAAGTCCTGCATGTCGATCTTCTTCTTGTCGAAGCGGGCGGCCAACAGGGCGGCCTCGTTGACCAGGTTCTCGAGCTGGGCGCCGTTCATGCCCGGGGTGGCCTTGGCCAGGGTCTCGAGATCGACGTCTTCCGCCAGCGGGGTGCGGCGGGTGTGGACCTCGAGGATGCCCTGGCGGCCCTGGACGTCGGGGGCGGAGACCACGACCCGGCGGTCGAAGCGACCGGGCCGGAGCAGCGCCGGGTCGAGCACGTCGGGCCGGTTGGTGGCGGCCATGATGATGACGCCTTCGTTGGACTCGAAGCCGTCCATCTCCACCAGGAGCTGGTTCAGGGTCTGCTCGCGCTCGTCGTGCCCGCCACCGAGACCGGCGCCGCGCTGCCGGCCCACCGCGTCGATCTCGTCGATGAAGATGATGCACGGGGCCTGCTTCTTGCCCTGGTCGAAGCGG
>CAYFPX010000259.1:0-2924 GCA_964344945.1 uncultured Enterobacterales bacterium
GGGGCGCCCGGCTGCGGCTCGGCCGGCGCCGCGAGCGGTGCGGGCGGGGGGCCCGGGGCCGACTCGTCGGGTCCTCCGGACCAGACCGCGAGTCCGATCACCCCGAACAGCGCCACGGCGGCCACCGCCCAGCCCGCACCCCGGGCCGATGGTGCGCCGGCGCTGCCCGAGGCCGGCGCGTCCCCTTCGTCCGACCAGGTCTTCTGGCTCGCCGGTGGCGGGGGGGTGGGGGCCTCCGCGTCGAACATCGGCGCGTCGATCAGGGTGTCCGGCCGCGGCACCAGCGTGATGCCTTCGGGCACCTCGGGCAGGGAGCCCCGGGTGCCGTCGAGCTGCTCCTGGAGCGCGGCGGCGGTGGCCGGGCGGGCCGCGGGATCCGCCGCGGTGGCCTGGCGCAGGACCTCGCGCAGGCTGGGGTCGACGCCCTCGAAGATCACGGCCTCGAAGACCGAGGCGTGGGCGTTGACCGGCCACCGTCCGGTCATCAGCCGCAGCATGGTGGCGGCGGCGGCGTAGACGTCTGCCCGCCCGTCCACCTGGCGGGGGTCCAGCGCCTGCTCGGGCGGCATGAAGGCCTGGGTGCCCATCGGGCCGGCCTTGGTGAGCGGCTGGCTGCTGTCCGCCAGGTGGGCGATGCCGAAGTCCGTGACCTTGGGCTCTCCGCGGGCCGTGAGCAGCACGTTCGCGGGCTTGATGTCCCGGTGCACGACCCCCTGGTCGTGGGCCGCGCCCAGGGCCGCGAGCACCGCCTCCATCACCCGCAGGGCCAGGCCCGGGGGCATCGGGCCGTGCCGCGCCAGCCAGTCCTCCAGGCTGCCGCCGCGCACCAGCTCCATCACGATGAAGGGCGGGTGCTCTTCGAGCACCAGGTCGTGCACGGTGACCACGTTGGGGTGGTCGAGCCGGGCCATCGCCTGGGCCTCGCGGCGGAAGCGGTTGAGCACCTGCTCGCTGCGGGCCAGGGCCGGAGAGAGGAGCTTGATCGCCCGGTGGGTCTTGAGCCGGCGGTCCCAGGCCCGCCACACCTGGCCCATGCCCCCTTCGCCGAGGGTCGCGACGAGCTCGTAGCGCCCGTCGCTCAGGGTCCGGGGGATGTCGGGCATGCCGCGCCTGGCGGGGGAGGGGAGGCTGCGAGTCTACCGCTCAGCCGCCGTCTTCCTCGGTGGGCACCGGCACCTCGGCCCACAGGGCCCCGCGCAGATCGCCCAGCGCGTAGCCGGTGGCCTGGTCCTCGGGGTAGCGCTGGGCCAGGGTCAGCAGGACCTCGGGGTCCATCTGGGACTTCACCCCGTGGCAGGTCAGGCAGGGCGGCTCGATGGCCAGGGGGATGATCACCCGGGCGAATTGCCCGGTGCCGATGTCGTCGACAGGACGCACGGGCTCCACGCCCTCGGCCTTGCGCTCCCCCTGCTCCTCGAGCCACGCCATGACCCAGTCCGGGCCCTGGTTGTTCGGATTGCGCAGGCGCAGGGAGCTGCGGCCGACCCAGGCGTCTCCACGCTGGTTGGCGCCATCGGTGATGACGTGGGCTTCGGTGCTGCACAGTTCGGCCGCGGTGGGCGGGCCGGACTCCTGCATCGCCCCCATCAGGCGGCCCTTCAGGTTCGAGGCCAGCCAGCGGGCGGCCTCCTCGGCCTGGTCCAGGCTGGCTTCGAGCCGGTCGCTGGATGCGGCGCCGGCGTCCTGGTGAGCAGGGAGGAGCAGTGCTCCAGGGTGCTGATGGCGCCAGGCAGAGCCCAGCATCCCCGCCCCGGTGGGGACGGCTCCCTGCTCCTTGCCTGTCTTGCGCTGCCGCGCCTACGCCACCCCTCTGTCGGCCTGCGGAGGCGCCCGCGCCGCAGCCTGCAGGGCCTCGGTGATGTCGATCGCGCTGACCCCGGGGAGGACGACCGCTCTCAGCGTCATGCGCCCGGAACAGGCTGGGCAGGCGAACGTCGAGGTCTTCGTCCAGGTGGTCGATCAGTTCGGCGACATCGTCCAGCGACAACCAGGTCCTGAGCCAGGCCCGGGCCGAGGCCGTGGTCGAGCGGCTGGTGCTGCTGGGCATTCGCGAGGGTCGCCTGGAGCCGGTGGGCCACGGCGAGGACAAGCCGCTGATCACCCCGGAGCGCAGCCCGGCGGGCCGGGCCCAGAACCGGCCCGTGGAATTCCACGTGGCGGAGGAGGCTGCGCCGGTGGAGGAGACCGCGCCGGCGGAGGAGGCTGCGCCGTAGTTCTCTGGGGGGTCAGTCCGGCGAGCTCATCGTCGTAGCCCCGCCAGGTGGGCGCCCAGCTCCAGCGCCTCGGCCCAACGCTCGAGGTAGCGCCAGTCCAGCTCCTCTCCCAGGCTGTCGAGCACGCCTTGAACGTCGGAGAGCTGGCGCTCGGAGCCGGGGCGCTTGGACCACTCCAGCTTCGCCAGGACGATGTCCTCGGGGCTGGCCACGTAGACGTCCACCCCCAGCAGGCGGGCCTGGCGTTTGCAATCGAACTCCTCCTGGCTCCAGGCTCGTCGCTTCCGGACGATGAGGTCCGCCTTCCAGCCGGTCTCCAGGTCGATGACGTTGAACTGGCCCTGGCGGCGTAGCGCGTCCAGTCCTGCCGCCTCGCTGAGGTAGTACCGGTCCTCGGGCAGCAGGGGCACGAGGGCCCGGAGTCGAGGCAGGGTCAGCGCGACGACGATGTCGATGTCCTGGGTCGTACGCGGCGGTCCGTAGTAGGTGCTCGCCAGTGACCCGGTGACCATGTAGGGCACGCCGGCCTTGTCCAGGATCTCAGTCAGTCGGGCCAGGAAGCCCGCGACGCCGCTGTTCAAGGTGCCGTCAGGGGCTCGTCGGGCCAGGCGGCCTGGACCAATTCATCGCCGAGCAGCAACCGCCTCAGGGCCATCTCGACCTGGTGGGGGCTGTAGTCCGGGTGGCGGCTGCGGATGCCGTCGCGGCTCA
>CAYFPX010000259.1:3002-10114 GCA_964344945.1 uncultured Enterobacterales bacterium
CGTGCAGCGCGGCTCGGCACCCCCAGACTCGTGGAAGTCCCGATAGGATGCCCATCACAGGCAGGAATCTCCATGAACACGCTCCCTTCGGCGTGGCCCGCGAGTCTGATCCAGGACCTCGACGTGCTGCGCCACCGCCTCCACGCCCGCCGAAGCGCCATCGTGCCGGTGATCGGCTCCGGCCTGTCCCACGACCTGAAGAGCTGGCCGGCCTTCATCGGCGACCTGATCGCCCGGGTGAGCGACCCGGGCCTCCAGCAGGAGCTCCGCGACCTGGCCGCCAAGGACCAGTGGTACGCGGTCTCCAGCGGGCTCGTGCAGGAGCTCGGCGAGCCCGAGGTCCAGACCCGCATCCGCGACATCTACGACACCCGGCAGCCCCGGCCGGCCACCTACGACGCCCTGGTCGCGCTGCCCTGCGACGGCTTCGTCACCACCAACTGGGACGGTCGCATCGCCGCCGCCCTGACCGCCCGAGACGGTGTGCAGCCCCTTCGAGTCGTGCCAACCCTCACCGCCACCCTGGGCAGCATCCCTCGGGTCGAGCCCTGGGTGTTCGAGGCCCACGGTCGGGCGGATCTGGCCGAGCCCTGCTTCCTGACGAACCAGCACCTGGCCCGTCTGCGTACCGACCCGGCCTGGCGGGGCGCGATGGAGCGCGTGTTCGGCGGCACCTGCCTGTTCCTGGGCTACAGCCTGGAGGACCACCACGTGCGGGCGATGCTCGAAGACGCCCGGGCCATCCACGGCCCCGGCGCACCCCTGCGACACTGGTGGCTGGGGGTGACCCGGGGCAAGGTGCACCGCCGGGCGCTCACCGACCTGGACATGCGGGTGGTGGACTACGAAGACCACGGCCGCCTGCCCACGATCCTGTCCTGGCTCGCCCAGGTCCCCTGATGCCCCCCCACGACGACCTGGCGCGACTGCGGGCCGTGCTGCACGGCGCCGAGCCCCTGGTGTGCGTGGTCGGCGACGGCTGGACGACGGCCTGGAGGACCACGCCCGCTTCCTGGAGCGCCTGTGCCGCCAGCTCGACGAGCCTGACCGGGACGCCGCCCGGATCCGTCTCCAGCGGTCTCGAGCGCCCTCGAGCTGGTGACCATGGCGGGTGGTGTTGAGGCCTTCGTGTCCTGTCGCCGGCGCTCAGGAGCAGGGAGGCCTGGAGCTTCTGGCTGGACATGGTGACTCCCCTCAGCACTGTAGCGGACCTCCGCGGAGGCGCCGACCGACCTCGCTCTCCGGGCCGAGACCGAGGCGCTGGCAGAGCTGGTCGGCCTCCTGGCGCTCCGCCTCCGACAGTGGCCTGATCCCGGAGCCCGCCCGCCGGGCCAGGTGCTCCACCAGGAGCCTGGGCAGGGGCGCTTCGCCGAGGACCGCCCCCGCGCAGTCGTACGCAGCGCCCGCTGCCTCCGCCCGCCCCTGGGCCTCCTGGACCTCTGCGAGGGCGCTGCGGAAGGCCGCCGCGGCGTGCCTCCGTCCCTGCTCCTCGCAGGCTTCGATCGCGCCCTCCAGCGTCTCTCCGGCCCGGTCCAGGTCTCCACGCCGCTGGTGGAGCAGTCCCAGGTTGCCTCGCACGACCGCGGCCGCTCGCCGGTGGCCCAGTGCGTCGTGGGCTGCGAGCGCCAGGGCATAGCTCTCCTGGGCCTCGTCGAGCGCCCCGAGCTCGGCCTGCAGGACGGCGACGTTGCCGAGGGCCTGGGCCGTCTCGATGGGCTCGTCCAGGGCCTCGAAGCGGGCGAGGGCCTCCCGAGCGAGCACCAGGGCCGCCTCGGGTTCGCCGAGGAGGCGCCGGGCCACGCTCTCGCCGCTGCGCAGCGAGGCCCGGACGCGCGGGCGCGGCGCGAGGGCCTCGGCCTCGCCGAAGTGAGCCAGCGCGGCCACCGTGTCGCCCCTCGCCGTGGCGATCAAGCCGCGGTTGAGTCCGACCCGTGGATCGGCTGGGTCGGCCTTGTCCAGCGCCCCAGACGCCCCCGCGAAGTCCCGGGCGAGACGCCGGAGCACCGCCAGCTCGAGGAAGAGGGCCGGTGTGGGCTCAGGGGTGGTGGACACCACGCGCTCTGCCAGGAGCAGGGCGCCGTCGAGCGGTCCCTGCAGGCGATGGGCCGCGAGCGCACGGAGGCAGGTCCGCGCCAGGTCCTGGAGCTGCTCGACCTCGGGCGTCGGCGGAGGCGGTGTGGGGTCGACCGCCAGCTCCAGGCGGAAGCCCTGGCCGAAGGCCGTCACCAGGTGGACCGGACGAGCCGGGTCCTGCTCGAGCTTCTCGCGCAGCCGCCGCACGGCGTGGGTCGGGGCGCGGCTGCGCACGTCTGGGTGGTACTCCCAGACCGAGACCAGCAGCTCCTGGGCCGAGACCACCCGGCCTGCCCGACTCGCCAGGCAGGCGAGCAGGCGGGCCTCGAGCGCGGTCAGGGCGAGTCGCTCTCCCCGACGCAGGACCTCCCGACGGTCCAGATCCACCACGCACCCGTTCAGGGTCAGGCGACCGGTGACGGCGTCGGTCCGCGGCACGGGCCCCAGGGTCTCATGGCGACACGGTGAAGAACTCACTGGTGGGGTTGGCGGCGGCGGTCTGGGCGGTGAAGTCGGTGAACTGGGCGGTGTCGAGCCACTCGGCCAATTCGCCGGTGTAGACCATGTTGGTCATCTCCGCGCCGCTCTCGTCGCTGCAGCCGTTCGCGCCCTGTGCCTGGAGGCGCACCCGGACCGCGCCGATCGAGCCCGGGCCGAGCTGGACGATGTGGGTGTCCGTGGTGGGCAGAGGCGATCCGGTGCCACACCGGGTGAGCCCCTGCTGCACGATGGTGGCGGCCTGCGTCACGATCGTGAGGACGTACTGG
Organism: uncultured Enterobacterales bacterium; assembly: GCA_964344945.1. Classification (GTDB taxonomy): domain Bacteria; phylum Myxococcota_A; class UBA796; order UBA796; family CAJQPC01; genus CAYFPX01. The sequence continues at coordinate 5,843 of CAYFPX010000259.1, forward strand.
GAGCAGGCGCTCGTGGACTCGTCGCCGGCGAACTTCTGGGTGACGTCGACGCGGACGCGCACCTCGCCGTTGACGGCGGCCGACTGGAGGGCCGCCAGGTCGTTGGGGTTCGGGGTCCAGGTCATGCGGTGGTCCGCGGTCGGGTTGCCGGTGACGCTGCCATCGCAGCTCGTGGTGTAGGTCAGCTCGTCGTCCCTGACGTAGGGGAGGTCGAACACGTCCTGGCCATCGGCCAGGGCGTCGAGGGTGGTCAGGGCGAGCAGGGAGAAGAGCATGGTGGCCTCCGTGGGGGTGTGCACTACTTGACGCGCCAGGACAGCGCTGCGTGAAGCCCCCCGACCGACCTGAGTCGACCCTGCGACATCTGGCCCAGGCCGGGCTGCCTACGCTCCAGGCTCCCCTGGAGGCGCGATGTCCGTCCTGTTCCTGTCGATGATCCCCTCGCTACACGCCGGCAGACCCGGGTTCGAGGACCCGCGGGGCGTGGGGGACTTTCCCGAGAGCCTCTACGCGGTGCCGGTGGTGCACGAGGCGTGCGACGAGCTCGCCGACGCTGTGGTCGTGTGTCCAGAGGGCGAGCACTGGGACGACGCCCTCGAGGAGTGCGTGGCAGGTGGCTTCGGCGGGGAGTGGGCGCAGCTGCTGCGCTGTCGGCCTCTGGGGGATGGCTCGAATTGTCCCCACGCCTCGGGGGAGGCCCGGGTCTACTGCATCACCCCCGGCGACTACCTCGAAGCGGGGGTCCTCATCGTCAACCGTGACCCCGCGGGCTCGCCGGGCGTCATCCGGTACTTCGAGCCCCTGGCCCCGTCTGCGGTGGGGCCGGTCGACGACCCCACCCTCGCGCACGCTTCCCTCGAGGGCCTGAAGATCAACCTGGCCCGTGACTGGGTGATCCGGGGGCTGAGCTTCGTCGACGGAGACGACTGGTCCTACGGGCACAGCTGGGACGAGGACTGGATCCTCTTCGACACCCCCGGTCCGCCGTGGGAAGGCTGTGGTGAACACGGTCGCTGGGACCCCGCTGACCCGCTGCTCGACTGTGTCCAGACCTACGGCTCGGGCATCCGCGCCTACGACTCCGACGACATCACCATCGACAGCGTGCTGGTGCGCAACGCCGCGTCTCCCGCGGTCCACATGATGGGCACCAACCGCATGGTGCTCCAGCACAGCGTGGTGGCGGAGTGCCCGCGGGTGGCCCTGAAGGAGTCCATCGCCGTCTCGATCGGGACCCGAACCCTGACGAGACCCTGCGATGACTCCACGGCCACGGTGAGTCGGCCCGGCGGTCTGGTGGAGGAACCCTGCACCTCGGGCATCAGCGACCCCGACTCGGAGCGGGAGATGCGAGGAAACCGCGTGGTGGGCAACGAGCTGGTCAACTGCGGGGACGGGGTCAACGTCATCGCCAACGTGGAAGAGGGCTCCGACGGAGGACTGGCCATGCCCTCCTTCCCTGAGACGGTCATCGAGAACAACGACATCGTGATCACCGCCGCATGGACGGTGGACGTCGATGACTACATCGCGGACACCGACTTCACCGGGGACGACTTCAAGAGGTGGGGGCCTGTGACGCAGGTTGCGGCCTGGCGGGATGAACCCGATGGCACCTGGGCCTGCGCCGAGAACGGCATCGAGGTCCGCGCCAGTCCCTACGGCCTCCTCGTCGGGTCGGACTTCGACGACAGCGGCGTGGGCGAGACCGCCCAGGAATTCACCGGCACGGTCGACGACGCCGACGTCATCCGTGTCGTGCGCAACCGCATCACGGGCTTCACCCACTCCTGGCCCATGTGCTCCCAGGGCACGGGCACCCCCAGCGGTGGCGCGGCCCTGCTCATCGGCGGCCACGCCAGCCACGTGCTCGTAGCGGACAACGTGATCGGCGACGTCACCAAGCCCCTCTCCATCCAGGAGGAGTCCGATCGGATCGCGGTGGTGAACAACCTGGTCGCGCGGCCTGTGGATCCGTTCGCGGGCCCGCTCGATCCACTCGAACCGCACGGCTCCGGGGCCGCGTTCACCCTGCACTCTCACGGCCCGGCGGGGCACGTGGAGCTCGCCTTCAACACCGTGATCGGAGGCCCTGCGACGGGCCGACACTCGCTCCTGGCGAACACCGGCACTGTGGCCTCCGACCTGGCGCTGGACTGCAACGTGGTGCTCGACCTGCCGCTCGACGGGCCCTGGGTGCCGTGGGCGGGCGATGTGGACCCCGTCAGCAGCGACAACGTCTTCCTCGGCAACGGCGGCAGCTCCTGGTGTCTGGACTCCTTCCCCTCCGCCTCCGACCTGTGCGACGACAGCCCCTACCTGGGCTGGTTCGACCCCCTGACCCTGCGGCTGCACATCCTCCAGCCCGGGGCACCCTCGACCCTGGATCACGCCCTCTTCACACAGAGCCTGTCCGCCTGCGACCTCGCGACCGTCCGCTCCGGGAGCTGGTGGGAGGACGTGACCTGGTAGGTCAGTCCACCGTGAGGCAGATCGCCCACACGTCCCCGGGCTGGGGGATAGGCGAATCGAAGGCACGCTCCGAGCAGACCAGCGGTCTCGAGCGCCCTCGAGCTGGTGACCATGCTACTTCCTCGGCCCCCTCTCGCTCACGGACGAGGCCTCGTGCCGCCCGAGAGCGTGAGCGGATGTGCTGAATCGTCTCGTCGTCGAGCCTGTACCAGGCCGTTCGTCCTCTGGCGCCAGGCTCGACCGGCTCGAGCCAACCGGCGCGTTCCCAGTGCTTCACGGTCTTCACCTTGACTCCGAACAGCTCCGCAAGGCCTCGGGTCGAGTACAGGCCATCGTTGCGGACCGGTGGGGCGGGGCCGCGGTCGGTGCGGAGGCCCAGTCGACGTCGGGCTTTGCGCACGGTCCACCTCGACCAGGGCTGGCCCGTCCTTGTCGACCCGCCTTCCTCGTTCAGGACCAGTGCGATCCCAGCGTCGGCGACGCCCTGCCAACCAGCTCGGAGATGCGGTCGTCTGCGGGGTCCGGTGTCTGTGGACGAGCCGTCGTCCGAGGCCGGGCGACCAGTCCGGTGGCTGGGAGCTGTTGCTGCAGGGTCGCGAGAACAAGTAGTCGGTGGGTTGCCCCTTGCGGTGCCAGCTGCAGCTCTACACCCTCAAGGCTCGATACCATGGGGCAAACCTGGACACTGAGGGATCCGGGTCCCGTTGGCTCCGTGCGACGGCAGTCTCGACGAAGAGGGCTCCGTCTGGTCAGGGCACGCCGCCGCTGGCCAGGAACAGGGCACCGCTCTCGAAGCGGAGGCCCTGGGTGGCGTAGGGCGCGCCGAAGCCCGCGTCCGTGAACCCGTCTGCGTCGATGTCGCCGGCGAAGTCGACCCAGTAGACACGGCTGCTGCTGGCGTCGGACCGGACCACGGTGTCGGCGCTGGCCAGATCCCGTGTGCCGGTGTCGGTCGTGCCACGCACCACGTGGACGAAGCGGAGCTCGGGACCGTCTGAAGTGGTCAGGACGTCGCTGTAGCCGTCGTCGTCCAGGTCTCCGCCCCCACCCATCCAGACGCCCGCACGCGACTCCGCGAGCTCCCCGTCCAGCCGAAGAGCGGCGTCGGCCGTTCCCACCTTTCCGCTCAGGGGCCCCGGGAGGATCCACAGCGCTCCCGCCCGGAGCTGCACGTCGCTGAAGTTGTCGTCGGCGATCAACACGTCGCCGTACCCATCGCCGTTGAAGTCACCCGCCGTGTCGACGTCGAGGCCGTACTCCGCCGTCAGGTCGAAGAGCAGCTCGGCGTCGGCGTCGGCGGTGACCGTGTCCCCGGACGGTACGGAGGTGAACAGTGCCGTTCCAGCCAGCAGCTCCGTCAGGCCGTCCCCATTGGTGTCCGGCGCGGCCGCGACCCGGCCACCGCTGACCGAGTCCCCCGTCGTCACGATGGCGTCGGCCTCGTCGTAGGTCCGATCGCCGTCGATGGGGCCCAGGTAGAGCAGCGCGGGTTTCTGGCCCTCCGCGTCTTCGACATCCAGCCAGATGTCCGCGTGGCCGTCCCCGTCCACGTCTCCGGTCGTCCCTTCCTGGTAGGAGAGTCCGACGCTCGCGGGCGCGCCGTAGCCCAGGACGTAGTCGGCCTCGCTGATGCCGACCACGCCGGTCACGGGCCCCAGGAAGACGCAGGGCAGGCTGAGGAGCATGCCGGTGAAGCTCGCCGAGGTGCGGATGTCATCGAAGCCATCTCCGTCGAGGTCGCCCACCGAGTGGGCCCTCTCACCGCATCGGTGTTCGGCGTAGCAGCATGAACCCGCACGG
>CAYFPX010000260.1:0-3662 GCA_964344945.1 uncultured Enterobacterales bacterium
GGTCACCGGCGGCTGCTGCCTGGAACACCTCGTGGATCACGGGCTCACCTGCACACCTCCGCGTTAATCGTCTGTCCGCCAGGAGACCCCATGACGCCACTGTTCGCCCTCGCCCTGCTGACCGGCTGCGAGCTGGAGTCGACCATCGACGGCAGCGTCGCGGGCTTCGACATGCCCACGGTGGCCACGATGAATTGGGGCGGCAAGTACCTGTTCTTCGCCGACGAGGAGCTCGACTGCGTGGACCTCGCCTGGGTGCACCACACCTACAGCAGCGGGGTCGATCCGGCCGGCCAGGACCTGATCGGTCTCCAGTTCACCTTCCTCGACGACCCGGAGGCCTACACCGGCTTCTTCTCGATCGGGGCCGACGCCCCCATCAGCGCCAAGCTGCTGGCCATCGAGGGCGGGGCCTTCACCGAGTTCCGCGGGCGCGAGGGCACCCTGACCATCGACGAGCTCGAGGCCGAAGGCGTCGCCAGCGGCTCCTTCGAGGTCACCTTCGACGACGGCACCCTCAGCGGCACCTGGGAGACCGACTACTGCGTCAACCTGCCGGACTGATGGGGCTGTGGGTCCTCGGCCTCCTCGCCTGCGGTGGCGCCGAGGAGCCGGGCCAGGAGCCGGCGACCGTCGCCGCACCCGGTGCTCCGGTCCGGTTCCGCCTGGTCTCTCCCGGGGCGAAGGAGCGCTGGGCGACGGAGGGCGGCGACACGGTCACCTTCGACCGGACGAGCTCGACCCTGACCCGGGAGGGCTTCCCGGAGCTCGAGGCCCGCCGGCGCTGGCCGGCCCTCGGCACCCTGGCCCTGTGTCTCGGCGCGGACCCCTTGGCGGACCCGCTGCCGGCGGACCCCGGCGCCTTCCGGGCCCTGGTCTGGCACCGGGCACCCCGCTGGCACCTCACCCTGAGCGGCATGAACCGCTGCAGCCTCGAAGGCGAGCTGGTGCTCGACGCGGTCGCGGACACGGTGGATCCCCTGGCCCTGACCGTGGACGGCCAGCTCTGGGCGACTGGCGGGCGCCAGCGGGCACGGGCCATCCTGGCGGCCAACATCCGAGCCGAGGCGGAGGGGTCGTGGCCGGACCTGGACGTGCCGGGCCGGATCCGCCTGCTCCAGGCCCTGGCGGTGGACCCCGAGCCCGAAGCCGCCGCCGTGCTCAATCGCCTGCTGCTCCTCGCTGGCCCTCAGCGGGGCGACGTGCAGGCGGCTCTGGACCGCCGAACGGCCATCGGCCCGGCGGAGGCCCCGGGGTCAGACCGCTGAGGCGACGCCGTCGGCCGCCCAGTGGGCCAGGCCGTAGACCGACTCGCTCGGGTTGACACCGAGGGAGGTCGGGAAGACCGAGCCGTCGACCACGAACAGGTTCGGCACGTGGTGGTGGCGCAGGGTGGGGTCGACCACGGCGGTGTCCGGGTCGGGGCCCATGGCGCAGCCGCCCATCTGGTGGGCGGTGAAGATGGTGTGCTGGAGCGCGCCGTAGCTCGCCCCCGCGAGCCGACCCAGGTCGGCCTCGCTGCGGATCAGCACCGGGTCGTTGTGCAGGGTGCCCACGGTGTGGGCGCCGGCCGCCAGGTGGACCTGGGCCATGTGCCGGTGGGCGCTCTGCATGGCCTCGACCATGGGCGGCCGGATCGGGTAGTCGATCGTGACCCGGCCGTCCCGCCGCAGGCTCACCGTGCCGCCCTCGTCGTCGGGCAGGAAGCCGTCGCGGGTGACGGCGATGACCACCGCCGTGTGGGCCAGGTCCCGCATCAGCTGGACGTGGTCGGCGCCGAAGAGGTTGAACGCCGTGGCGGCGAGCATCGGGTGGACCGGGGCCGCCTCGAGGAAGTACCCGACCTTGTCCGGACCGCGCTCGATGAACTGGTGGCTGCTGACCGACTGCGGCGCCCCCCAGTAGCCCCGGACCGGGTCGTCGTAGAGGCCGCTCACCGCGATGACCGGATGCAGGAAGGTCCGGCGGCCGACACGGCGGTTGGGGTCGAGCTCGGAGCGCAGCAGCAGGGCCGGTCCGTTGATGGCCCCGCCGGCGCTGACCGCGACCTTGGGGCGCACGGTGATCCGCACGCCGGTGGGCCGGTCCGTGGGCTCGTCGAGCACCACGCCGTGCACCGCCACGACCCGATCCCCCGAGACTTCGAAGCGCTCGGCCCGGCAGTTCGCGTAGAGCCGAGCACCCGCCGCCAGCGCGTCGGGGAGGTAGGTCAGGTGCATCGCCTGCTTGCCGTCCACCGGACAGCCCAGGCCGCAGTACCCGCTGTTGGCGCAGCCCTTCACGTTCCGCGACGTGATCGACGCCTCCCAGCCCAGCGCCCGAGCCCCCCGCAGCAGCACCCCGTTGTTGGCGTTCACCATCGGCTCGAGCCAGGGAGCGATGCTGAGGCGGGCCTCGACCGCTTCGAAGTGTGGCGCCAGGGTGGCCGGGTCCAGGCCCTCGATGCGGTGCTGCTCCCGCCAGTGGCGCAGCACTTCTTCGGGGGTGCGGAAGCAGGTGGTCCAGTTCACCACCGTGCTGCCCCCGACCCCTCGGCCCTGGAGCACCGTGATGGCGACGTCGGAGGTCGTGCGGGTCCCGCGGTCCTGGTAGAGCAGCGGGTAGGCGTCGGCCTCGTGCAGGGTGAAGTCGGCCTTGGTGTGGTAGCCGCCCTCCTCGAGGATCACGACGTCGACGCCGCGGGCGGCGAGCTCCGCGGCGAGCACCGAGCCCCCCGCGCCCGAGCCCACGATGCAGACGTCGCACGTGATGTCGACGTCGGCGGTGAGCTGGGGGCCCTGGAGCAGACCGTTCATCCGGCGCCCCCGGCCCGGTTGCCGTAGTCGGGCGGCCCCGGGTACCCGGTGGCGACATAGGTGCGGGGATCGCCCCAGTAGGCGGCGTTCACGAGCCCGTGGATGCCCTTGTAGGCCTGCTTGCGGATGCTCAGCCCGCTCTCGCGCCAGGACTGCAGGGCCGCGACCCGCGCCGCCGGGGCCAGGTGACTGAAGGGTGTCGCCCGCCCGTCGAAGATCAGCGCGGCCACCGGGTTCTCGATCAGGTGGAGGACCTGGCGGATCTCCTTGCCCACGCCGGGGTGCACCGTGGCCAGGAGCGCGTCGAGCTTGGCGGGAACGCCGAGCTCGCTGGCGGTGGGGAGTCCGTCGCCTCCGGGGCACATGGTGTCGGCGATGGCCGCGCAGATGCTGTGCTCGCGCTCGCTGAAGACCCTCAGAGGGCCCGGAGCTGGTACCGGGATGGGGGCGCGAAGAGACACCCCCACCCCACCGACCACCAGCACGGCCGTGCCAGCCAGGCCCAGCTCGAGCAGGCTCCGCCGGCTCGGGTGGATCACCGGTCCTGGGACTCCGCCAGCCGCTCGGCGAAGGCCGACCCCAGCTCCAGGGTGCGCTGGTGGGCGGCGTCGACCGCGTCGGTGACCACGGCGTCGAAGCGGCCCTGCCGCAGCACCTGCAGCGCTCGGCTCGTGGTGCCGCCGGGCGAGGTCACCTCGTCGATGAGCTGGGCGACGTGGCTGTCGGAGCGACGGATCATCTCGGCGGTGCCCAGGAGCGTGGCCAGCACGGTCTCCCGGGCGAGCTCGCGAGGCTGGCCGATGTAGGTGGCGGCTTCGGTCAACGCCTTCACGAATTGGGCGACGATGGCGGGCCCCGTGCCGTTGA
>CAYFPX010000260.1:3672-9835 GCA_964344945.1 uncultured Enterobacterales bacterium
ACGTCGGACTCCCAGTCCACCCGCAGCGCCTCACCACAGCCCAGCAGCACCTGCTCGATGCGCTCGGCGTGCGCGTCTTCTGCGCCCGTCCAGACCGTCATGCCCTTGTGGATGCGGCAAGGCAGGTTGGGCATGGCGCGGGCCACCTGAGCGTGGCCGAGGCCCTCGCGCAAGGCCTGCAGCGACGCGCCAGCCACGATGGACAGGACCTGGGACCCTGGACGCAGGCGCCCCCGCAGGTCCGGCAGCACCGCGGCCAGGTGCTGGGGCTTGACGGAGAGCACGACCAGGTCGGCGCTGTCCGCCACGTGCCCGTTGTCCTCGACCACGCGCAGGCCGTGGCGCTGCGCGAGCAGGGCACGACGCCGGGGGTTCGGGTCCGAGGCGATGACCCGGTCCGGTGTGAGGCCGGAGCGGTCCAGCACCCCGGCGATCATCGTCTCGGCCATGACACCGGCTCCGACGAAGCCGAGCACCCAGCTGTCCGGGGAGCCCATGTGCACCTCCGGACGCGACCTATCCCGGGAGGGCGGGCCGGGTCGGTCTCATCGCCCGGGTCACCCGATCAGGCCGTGACGAAGTGCGCCATGGTGAGACGGTCGAGGTCGGTCTTCACCGGCGGGTCCAGCAAGGTCCGGGCGAGCTCCCGGGGATCCTCGCCGGCCGCGGTCTCCAGGGCGGCTGCATGGAGCAGCTCCCGGCCGGGATCGACCCACTGGTAGGCCCCGGCTCGACCGGCGAGCTCGATGCCCAGGGCGCGAAGGGCCAGCAGCGCCCGCACCATCACCGGGTGCCAGGGGCCGTGCCAGGCCGGGTCGTGGTCCGGCAGGCGCTGGACCCGGGCCTCGGACGCGCTGGCCGCCGGCAGGCCGAGCCCCGGCAGGGCGGCGACGACCCGGCGGGCGAGCTCGTCGTCGGCGGCCTGCCAGACACCGTCCCCCGGGTCGGCCGACAGGTGGGCGAGGACCAGGCCCGCCAGGCCGGAACAGCCCGGCAGCCGGGCCGGGTTGGTCAGGCGGAAGAAGGGGGCGTCCCCGCGCACGACGTGGAGCTCCGCGGGCAGCTCGGCCGCGCCACCCTCGACCTTCAGCGCCACCTGGAGCCGGTGGCGGGTCCCCAGGCGGCTCAGATCCCAGCGCAGGCCCTCCTCGATGGCCTCGCCGAGTAGTGGAACGAGCTCGGGCAGCGGACGGGCCCAGATCACCCGGCCAGAGACGGCCAGGGTGCCCTGATCGGTGCGCACGGCCTGCACCCGACCCTGCGAGACCTCCAGGGCCTCGACGTTGGTGCCGCCCTGGCGCTCCCCCACCCGGGCGACCAGGGTGCGCCAGCCGGACTCCGGGGTGGCCCCCAGGGCCACGCGGCCTCCGTCCTGGCGCGGGCCGTGGTGCAGCCAGGCCACCGAGACGTTCAGGCGCTCGGGGTCCCCCCAGCGCCGCGCCGCGTAGGGCCCGTGGAGCAGGCGGTAGGCGTGCTCACCGAAGCGCTGGGTCACCCAGTCGGCGTAGCTGCGCTCCTCGCTGCCGCCGCCGATCACTCGGCGCAGGTGCCCGCGGGCATAGAGCCGGGCCTGCTCGGCGAGGATGCGGGCTGCGTCGTCCTGGGGCAGGACCTGGGCGAGGCCGCGACGGCGCATGGGCAGGTCCAGGGTGGCGCCGTCTACCAGCAAGCGCCGGGTGGCGGCGAGGTCGTCCAGAGCAGGAGCCGCGCCGTAGGCCGCCCGGACGGCGTCGGCGCCGCCCCCGCCTGCGGCCGCGTGGCCCAGGCCCTCGGGCAGCTCCGGCCAGCGGATGCCCCCGGGCTCGGCCTCGGCCTCGATCAGGAGGGTGTCCCCACCCAGGGCCGCGGCGACCCGCACCCCCGCGGGACCGCGTCCGAGCACCAGGTCAGGCATGGGCGACACGTGCCGTCACGTTGTCAGGGTCGCAGCCCGCCCGCCGGGTTTCAACTCAGGCCGCGGGCTCGTACAGGGTGAGGCAGGTGTCGCCGTAGCGCCGGGTGCGCATCCGGCGGAGGTCGGGGACCTCTGGCGCCGGGGTCCGGCGGGCGTGCTCCAGGACCAGCAGGCCGGCCACCCGCGGGGCGAGACCGACCAGCAGCGGTGCCGGGTCCAGGGCATAGGGCGGATCGACGAACACCAGGGTGAAGGGCCCGGGGGGGGCGTCCCGGGGCGACTCACCCACCCGGACCCGCATCCGGTCGGCGAGGTCCAGGGCCCGGGCGGCCTCGCGGATGGCCCGGGCGGCCCGGGACTGCTTCTCCACCACCTCGGCGCTCGCGGCCCCCCGGGACAGGGCCTCGAAGGTGAGCAGGCCGGAGCCGCCGCAAGCGTCGAGCACGGTGGCACCCGGCAGGTCCGGCGCCAGGATGGAGAACAGGGCCTCCCGGACCCGGGAGGCCGTGGGCCGCACCCCCGCCCCCACCCTGCCGGGCAGGGCACGCCCCCGCAGGCTCCCGCCGGTGATGCGCACGGCCACTCCCTATCCGCCGGGCAGCGGGGCGACCCGCCAGACCGCGACCGGCGCACCGGCTGCCAGCAGGCGGTCGAACCAGACGGCCTGGGCGTCCCGAACCGTGTCCGTGGGCCCCTTCACCTCCACCAGGACCAGGCCCTCGTCCAGCCGGGAGGGGTAGGACTCCGGCAGGCGGGTCGCCGGCCCGGGCAGGACGACCAGGTCGGGCAGTCCGACCGCGGCCGCCCAGCCCTCAGCGGCCAGGCGACCCAGGATCTCGGCCAGGGCCGGTCCCCCGACGCCCTCCAGGCAGCGCACGAGGTCCTCCCGGGACCAGGCGTCCCACGCCACGCCCCGCAGGCGCTCTCCCCGGTGGGCCCAGGCTTCGTCGAGGAGCCGGGTCCCCTCCCCGGCCTGGAGCGCCGCGAGCCGCTCCGCCAGGGGCTCGGCCCGGTGCTGGGCGAAGGCCGGGGTGCCCAGGTCCAGGGGCCCGGAGAGGTGGCGCCGGGGCAGCATGCCCGCCACGGGCAGCCAGACCAGGTCCCGGAGCAACAGCCCGAAGAGCGTGGTCCACAGCAGGTTCTCGGCGCTCAGCACCGTGCGGGGCACGACCCGGGCCACCGCAGCCTCGACCCGATCCGGCGGATCGCCCCAGCGGGGCTGGCCGCGAGGGTCACGAGACGCCGGGAGCCGCAGGGTGCGCTCGGGGGGCCTGCGCAGCGGCGGCTCGGGCGCCCCGGGTCTTGCGGGAGAGGCGGCGACCGACCCGGTCCAGGGCCAGCCGCTCGACCGGATCCGCGAGGGGTCGCCAGCGCCGCGCGGCGGCCAGGGCCCGGCCCGGCTCGCCCTGGGCGTCGAGGGCCTGGGCGAGCCGTGCGGCGACCGCCCCGGGGTGGGTGGCGCCGGCCTCGAGCAGCGCCCGGTAGAGCGCCGCGGCCCGGCCGGGCTCTCCCCGGCGCTCCAGCTCGCGCAGGGCGTCGACCAGGTGCCGCTCCTCCCGGCGGCGCGGACAGAGTCGCCGCTGCCACCGGGGTCGGGCGGCGAGGGTGCGGAGGCGCCCCAGGCGAGCCTCGGGGGTCGCCTCCGGGAGCGGGGCGGCCCACCGCAGGAAGTCCGCACGCCGCCGAAAGGCCCGCGCTCGCGAGGTCAGGGGGTAGTCCGCCCAGCGGCTCACCCCCAGCCGCTCCAGCAACAGCACCGAGCGATCCTGCCAGCGGTCCTGGAAGCACAGGCCCTCCAGTCGACGCAGCAGGCCGTGGCCGGCGACCCGGATCACCGGCTCGGCCGCCCAGCCCCCCGCCTCGGTGAGGCGGGCCTCGAGCTGGTCCCGCCGCCCTCCGCGGCGCAGGCCGAGTCGCCCGCAGGCCTCCTTGAGCTCCGGCACCGTGTAGCAGGCGAGCTGCGCGGCTTCGGGCACGGCGACGTGGACCAGGTCGAGGGCCCGCAGCTCCGCCAGGGCCACCGGGAGGTCGGGCACATCCGGGTAGGCCAGCCGGGACGGTCGAAACACCCGCGGCCGCCGCCCCACCAGCCGCGCCCAGAGCCGACCCGGAGCGCCGGTGAGGGCCAGCACCCGTCGCGCCAGCACGGTCTCGCCGGCCGAGAGCACCGCGCCCTCCAGGGCCAGCGCCTGGCCCACCACCGCCTGGACATCGGCCAGGACCCAGTCTCCTGCCTCCACAGCGTCACCGTATCGTCGAAGGAGGCCAGTTACTGACCGCGACCGGAGGAGGACCGATGGCCCAGGCCCGTCGCAGCCGCAACACCAAGATCGTGGCCACCATCGGTCCCGCGAGCCGCGAGCCGGACACGCTGCGTGCGCTGATCGACGCCGGTGTCGACGTCTGCCGCATCAACTGCTCCCACTGCACCCGCGACATGATCCGGGCCGAGGTGGCCAACATCCGCCGCCAGGCCGCGGCCTCGGGTCGGCCGGTCTCGATCCTCCTGGACCTCCAAGGACCCAAGATCCGCACCGGCCCCATCGAGCCGCCCCTGGCGCTGGCGGTCGGCGACGAGCTGGAGATCCGCTGCGACGACCAGCTCGGGGGCCTGGCGCTCGGGCCGGGCCACTTCGCCTGCGGCACCACCTACGCAGCCCTGGCCGGAGACGTGGTGCCCGGCGACCGGGTGCTCTTCGCCGACGGGGCCCTCGGCGGGGTCGTGGTCTCCGCAGACACCGCGGCCGAGCCGCCGTCGGTGGCCATCCGCATGACCCAGGGGGGAACCCTGGGCTCCCACAAGGGCATCAACCTGCCGGGGGTCGAGGTCTCGGCCGCCTCGCTGACCGACAAGGATCGGGGCGATGTCGCCGTCGGCGCCGCGGCCGGCGTGGACTACGTCGCCCTCAGCTTCGTGCGACAGGCCCGCGACGTGCTCGCCCTCAAGGAGGTCCTCCGCGGCCTGGGCCACCCGGACATGCCGGTGGTGGCCAAGATCGAGAAGCCCGAGGCCCTCCACAACTTCGAGGAGATCCTCACCACCGTGGACGGGATCATGGTCGCCCGTGGAGACCTGGGGGTCGAGGTCGCCCTGGAGACCGTCCCCATCCACCAGAAGCGCCTGCTCCAGGCGGCGAACGCCGCCGGAGTCCTGGCCATCACGGCCACCCAGATGCTCGACTCGATGGAGCGCAACGCCCGCCCGACCCGGGCGGAGACCACCGACGTGGCCAACGCGATCCTCGACGGCACCGACGCCGTGATGCTCAGCGGCGAGACCGCCACGGGCGAGTACCCCCTGGAGGCGGTGGGGGTGATGGACCGCATCTCCCGGGAGGTCGAGCGCTCGCCCTGGTTCTCCGCGCCCACCCGCGACGAGCTGCCGCTGTCCGCCGGGCCCAGCCAGACGGTCATCCGCGCCGCCTGCCTGGCGGCGGCGGAGAGTGGCCGACCCCTGGTGGTCTTCACCAGCTCCGGCCACTCGGCCATCCAGGTCTCCAAGTACCGGCCTCGCACGGGGGTCTACGCCCTGACCCCCACCGCCACGGTGCGGGACCAGCTGGCGCTGTCCTGGGGTGTCACCCCGGTCCAGATCCCGGTGGTGCGCACGACCGACGACCTCATCCGTGTCGGGGAGCGGGCGCTCATGGACGGGGGCTACCTCGACCGCGGCGACGAGGTGGTAGTCCTGGTGGGCAGTGCGCTGGCCAAGGGCGCGACAGACATGATGAAGGTCCACAGCCTCGGAGACTGATCGGGCCTACTCGGCGCCGGCGACGTCCGTGTTGTCCGCGGTGCAGGCCTCGTCCCCGCAGGGGTGGTCCACCCGGCCCTCGGCCAGGAAGGTGACGGTCTGGGCCCGGGTCGTGGCCCAGGTCCTGGGGATCGTGTGGATGCCGACCAGCTCGGCCGGGCGGTTCTCGTCTGGGGGGTGCTCCAGGAGCGGGTCGAATTGGGTCACCATCGGCGGGCCGGTGGGCTCGTCGCTGGCGCCGACCTCGGCGGGCACCCAGCTGCAGGGCTGCAGCAGCGGCCAGCCGGTCGAGCGCATGAGCAGCGCCGAGGCGAGGTTCGGCACGGTGTCGTCGCCGACGGCCATCTGCATCAGGAAGGGTCTGGGCGCGAGCTCGGCGGCGTAGCTCGCCGGGTCCACCGGGTCCCAGAACAGCTGGGACAGGGCGTAGAGGTGCTGCCGGTCCTCGGGCTCCGGGATGCCCGCCTCGACGTAGCGGCGGATCAGCCCCGGGATGACGTGGCTCAGCTCGGGAT
>CAYFPX010000261.1:0-2614 GCA_964344945.1 uncultured Enterobacterales bacterium
CTCCCCGGTTTAGCCAACCGTGCGGGTTCATGCTGCTACGCCGAACACCGATGCCGCCACAGGCCGCCCCCCCGAGTCGAGGACCCAGAGGTCCAGCGCACGGGCCCGCAGGGTCTCGTTGGCGAGGCCGATCTGAAGGGTCGCTCCATTCTCCACCACTGGAGGAAGCGAGACTGCAATGTGCATGGACCGGGGATCCTCCTGGCTGTCGACTCTGCCCCGGCAGCTGAGGAACACAACCCGTTCGGTGGTGACAGGCGGGCACCATGCCCGCGACCACGAGGCGGGTCTCACTGAGGGGCCGAGGTCGGCATCCCGCATCTTGACGTCAATCAACCCGGACATCATGATGTCACCATGCGCACCACCCTCACCCTCGACCCGGATGTCGCAGCAAGGCTCAAGGAGCTGGCCCACCAGCAGAGGACGAGCTTCAAGGCCGTCGTGAACGGCGTGCTGCGACGCGGTCTCTCCGCACAGGATGCCGCCCGGCCCCCGGAGCCCTTCACCGTCGAGCCACACGCGTCTGGACTCCGCACAGGAGTCGACGCGCAGCGGCTGAACCAGCTCGCCGACGAGCTGGAGGTCGAGGACTTCCTCCGCGAGAGCGGACGGTGACCCTGCCCGACGTCAACCTGTTGGTCTACGCCTACAACAGCAGCATCCCACAGCACGAGAGGGCCCGTCGCTGGTGGGAGGACCTGATGTCCGGTCCCGGGCGGGTGGGCCTGCCCTGGGCGGTGTCCTGTGGCTTCATCCGCCTGGTCACCCACCCCCGCGTCCTCGAGGTGCCGATGCCCTCCGAGCGGGCCCTTGGCTGCGTCCGCTCGTGGCTCACTCACCCGGACGTGACGGTGCTCGAGCCCGGACCTCGCCACCTGGACCTGTTGGACAAGCTGCTCCAGGAGGCCGGGGTTGCCGGGGCGCTCACGAGCGATGCACACCTGGCCGCGCTGGCGATCGAGCACAACTGCGAGCTTCACTCCGCCGATCGCGACTTCGGGCGGTTCTCAGGCCTGCGCTGGCACAACCCGCTGGGGGGTCAGGGCATCACGTAGGTGAGCTCGTAGAACAGCTCCGCGAGGACGACTGAGTAGTCGGAGCCGACCTCGAGGTAGAAGTCCACCGCCGAGCCCTCGTCCACGTAGTAGACCTTCCGCCTGAAGGGCCGGCTCGCCGTCGACGAGGCCGAGGAATTGGACACGGGGCTGCTTCTGCAGACCGGACATGGAAGCTCCTGCTGTTGAGACTCACGGACCGAGGTAGACCTTGCAGGCGAACGCATAGATGGAGAACCCCGCCGGACTGCTCGTCGCGTCTGCCCAGCGATGATCGTCCGTGGGCCGGTACTGCTTGTAGGCGTAGCCCTCTCCGCTGGGTTCCCCTGGGGACCAGTTGGTGTAGGAATACGACGTCCCGTCGGACCAGGACCAGAGACCGTCCCCGTCTTCGTCGGCGTACCCGATCCAGATGTTGTGGTCGTCGGTGCGGATGCCGGCGGCCAGGTCCCGGATGACCCCGTCGTTGGTGTCGCCCGCAATGCTCGCCAGGCCGTCGTAGCCAGAGGACCGACAGTCGGCATCGGCGTCGTGCCAGGTACAGCTCGAGCAGGGCACGACGGCCAGGTAGTCGAAGCCGCTCCCCACGCCCTCGCCGTCCAGGCCGTCGCAGTCCCCGTCGACGCCGTCGCCCTGGGTGTCGCCGGCCCAGGGGTAGACGGTCGCCGCCGTGTCGTCGCAGTCGGAGGCGTCGGCGACCTGGGTCGAGGTCGCCTCGCAGGATGCCGTGCCGGAGGCCGGGTCACCGAAGCCGTCCCCGTCGTCGTCGGTGTACCAGGTGCCCGCGTCAGTGGCGGACTCGTCGACCACGTCGTCGCAGTCCTGGTCGAGGTCGTCGCAGACCTCGTCGGCGCCCGGATGGACCGAGGCGCTCGCGTCGTCGCAGTCGGTGCCATCGGCGAGGTGGTCCGCGGGTGCGTCACAGGCGACGACCGGCGAGGACCCGTCCCCGTGGCTGTCGCCGTCCAGGTCCGGGTACCAGGTGGTGGCGTCGGTCGGGTCTTCGTCGACGACGTCGTCGCAGTCCTGGTCGACGTCGTCGCAGAGCTCGGCGGCCCCGGGGTGGATGGTGGGGTCGTCGTCGTCGCAGTCGACGTCGGCTGCGAAGTCGTCGGCGTCGGCGTCCGCCACGCCGAGGGTGGTGCCGGAGTCGAGGGGGTCGCCGTCGCAGGCGAACAGAGCGACGAGCAGGAGCGAGGGCATCAGTAGCCGCCTCCGGGGAGCAGGTAGACGGAGCCGGCGTCGGACGCCGCGTCGCTGTTGAAGGGGGCCGCGATCAGGAAGTCGTCGAACCCGTCGTCGTCGAAGTCGCCGGCGGAGCTGACCCACTCGCCGGCGCGGTCGTTCGACTCCTCACCGATGAAGGTGGCGTCCGCGCCGGAGAGCTCGTAGACGCCGGACTGCCGCCCCAGCACGAGGTAGGCCGCACCGGCGTTGGTGCCACCATCATCCTCGGTGTTGGCCCCGATGAGCAGGTCGGGCTGACCGTCGCGGTCGGGCCGGTGGATGGTGTCGGCGACGTGGTCGTCGTCGGCGACAGGGTCGGCGTCGGCGAC
>CAYFPX010000261.1:2716-4259 GCA_964344945.1 uncultured Enterobacterales bacterium
GAGAGGCGTCGCCGGTGCCGTAGTAGGCGCCCACGATCACGTCGTCGAGCCCGTCGCCCGTGTAGTCGCCGATGCCCGCGACGGAGGAGCCGGCCTGGTCGCCGGTGACGTCGCCGCTCAGGGTGACATCCGCTGAGGAGAAGGTGTGGGAGCCGCTCACGCCACCGAGCACGATGTAGGCAACGCCCGTGTCCGAGTCGTGGCGCGGGGCGCCGGCCACGAAGTCGGCGAGACCATCTCCATCGAAGTCCCCGGCGCCACCGACGGCGCTGCCCGCGTAGCTGGCGCTGCTCACGCCTTCGAAGAAGACCGGGGCATCGGCCACGCTGCTGGTTCCGCTGACGCCCCCGTAGACCACGTAGACCGCACCGGTCTCCGAGCCGCTGTAGCCGCTGGCACCGATCAGCAGGTCCGCCACCTCGTCGCCGTTGAAGTCTCCCAGGAAGGCCGTCGCATCTCCCACCTCATCGCAGCTGCTCACGCCCTCCAGGACCGCGTCGGCACCGCCCAGGCTCAGGGTCCCGGTGACACCACCGCCATAGAGGTAGAGGGCTCCCCGGCAGCCCAGGGCATACTCGGCGCCGACGAGCACATCGTCGTAGCCATCGCTGTCGATGTCTCCGGCGCCGGCGACCCGCCAGCCAGCCCTGTCTCCGTCGGACTCTCCCTCCAGCGCCACATCGGCACCGGAAGAGGTCACCTTGCCGACCGAGCCACCACCGAAGAAGACATAGGCCGCTCCGGGCTCCCCCGAGGTGCCCAGGTTCGACTCGGCGGCGTAGGCGCCCACGATCACGTCGGCCACTCCGTCGCCGTTGAAGTCGCCCGCTTCGGCCGCGCTCCAGCCGAAGTAGTCCTGCACGTTGACGCCTTGGAACTGCCCGTCCGCGCTGGACAGGTCCACCGGTCCGTAGTGACCACACGCCGCGTAGGCGTCGGTCTCGGTGCCGCTGGTGCAGTCGTTCACCAGGCCGTCGCCGCAGATCTCGGTGGCGCCCGGGTAGGTATCGGCGCTCGCGTCGTTGCAGTCGGTGTCGTCGCTGACGTAGCCCGAGGGCTCGAAGCACGCCTGCACGCTGTCGTCCGGGTCGCCATAGGCGTCGACGTCGTCGTCGGCGTACCAGGTGGACTGGCCGGTGATGCCGGCGTCGTCGTCGTCGACATCGCCGTCGCAGTCGTTGTCCACGGTGTCGCAGACCTCGGTGGCCGAGGGGTTCACGGCACCGTCGCCGTCGTCGCAGTCCGAAGCGTCGGAGACGTGGCTGGCGGGCTGCTCGCAGGCCGCGGTGCTGGCGGCCGAATCACCGTAGCCGTCGCCGTCGTCGTCGGCGTACCAGGTGCTCTGGCCCGTCGCGGAGGGGTCGTCGTCGTCGGTGAGCCCGTCGCAGTCCTCGTCGACGTCGCTGGCGTCGCAGACCTCGGTGGCACCGGGACTCACACTGGCCGAGGCGTCGTCGCAGTCCGTGTCGTCGGCCACGTGGTCGCTCGGAGCCTCACAGGCCACCGCGGAGGTGGCGGGGTCGCCGTAGCCGTCGCCGTCGTC
>CAYFPX010000261.1:4269-4646 GCA_964344945.1 uncultured Enterobacterales bacterium
GTTCGGGTTCACCGCGTTCGCAGCGTCGTCGCAGTCCGTGTCGTCGCTGGTGTACCCGTCGGGCACGTCGCAGGTGGCCGTGGTCGAGAGGGCGTTGCCGAAGCCGTCGGCGTCGGTGTCCGCGTAGAAGGTGGAGAACGTCGTGATGTCGGCGCTGGTGTCGTCGTCGTCGGCGAGGCCGTCGCAGTCTTCGTCCGTGTTGGCGACATCGCAGACCTCGTCGGCGTCGGGGTGGATGCCCAGGTCGTCGTCGTCGCAATCCGTGCCGGCGTCGACGCCGGTGGGAGGGCTGGCGTCGCCGAAGCCGTCGCCGTCGTCGTCGCGCATGCAAGCACTGACGTCGTCCTCAAAGGCGGCACCGGGCCAGGTGGTGGCGG
>CAYFPX010000261.1:4656-5492 GCA_964344945.1 uncultured Enterobacterales bacterium
TCGTTGCAGTCCGAGTCGTTGCTGACGGTGCCGCTGGGCTGCTCGCAGGCGTCCGTGGACAGGCTGGCGTTGCCGTAGCCGTCGCCGTCACCGTCGACGTACCAGGTGGTCTGATCGGTGATGCCCGCGTCGTCGTCGTCGACGTCCCCGTCGCAGTCGTTGTCGTCGCCGTCGCAGACCTCGTCGGCCCCCGGGTTCACGGCGCCGTCCTTGTCGTCGCAGTCCGTGGCGTCGGAGACGTAGCCGCTGGGGGCTTCACAGGCGTCGGTGGTCACGAGGGCGTCGCCGTAGCCGTCACTGTCGCTGTCGATGTAGAAGGTGCTCGGGTCGGTGACGACCGCGTCGTCGTCGTCGGTGTCGCCGTCGCAGTCGTTGTCGATGCCGTCGCAGGTCTCGGGATTCACCGCGGCGGCGGCATCGTCGCAGTCGTCGGCGTTGTTGGCGTAGCCGGAGACGGCGTTGCAGCTCTCCACCGACGTGTCTGGGTGGCCGTAGCCGTCGCTGTCGGCGTCGAGGTACCAGGTGCCGGTGCCGGTGACCGAGGGGTCGTCGCTGTCGATCAGGCCGTCACAGTCGTTGTCGGCGCCGTCGCAGGTCTCGGTGCCGGCCGTGTTCACGGTGGCGTCGCCGTCGTCGCAGTCCGTGTCGTCGGACGTGTAGCCGCTGGGCTGGTCGCAGGCTTCGACGGTGGTGTCCGGGTCGCCATAGCCGTCGGTGTCGCTGTCGGCGTACCAGGTGGCCGGGTCGGTGGGCGTGTCGTCGTCGTCGACCAGGGTGTCGCAGTCGTTGTCGAGACTGTCGCAGATCTCGTCTGCGTTCGGGTGAATGGCGCCGGC
>CAYFPX010000261.1:5502-9757 GCA_964344945.1 uncultured Enterobacterales bacterium
CAGTCGCTGGCGTCCTCCACGTAGCCCGAGGGTGCCTCGCAGCTCAGGGTCGACGCGGCCGGGTCCCCGTACGTGTCGCCGTCGCTGTCGGCGTACCAGGTGGACGGATCGGTCACGCCGGTGTCGGCGTCGTCGGTGTCGCCGTCGCAGTCGTTGTCGACGCCGTCGCAGACCTC
Source organism: uncultured Enterobacterales bacterium (assembly GCA_964344945.1). Lineage (GTDB taxonomy): Bacteria > Myxococcota_A > UBA796 > UBA796 > CAJQPC01 > CAYFPX01. The sequence goes on from CAYFPX010000261.1 coordinate 5,679, forward strand.
AGCAGCGCCCGGGTTGATCGCGCTGTCGGCGTCGTCGCAGTCGTCGGCACTGCTGGCGTAGCCGGAGACGGCGTCGCAGCTCTGCACCGACGTGGCGGAGTGCCCGTAGCCGTCGCCGTCGCCGTCGACGTACCAGGTGGCGGTGCCGGTGACCGAGTCGTCCTCGCTGTCGACCAGCGTGTCGCAGTCATTGTCGATGCCGTCGCAGACCTCACCGGCGGCCGGGTTGACGCTCCCGTCCGTGTCGTCGCAGTCGGTGGCGTCGGTGCCGTAGCCGCTGGGGGCGCTGCACGCCTCGACGGTGCTCGCGGCGTCACCGTAGCCGTCCAGGTCGGTGTCGGCGTAGAAGGTGGTGGTCGTGGTGGTGCCGCTCTCGTCGACGACGCTGTCGCAGTCGTTGTCGAAGGTGTCGCACTCCTCCGTGGCCTCGGGGTTCACGTCGGCGGCGGCGTCGTCGCAGTCGGAGCCGCTGGTGACGCCGGCCGGTGCGGTGGCGTCGCCGTAGCCGTCGCCGTCGGCGTCGAGCATGCAGTCGGACTCGGACTCCTGGGCGGCGGCGCCCGGGTAGGTGCTGGCGGAGTTGTCGTCGCAGTCGTCTGCGTTCGCCACCATGTCGGTGGGCTGCTCGCAGGCGACGAGGGAGACCGCGGGGTCGCCGTGGCCGTCGCCGTCGGCGTCGGCGTACCAGGTGTCGTCGCAGACGGAGACGGTGAGGGTCTCCTGGCAGGTGGCGTCCTGGGAGTCCACGACGGTCAAGGTGATGACGTGGTCACCCGGGCTCAGGTCGGACCAGGGCAGGGTGAACTCGCCGCTGCTGGTGGCCGGGACGACCTGATCGGCCAGGTCGGGGTCCAGGTTGCTCGCGAGGGACACAGTGAGGGCCGTGGCGGCGGTCTCCGCGTCCGCGACAGTGCCCGCGAAGGTGATCGTGTCGCCGAGGGCGTGGGCACTGCCGTCGTCCGGGCTGGCGAAGGCGCAGGTGGGTTCGGTGTTCTCGGCGAACACCTCGATGGTGACGGTGTCCGTACCGGTCTTGGCGCTGCTGTCCACCACGGTGGCCACGAGCACGTGGGTGCCCGCCTCGAGGGACACGGAGCCGGTGAAGTTGCCCGAGGTGTCGAGGTTGTCCGCGAGAAGAGTGAGCGGGTCGTTGTTGCTCTCCCAGGTGACGACGAGGTCGATCTCGGCGTCCTCGGCATCGTCGACAATGGCCGTCAGGTCGACGGGGGTGGTGGCGTAATACTCGTTGTCCTCGACGGGGTCGGTGATCGCAATGGTGGGCGCGGCGCTCTCCACGACAGAGATCGAGACCGTGGCCTCCCCGACGTTGTTGTCCAGATCATACGCCAACGCCTTCAGACGCTCGACCCCGGCCACAGCGGTCCACTCACAGGCGGCGTAGCCCTCCCCTCCATCAGGCGTCAGCCCCTCGCAGACGGTCTCGTTGTCTGCCAACCACTTCACGGTGAGCTCTTCCCAGCTGCTCCAGTTGTCGTCCACCGTGACACCCAGGGTCAGGACCTCGCCTTCGGTGAACGCGTCGCCCTCCGAAGGGCTCACGATCTCGACCTCAGGCGCCTCGCGGTCCTCCTCGAAATCGTAGTCAGGCTGGCACCCCGCCGCGAACAGAACGATGAGTCCCAACATCTCAATACCCCCCACCCAGCATCAGGTAGACCGACCCCGCATCCGAAGCGGCGTCGCTGTTGTACGGGGCCGCGATCATCAAGTCGTCGAACCCGTCGTCGTCGAAGTCACCGGCGGGGCTCACCCGCTCGCCGGCCCGATCGTTCGTCTCCTCACCGATGAAGGTGGCCTGGGCGGTCGACAGGTCGACCACGCCGGACTGCCGGCCCAGCATCAGGTAGGCGGCTCCCGCACTGGCACCGCCGTCGTCCTCGACGTGAGCACCGATCAACAGGTCCGGCTGCCCGTCCCCGTCGACATCGCCTGGACTCACGGCGGAGACCCCGGAGAGGTCTCCCTCCTCGATGCCTTCGAAGGTCGCGTAGGACACCGTGCCGATCACGGCCGTGCCGACGGTGCCCCCGGGCACCAGGTAGGTGACGCCCGACTGGGCGGTGTCCCCGGTGCCGTAGTACGCGCCGACCAACAGGTCGTCGACGCCATCCCCGGTGTAGTCCCCCACCCCGTGCACGGACTTGCCGCACTGGTCGCCTGCGACGTCGCCGGTGAGGGTGACGTCGGCGGCCGCGAGGCCCAGCTCGCCCTTGGCACCGCCGAACACCACGTAGACGATGCCGGTCTGTTCGTCGTGCTGGATGGAGGCCGCGACCAGGTCCGCAAGCCCATCTCCGTCGAAGTCCCCGGCTGCGCCGACGGACTCGCCGACGTAGTCGTAGTCGTTCTCGCCGAGCATCCGCAGCGAGGCCAGGGAGAGGCTGTTCACGCCGCGGTCGGCGCTGGAGACCACGTAGACCGCACCGGGCTCCGTCGGGCTGTAGCCCTTGGCCCCCACCGCGAGGTCGGCGAGACCGTCGCCGTCGAAGTCCCCGAGCCCGGCCGTGCTGTAGCCCGCGTTGTCGGAGCCGTTCTCGCCGACCCACTCGGCCAGGGAGCCGGACAGGCTGTGGACGCCTGTGACGCCGCCACCGAACAGATACAGGCTACCGGAGGCCGACAGCCCGCCCTGGGCGGCGTCCGGCGACCCGACGAGCACGTCGTCGAAGCCGTCCCCGTCGACATCCCCGGCGCTGCCGACGACGTAGCCGGCGTTGTCGTGGTCCGCCTCGCCTTCGAGGGTCACATCCGCACTGCTCGACGGGAGCTTGCCCAGGCTCCCTCCTCCGAAGAACACGAACGCAGCCCCGGGCTCTCCACTGGTGCCCAGGGTCGACTCGGCAGCGCGAGCGCCGATGATGACGTCGTCGACCCCGTCGCCGTCGAAGTCTCCGGCATGAGCGACGCTGGTGCCGAAGTAGTCGTTCACGGCGACGCCCGTGAACTGACCGTCGGCGGCGGAGAGGTCGACCGGTCCCGAGTGGCCACAGGCCAGCCAGGCGTCCTCGGCGCTGCCGTCGCAGTCGTTGACCACGCCGTCTCCACAGACCTCCGCGGCCCCCGGGTGGGTCGCGGTGTCACCGTCGTCACAGTCCGTTCCCTCGGCGCTCACGGCTCCGGACTCCGAACACAACAGGATGGCCTCGGCCGGATCGCCATAGCCGTCGCCGTCCCCGTCGACGTACCAGGTCTCCTGGTCGGCGACCGAGTCGTCGGCGTCGTCGACGGCGCTGTCGCAGTCGTTGTCCACGCCGTCGCACACCTCGGTCGCGCCCGGGTGCACGTCGCCGTCGGTGTCGTCGCAGTCGGTGCCGTCGGCCACGTGGTCCGAGGGGGTCGTCGTCGTCCACGGCCCCACCGGTGGTCCCCGAGTCGCCAGGAATCGTCGTGCCGGAGTCAGAGGTCGTGGTGTCGCCGTCACAGGCGAGCAGGCAGAGCAGTGCCAGGGACCAGGGCATGGGTCCTCCGTGTGTACAGATGTGTCGAGAGTCCCGGTCTACCACCGGGTCGGGGAAGGAGGGAGCACCGGGGTGGTGACCGGTTGGCACCACCCAGGCGGCTCAGTGAAGGTGGTCCACGACGCCTTGGAAGCGACTGGGATCCGCCGTCCAGCCGTGGGTGAAGTCCTCGAACGCGACCAGGAGGGACGCCTCCTCGATCTGGTCGATTCCCAGGCGGGTCGAGGAGCCGAGCGACAGCGAGGACTCGGTGGCCTCCCAGGACAGGCTGAGGCGGCCGTCGACGATCGGATGGCACGTGTCGGGGGTGAAGCACGCCTCCTCGTTCGAGAGCTCGGGGTGGTACAGGCCCGCCCAACCCTCGCCGGCCGGCAGGCCGGTGATCTCCAGGACGAGCTCCGTGCCCCACTTCGGGTCGATCGTGAGCTCGTGATCGTCGAAGGACCCGCTCGTCGGTGGCGGCAGCGCATAGGTGTCGAACGCATCCCCCGCGACCCCCACGAACAGACGAAGGACCTGGCCGTCCAGCACCGGGACCTCCAGCAGGCGCATCGGTGTTCGGCGTAGCAGCATGAACCCGCACGGTTGGCTAAACCGGGG
>CAYFPX010000262.1:0-2699 GCA_964344945.1 uncultured Enterobacterales bacterium
GAAGCCCTCGTCGGTGTCGCCGTCGCCGTCGTTGTCCAGGCCGTCGCACTCCTCGCTGTCCACACAGTCCGCGGTGCCGTCGCCGTCGGTGTCGGGGAAGTCCTCGTCGACGGACCCGTCGCCGTCGTTGTCCAGGCCATCGCACTCCTCGGAGTCCAGGCAGTCGGCGGTCCCGTCACTGTCGCTGTCGCCGAAGTCCTCGTCGACGGCGCCGTCGCCGTCGTTGTCGAGGCCGTCGCACTCCTCCCAGTCCAGGCAGTCGGCGGTCCCGTCGCCGTCGGTGTCGGGGAAGCCCTCGTCGACGGCCCCGTCGCCGTCGTTGTCCAGGCCGTCGCAGTCCTCGCTGTCCAGGCAGTCCGCGATGCCGTCGCCGTCGGTGTCTTCGAAGTCCTCGTCGACGTCACCGTCGCCGTCGTTGTCGAGGCCGTCGCAGTCTTCGCTGTCCAGGCAGTCCGCGAGCTCGTCCAGGTCGGTGTCCGGGTAGCCCTCGTCGATCAGGCCGTCGCCGTCGTTGTCGACGCCGTCGCAGTCCTCGGTGTCGACGCAGTCGGCGATGCCGTCCTGGTCGTTGTCGAGGAAGTCCTCGTCGGTGAGGCCGTCGCCGTCGTTGTCCAGGCCGTCGCAGTCCTCGCTGTCCAGGGCGTCGCAGAGGCCATCGCCGTCGGTGTCGGGCAGGTCCTCGTCGATCGTGCCGTCGCCGTCGTTGTCCAGGCCGTCACAGTCCTCGGTGTCCTGGCAGTCCGCGATGCCGTCTTCGTCGGTGTCGGGGAAGTCCTCGTCGACCGTGGCGTCGCCGTCGTTGTCCAGGCCGTCGCAGTCCTCGCTGTCCAGGCCGTCGCAGGTGCCGTCCAGGTCGGCGTCTCCCAGGCCCTCGTCGATGGTGCCGTCGCAGTCGTCGTCGATCCCGTTGCAGGCCTCGATGGCACCGGGGAAGGCGTTGGCGTCGTCGTCGTCACAGTCGATGTCGTCGAGCACGCCGTCGCCGTCGTTGTCGACGGGGTCCGTGTCACCGGTGCAGCCAGGGCCCCAGGCGAGCAGCAGGGGGAGGAGGAGTGCGGGAAGGAGGCGCATCGCCGCTCCAGGAGTCAGGCGAGGGGGCAAACGTAGCATGCAGGCCGGTCGAGCCCGCACGTCCTTCCGTTACGCTCCCGCAGGTGCTGCTGTTACTGCTCCTGCTGCTGGGCCTCGCCCACGCCGAGGCCCTGCCGACGGGCATGGACGCCGTGTCGTCCGGCGATCGGGCCCGCTGGGCCGGCGATCGGGTGGCCGCTCGGGAGCACTATCGACAGGCCGCGGCGATCGGCGATCCGGAGGCGGTGGCCATGGCTCGGCTCCGCCTGCTGGGCAGCTCGGGCAATGTCGGTGCGATCGTGCACGGTCCGCGCATCGACGAGGCCCTGGCCCAGGTCGAGGGGGCCTGGGGCTGGCTGGCGGTGGCCGACTTCCACCTGCTGGCGCCGCCGCCCATCGGTGGTGACCTGGGCGCGGCCGCCGATGCCGCGGAGCACGCCCTGGCGCTCCTGCCGGGGCCGGCCGCGGCGCGGCTCTGGCTGGCCACGGGGGACGGGTCGTGGCTGGCGGCCCTGGAGGTGGCGCCCGATCGGGATGGTCTGGGGGACGCCCTGGTGGCGCACGACGGCTCTCTCCCTGCGGGTCCCGGCACCTGGACCCTGGGCATCGGGGTGGCGGCGGCGCCCGGGGCGGGCTTCGGGGGTGGGCTGGTCTTCCTGCACCCGGACCTGGCCGCCCGGGGCTGGCGGCTGGACCTGCACGCGGCGGGCACGACCCGTGGGACCTTCGACCTGGGGATCGCTGCGCGGACGGCGGTGTGGGCCGGGCTGTACGGGCACGGGGGGGCGCGCCTCGGGCGGACGGACGCCGACCTCTACGACGACGAGGGGCTGGCCGACCCCTTCGTGCAGTGGCACGCCTCGGCCCGGCTCGGGCCCGGCTGGCGGTGGCGGGACCTGAGCGTCTGGGCGGGGGCGGTGGTGCGGTGGGACCGGGTGCCCTGGTGGGTGGTCGCGTCGAGTCGCTGCTACGACATCTATGACCTCGACGCGGACCTGGCGGTCTCCTGCGACCAGTCGCCCTACGCTGGCCACGGGGGCTTCCTCGGCGCCGCCTGGGACACCTCCTCCGGCTGGGGCGGTACCCGCCGGGGCTACCGGCTGTCGGTGGGCCTCGACGGCGTGCTGCCGGTCCTGGCCGACTACGACCACCTGGTCTGGCGGGCCGAGGCCCGGGGCTACCTCGGCGTCCTGCGGGGTGTGCTCGCAGGCCGGATCCTGTGGTCCCAGTCGCTGTCGGCGGAGCCCGCCCTGTTCCGCCTGCCGAGCGCCGGCGGCGCCGAGGTCCACCGGGGGGCCTGGGCCGGGCGGTACCGGGCGGAGTGGATCCTCGCGGTCGACGTGGAGCAGCGCTGGATGGTCCACGGGCCCTTCGAGGCCGTGGTCTTCCTGTCCCCGGCGCTGGTGGCGGCGACCGCGCCGGACACCATGCCCGGTGTGCACCCGGCGGGCGGCGTGGGCGTGCGCTTCCTCTTCCCGCCGGAGGAGCTCAATGTGATCCGGCTCGATGTGGCGGTGAGCGACTCGGGGTGGGGGGTCTATGCGGGGTGGGGCGAGACGTTCTGAGGAGGCCGTCTCTCGGACTGGGCCGGGCCCAACGGCGGCGATGACCGCTGAGCGGCCATCTCT
>CAYFPX010000262.1:2799-8584 GCA_964344945.1 uncultured Enterobacterales bacterium
ACGGCGGCGATGACCGCTGAGCGGCCATCTCTCGGACTGGGCCGGGCCCAACGGCCGCGATGACCGCTGAGCGGCCATCTCTCGGACTGGGCCGGGCCCAACGGCGGCGATGACCGCTGAGCGGCCATCTCTCGGACTGGGCCCACCTGGGTGAGCCCGCCCGCCTCACCGCCCGAGCAGCGCGTCCACCGTCTGCTGGTCCGCCCCCGGGAACTCGTGATCCGAGAACTCCTGGGGTGTCACCCACTTGAAGGCGTGCACCCCGCGGGCCTCGGGCTCGCCGCCGGTGATGCTCACCCGGTAGACCATCAGGTCCAGGGTGTAGGTGTCGTACTCGTGGGACACGTGCATGGCCCGCTGACCGACGCTCACCTCGACCCCGATCTCTTCCATCAGCTCGCGGCCCAGGGCGGCTTCGTCGGTCTCGCCGGGCTCGACCTTGCCGCCGGGGAACTCCCACAAGAGCGGCAGGACGGCGTGAGGGTTGCGCTGGGTGATCAGGTAGCGGCCGTCCTGCTCGATCTCGGCGGCGACGACCCGGACGTGGTCCTTGGTGGAAGGCTCCATGGAACCGCTCTTCTCCAGGAGGGGCCAGGGGCTATAGCACGGGCTCGGCCTCGACGGCACCGGAGGGCGGACCCAGATCGGGGGCCGTCCGGCCGCACCCTTCCCGTCGGGCTATCCTGTGGGTCCGACCCGACCCGACGCGGAGTCCCCCGATGATTCGCTCGACCCTGAAGCGTGGCCTGAAGAAGGCCGTCAAGACCGTCCGCGGCACCCCGCCCCAGCCGGCCGACGTGAACCGCGCGTGGCAGGCGGAGACGGCGGCTCCAGCCACTGCTCCGGAACCGGAGCTCGCAGCCGCCCCCGAGCCCCCTGCCGCCCCCCCCGCGGCCGCCGCCCCTGTCGAGCTCGACGACGACACCGCCGGCCTGCCCCTCACCATGGAGAATGTCCAGGAGATCCTCGACGACATGGTCCGCCCGGCGCTCCAGGGCGACGGCGGCGACATCTCCCTGGTGAAGATCGAAGACGACAACGTCTACGTGAAGCTCGTCGGCGCCTGCAACACCTGCCCCTCGGCGACCGCGACCATGAAGCTCGGCGTCGAGGCGCTGTTCCGGGAGGAATTCCCGGCGATGAAGGACCTCATCCAGGTCGACTGAGCGAGGCCCGACGATGGTGCTGGTGTTGCTCGCGTTGGTCGCATGCGGTGACGACCCGGTGGACGAAGTCTCCTGCCAAGAGTCCCAGTCAGAGGCTGGGCTCGACGAGGCCCTCTCCGGGGTCGACTTCACCGGCCAGGACGTGCTGGATCGCGTTGCAGGGACGTTCGAGGGTGCCTTCGTCTACGCCGCGGACCTCGGTCTCGACGACACCCGCTTGTGGTTCGAGCTGGCCCTGGATCGCGACGAGAAGGTCCTCTTCAACGAGCGGTGGGCCATCGAGGGATCCTCGGACCCCGGCTACGACTGCGAGAGCTACCTGACCTTGCCCCTGACCGGTGGCTTCAACACGGCGGACCGTCGCTTCAACACCCCGTTCCGGGACGTCCGGGCCATCGTCTCCGACCTGGACGAGGACCTGCTGATCAGCGGGTGGTTCCAGTCCATTGCAGACGAAGCAGACGACGGCCTGGAGCCCCACCACGATGGCTACACCGATGCGGGGGAGCTGGCCCTGGACTACCGGCAGGAGACCGAGGTGTCCTACACCCTCCGCGGGCTGATGGGGCGGGTCGAGGACTGCCTGGGGCGGAACGATGCCGGGGAGTGCGTGGAGCGGGGCGAGACGATGACCCTCGGCACGGGCTCGGCGCCCGTCGACTGATCCCGCCGATCAGGCCGCAGGCCGGCCGAACAGCGGCGGCACTCCCTGTGGCGTGACCCAGCCCTCCTCCAGCCACTGGCCCACCGGGTCGTCGATGCCCACCTTGCCCACATACAGGTGGCTGATCGGGTGGCCGGCGTCCAGCCAGGCGGCGACCCGCCGGAGGCCGCGGTAGTAGACGACGTCCTTGGCGTAGACCCCGGGCAGCTCGGGCTGGCCCAGGCCACGCTTGAGCCGCAGGCAGACACCCCAGGCCAGGCCGGGACCGGCCACCGCCGTGACGTGGCGGTGCAGCTCCCGGAAGCCCATGGTCCGGCCCATGGCGATGGCACGGACCACCACCGACTGGCGCCAGGCGCTGCCGGGGCTGGCCGCGCCCGCCCGCTCCTCGGCCACCATCGCCAGGCCCTCCTCGGTCTCCAGGGAGCCGGGCAGCCCGGTGGCGAAGATCTTCAGCGGCTGCTGGCGCCCGTTGGCCGAGCGCCAGGCGTGTACCTCGACCTCGTGGGCCACGAGCCGAGCGACGTCCCGGTCCCGGAAGCGGGCCTGGGGGCTGACCTTGATCAGCTGCTTGGCGCCGTCGACCAGGACCCGGGCGGACATCACGGGGTCCATCTCCACCGTCCAGCTGTCCAGACCCCGATCGAGCAGGGCGTCGCCCAGGGCCTTGGCGACCTCTCCCGCCTGGAGGCTGAAGGTGCTGGTGTCGTGGTCTCGGACCTCGGCGGCCGCCGCGGTCAGGGTGTCGGGATCGGGGTACCAGCCGGCGGACTCGGCCAGGGCGTCGAAGGCCTCGGGCGTGCGATCCCGCAGGGCCACGATGAAGGCCCGGGTGCCGGTGATGGCCTTCCCCATCAGCTGCCCCAGGGGGTGGTCCTGCGGCGGCGCCAGCCCGTCGAGGCCGCGGAGCTCGTCGTCGGCCCAGGTGGCGGGCTGGTACTCGAACGGCGGTGTGGCTCCCCCGGCGTTGAAGACCCGGCGGGCGTCCACGGCGTTCACGGGATTCAGGTACCGCGAGAAGTGCACCCGCTGGTAGAGCTCGTGCAGCGCCTGATCTGCGCGCACGATCGGCGCGGGAAGCTTCCTGCCCATCGGCCAGCATGGTAACCGGGGCCGGGCGGGATACCCCGGGCCTCCATGGACCCCGCAGCGCTCGTCGGCCTGGCCCCGGACACCATCCGCACACACCTGCCCGGATTCGTGTGTGGATCCATCACGGCCGACGACGCCACCGTGGCGCGCCTGCAGGCCTCGCTGGCCGAGCTGCTCGCCGCCGCCACCGCCGACGAGCTGGTGGCGATGCGGGCCACCTTCGCCGCCGCGGGAGACGGCTTCCGGGTCTTCGAAGCCGATCCCCTCGCTCGGCGCGTCACCCGGCACCACCTCCAGGAGCTGGCCGAGGGCAGCACGGTGGCCGGCCTCGGCCACCTGGCGGCGGTCGCCGGGCAGCCCCAGGTCTGGCTCTGCAACCACCTGAGCTACATCGACACCCAGGTGCTCGATGGCCTGCTCGCCCTGCACGGCTGGGCGGCGGCCGACGACCTGCTCGTGGTCGCCGGGCCCAAGGTCTACACCGACGCCTACCGGCGCATCGCCAGCATCGGGCTGAACACCCTGAAGACCCCCCAGTCGGCCACTGTGGCCTCCGAGGGACCGGCTCTGAGCCCGCGGGAGCTGGCCCGGATCGCCGTGGAGACCCAGCAGCTCGCATCGACCTGGCGGGACACCCGAGGGCCGATCGTGATCTACCCCGAGGGCAGCCGCAGCCCCGATGGCCGGCTGCAGCCCTTCCTGCGGGGGGTCCACCGGTGGATCCGGCGGCCCGACGACCTGGTGATCGTCCCGGTCGGCCACTGCGGGGCGGAGCGCCTCTTCGCTCGCGACGAGCGCATGCGGCCCACCCCGGTGAGCCTGTCGTTCGGCGAGCCCTTCACCGTCGGCGAGGCCAGCACCGCCGGCAGGCATGGCGTGCTCGAGCTGGCCTGGCAGCGCATCGCCGACCTGTTGCCCGAGGCCCAGCGCCCCCTGGCAGGGACCGACCCTGTCACTTGATGTCGAACATGAGGGGGAAACCCCCTATGACCGCTCATGGCCGCGGGGGGTCCTGCCGATGAAGGGGTCAACGGCGTGCGTGGGGTCACCGCGCCGGAGACGAGGCCGATGACGGGGGATGTCGGCTTCCTTGCCTGGGAATCGGACCATGAACGCCTGCTTCTACCACCCGGAGGACGTCCGGGAGCACATGCTCGCCCTCGCCCCGCAGCAGCCCGAGGCCCTGATGATGGGTCCCGCCGGTCGCTGCATCCCGGGGGCCCTGAAGTCCGCCGACGCCCAGGGGCGCGTGGTCTTCGCCCCCAAGGGCAGGCTGATGGCGCCGCCCCCGGGCCTGACCGTGCGCCTCGACGTGCAGCGCAGCCTGGCGACCTGGGCTTTCTACACCGACACCTTCGGCTCCGACGAGCACGGTCACTGGGTGCTGGAGCGCCCACGCATCCTGCGTCGCCAGGCGGAGCGCCGGATCCACGCCCGCATCGCCCTGAGCGAAGAAGACGGCCTCCGGCTCAACGTGCCGGGCTCCACTCGGTGTCCCGTCGTGGATCTGTCCAAGGGCGGGCTCGCCTTCCGCTGTGACCTCCTGTCGCCCTGGGCCCGCATGCGCGTGCCCTTCATGGCCCACCTGGACGTCCCCGACATGGGCGAGGTCCCGGTCCGGGTCGAGATCCGACACCTTCGGCTGGACCCGGCCGGCAACCAGACACGCCTCGCCGGTGCGCGGATCTGGTGCCTCGACGGCAAGGGCGAAGGCTGGTGGGAACACCTGATGGCGGAGCTCTCGGCGGCGAGCGGCCAGGACTGAGGGGCTGGGGTCAGGTCTCTACACTTGGACCTTGGAGCGAGTCCAGTGAGGCCGGGTGCGAGCGGCCAGGCCTCCCGGAGGTGGTCGGTCTGACAGTCCCGCGGTCCAAGTGTGGCGTCCTGACCCCTCTTCGGAGCGGGGCCTACCCCTCGTACAGCCCGAAGCTCCGCTCGAACAGCTCATTCAGCGCCTGCTGCCCGCCGTCGCTCAGACGGCGGGTGCCGGTGCCGCACACGTGCTCGCTGTTGATGACCGGCACGCCGGCCTCCCAGCGGGAGCCGGACCAGCTGAACCAGCCGTTCTTCTCCTGGTCGTAGACCCACAGGTCCTTGTGCCACATGCGGGCGAGCTCGACGCTCCAGCCTGTGCCGCCCTCGACCGTGCCGTCGTCCTTGATGACGCCGACCACGAAGATCTGCTGAGCGCGGCTGACCTGGTGCCACAGGGACTGGAGGATCTTGCGGATCCCGACCTTGTGGGCGTAGTCGCGGTGCAGGCGGCGGGAGACGTACTTCAGGGAGACGTCGCCGGCGGCCAGCTCCCGCTCGGTGAGCTCGACCCGGCTCTCGGTCCGGTCCTGGTGGTGGCCCGCGAAGGAGAAGTTCACCTCGGTCACGCCGTGCTTCGCCGCCAGGGCGCCGAAGGCGGCCTCAGCGCCCTTGGCGCCTCCGCTGTAGAGCGTGCAGGCACGGGCGTCGGCGGCGAAGGGTGCGGTGGTCGGGTCCCAGGTGTCCTCGCCGAGCACCATCAGCCGGTTCGGGTCGAGCTCCAGCCCGGTGCTGTGCACCTCGGTCTTGCCGTGCTCCTTGAGGGCGGTCAGGACGATGTGGTCCTCGACGGCCTCGAGCTTGACCACGGTGCTGTAGAGGTCCTCGTTGGGCAGGCGCCCTTCCTCGTCCCGGTGGGTGAGCACCGCGAGCCAGATCGCCAGCTTGCGGTCCGCGGCCACCTGGGCCAGGGCTCTCAGGCCCTCGGCATCTTCGGCGGGGAAGCCGTCGATGAACACGGCCCGTGCCTCGAACTGCATGAACTCGCCGAGCATGTCCAGCGACTTGACCAGGTCGTCGGCGCCGAAGCGACGGTTCAGGTAGGCCTGGA
>CAYFPX010000262.1:8594-9697 GCA_964344945.1 uncultured Enterobacterales bacterium
CATCCGCCGGCGCTGCAGGGTGAGGGCCAGCGCCTCGGCCTTGCCCAGGCCGGCGGCCCGGGTCACCCGGGGGAACAGCTCGTCGTAGAAGGAGCGCACGTGGTCGGCGCTGTCCCGCAGGGAGATGTGCAGGACGTTGTCGTCGCGCAGGATGCGGTCCAGGGCCAGGTGCACCAGCAGGACGCTCTTGCCGACCCCGGCGCGCCCGACGACGCCACCGAGCTCCCCAGCGGCCAGGCCGCCATGGATCGACTGGTGGAAGACCTTCATCGGGCTTCGGGCGTAGATCTCTTCAGAAAGCATCGGGAAATCCTCGGCGGTGGCCGAAGGCGCAGCCTCAGCTGGCCTTCTCCTCCTGGTACTTCTTGACCAGCTCCTCGGTGATGCCGGCGGGGGCCTTGGCGTACCGAGCGAACTCCATCGTGAACTCGGCCTTGCCCTGGGTGTTCGACCGCAGCGCCGTCGAGTAGCCGAACATCTCCGCCAGCGGCACCTCGGCCGTGATCTGGACGAAGCCGGCGTCCTCGGTGGTCCCGAGGATCAGGCCGCGGCGCTGCATGATCGTGGCCACGACCCCGCCCTGGAACTCGGTGGGACCTTCGATCTCCACCTTCATGACGGGCTCGAGGATCACCGGCGCGGCCTTGGGCGGCCTTGGGCGGAAGGCGCCACGGCAGGCCTCCTGGAAGGCCACGTCGCTGGAGTCGACCGCGTGGGCCTTGCCGTCGTCGATGGTGAAGGACAGCCCGAGCACCGGGGCGCCGATGAGCCGGCCCTTGTCCATCATCGAGCGGAAGCCCTTGTCGCAGCTCTTGATGAACTCGCGGGGGATGACGCCGCCCTTGATCTTGTCGACGAACAGGTAGTCCTCGCCCTCGACAGGCTCGACCCACCCGGCCACGCGACCGTACTGGCCAGAGCCACCGGTCTGCTTCTTGTGGGTGTAGTCGAAGCTCGCCCTGCGGGTGAGGGTCTCGCGGTAGGCGACCCGGGGCGGGGAGACGTCGACCTCGGCGTTGTACTCGCGCTTCATGCGCTCGATGTAGACGTCGAGGTGGAGCTCGCCCATGCCGGACACGACGGTCTCGCCGGTCTCGGGGTCG
>CAYFPX010000263.1:0-6377 GCA_964344945.1 uncultured Enterobacterales bacterium
CTTTCCATCAGCAACGAGCAGGCTCAAGCCGAAGCAGCCGCTGGGCTCTCCGAGGTCGCAGGCCGCGCCGTACCACCTCGCGGCGGCTTCGAAATTGGGGTGGCGGTGCGCGACGCCTTCGAGGTGCGCGTGACCCCCGTTGAGGATGCCGGCGTCCATGCAGGCACGGGCCGCGCCGCCCCGGCAGGCCTTCACCCAGAACGACTCGGCCCGGTCCAGGTCCTGGGGTCGGCCGATGCCCTTGAACCAGGCCGTGCCCTCTCGGAAGCACGCCGCTGCGTCCCCGGCTTCGCACCGGGCGACCTGGCTGACCGCCTCGTCCGCTTGCCGGTGGCACCCAGGTCCGGCCAGGATCAGCAGGCTAAGGACCGCCCCCCCGACCGAGGCCCCGGCCGTGATCCTGATCCTCACATGGCTCGCCTGCGACACCAGCCCGTCCCTGGACGAAGTGGCGGCCGAGTGCGTGCCTGAGCAGCACTTCGACGACCTCTTCGCGTTCGAGGCCTGGACCTCTGGCGAGGTGGCGTCCGTGCACCTGCGCATGGTCATCGCCGACGAGGAGCGCAGCCTGCTGCCGCTGACGGAGGAGGACGGCGACTACTGGACCGGGGAGATGTGGGGCTCGACCGCCAACGCCGACTGCACCGCGCTCGACGAGGTGGTCTATCGCTTCGTGGCCGCGGGCAGCGACGGCACCGAGGTGTCGGTGGACCTGGACGCCAGCACCCTCGAAGTGCTGGACTGATCCCGGTCAGGGCTACGGCCTGAACTGAAGCCGCCCGAACAGCTCGTGGGCCGGGTCGCTGACCTGGACCTCGTAGCACCGGCCTGGCTCCAGCTCCTCGTACACCCCCCCGGCGAAGCTGGTGTAGTCGGTGGCGCCTTCCGGCACCTGGCCCACGGTCACCGGGCCGGTGAGCGGCACGCCGAAGTCCGTCGCCGCCACCTGCCAGTAGAGCGTCCCGCTCTCCAGCTTGCCCATGGCGCCGATCCGCGCACCGGGGCTGGTCACGGCGATCGCCCAGACCTCGGAATCCCCCCAGTCGATGGCCAGGGCCTCACCCCGCTGCAGGGCGATGCGGGCGTAGGAGGCGTCGACGTCGCAGGGCAGCACGCTGTCGTCCTGGAGCCCGGTCGGCTCGGGGGTGGCGCAGGCGGCAAGCAGCAGGGTCAGGGAGAGCAGCATGCGGGGAAGGACCTCCTTGGGATCCGCGGATGCCGGCGACGTTGAAGCGTCGCACATCCGGTGAAACCCGGTCGCCACCGCGGCATCGAGTCGTCCTCCCCTGCCTTCCGCCGGAGACCCGCCATGCTGTCTTCCCTCCTGTTCACGGGCCTGCTCGGCCTGTCCGCCTGCGAGAAGGAGGTCCCGGAGCCGGAGACCATCTTCGACGCCTCGCACATGGTCAGCCAGGCCTACTGGTACAGCCGCTACAACTTCGGCGAGTTCGTCATGCGCTCCGGCGCCGGCGAGGTCTACGACATGCCCCAGGAGTGGGTCGACGAGCTCTCCGCGATGACCAGCGACGACGGCTCCACCGCCTGGACACCCGACAAGATGAACATGCTCTCGCGCATCTACACCGGCGCGAACCCGCAGTACGCCGCGGCCGACAACGGCGACAACAGTGACTGGACCAGCGAGGCCTACCAGAGCCCCAGCGGCCAGGTGTCCATGGAGTCCCTGGGCTGGGTGGGCATGAAGGAGTCCATGTGGGCCCGCCAGTTCCACGTCGACGCCCACTTCGGCACGGTGGGCACCGGCGACATCCCCGGCGCCAGCCAGCGGTACTTCGGCCTGGTCCTGGTGGTGGCCGAGCTGCTCCAGCTGGTGGACTTCCACGAGAACCGGGACCTGTTCGACGACGACGTGAGCGGCCACTACGTCCTGCTCGCCGCGGTCGCCGACCTGGCGGTCCTGGCCACCGCCGACACCGTGCCCCACAGCGCCACCAACCGGCACAAGGACGCCCTGGCGTTCGTGAGCCCCGACGTGGTCCCCACGGACTACGCCGACGCCGCGGAGTTCCTCGACGCTCTCGCCTGGGACCTCTACGACACCCGGCCCGAGCCCACGACCCTGCGTGAGCACGCCCTGGCCATCTACGGTCTGAACTTCTTCGGCGCCTACACCGGCGCCGCCCACGCCGATCTCTCCGCCGCCATCGACGCCTACGCCACCGCCCTGGCCGCCGAGAGCCGCGCGAACGTCGAGGACCAGGCCCTGGCCGTGACCGGTCTCACCCGCGCCTTCAAGGCCACGGGCAACACCGACGCCGAGACCGCCGCCAGCGAGGCCCTGGCCGAGATGACCGCGGGCTTCGACGCCGACAACGGCGTCTGGTCCGACACCAGCACCTACACCGCGGACCAGCTCGGCGCGATCTTCGGCGCCCTGAACCTGGCCGATCTGCACCTGGCGGGCTCCGACGCCCTGACCCTGCTGGTCCCGGCCTTCGAGCACCTGGTGAACATCTCCGGCTTCCAGATCACCGCGCCCGGCATCAGCAGCATCGCGGCCTTCGAGAAGCTGCCCAGCGCCGACGACGTGGAGCCGATGTTCCACCGCTACACCACCACGCCGGAGCCCCGCTCCGGCGACGCGCCGGGCGCCAACGGCTGCTCGCCGGTCTATGCCGCGAGCGTGACCTGGAACGGCCCAGGCGACTGGACCGTGGAGGACGACTGGTTCGACTCGGCCGGGGCCTTCCACCTGGCCAACGAGATGATCTGGTTCCACAACGACGAGATCGAGGGCTACCCGGCCCTGCTCACCGAGTAGACCCACCGCCCATGAAGGCGCCCTTCCATCCCCTGGCCCTCGCGCTGGCCCTGAGCTCCGCCTGTGTCGACTTCGGGGTCGACGCCACCACCGTCGAGGACCCCGAGGTCGTTGCCGTGGTGGTCGCGTGCGACACCGGGGACTGCGGGGCCGTGGTGGAGATGGCGAGCCTGAAGTTCGTCCAGCTCGAGGTGGTCATCCCGGTCGGCGGCTCGGTCACCTGGGTGAACCACGACACCGCCTTCCACATCATCGCCGAGGGCGAACCCGGGGGGGCCGAGCCGGAGTGGATCAGCCCCAGCATCCTGTTCGGCGAGACCTGGTCCTATGTGTTCACCGAGCCTGGCGAGCACGTCTACTACTGCGACAACCACGAGCGGACGATGAAGGACGCCACAGTGATCGTGGAGGAATGATGACCGCTCTCCGCGGGCTCGCGGGCCTGCTGCTGGTGTGTGTCGCGTGGGTGCTGACCACCGGCGTTGCCCATGCCGAGCCCCGCTTCGCGGCCCGGACCGGGGCCGACTGCCAGCTGTGTCACGTGAATCCGAGCGGCGCGGGCATGCGCAACGACTACGGGCGCAACGTCTACGCCGCCAACGTGCTGCCGCTGACCACCAAGGCCGGGGAGATCGCGCCGACCATCGACCTGAGCTGGGAGCCGATGGAGGGGGTCGGCGTGTCCGCCGGCGCGGACATGCGCATCGCCTTCCTGCAGGTGGACACCGAGTACGTGATCGACCCGGCGACCAACGAGGTGTTCCGGCTGCCGACCATCCTGAGCTTCTTCCTGATGCAGGACGACCTCTACGCCGCGGTCGAGCTCGGCGAGAAGTGGTCGTTCTACCTGGACTACGGTGTGGCCAGCGGTTCGATGGAGTCCTTCGCGCTCTACCGCCCGGGCGTGGCCGACAGCTACGTGAAGGCAGGGCTGTTCATGCCTCCCTACGGCCTGCGGGTGCCGATGCACCGCACCTACATCCGCGAAGAGGCCCTGGGCCTGGAGCCCAACCTGCGCGACGCGGGCATCGAGCTGGGGGCCTTCCCGGGGCCCCTGGAGATCAGCGTGGCCCTGATCAACGGTCTCGGCGGGGGCGAGGGCTTCAACCCGGACAGCAAGTTCGCGGTGACGGGCCGGGCCGACGTGAGCGGCGGCGGCCAGAAGCTGCGGGGGACCCTGGGGGTCTCCGGCTGGTTCGAGCCGGGCGGCGAGGTCGACCTCGACGACAACGACCTGCGCACCTACGACATCCGCGCGGGCTTCTACGCGATGGCCTCGACCGGCCGCTTCACCTACCTGACCGAGTGGGACTGGCGGCGCACGACGGACCGGGCCGCCGGCACCCAGGTGGACATGTTCGTGGGCTACAACGAGCTCGACGTCCTGATCCGCCAGGGCCTCGATCTGCAGCTGTTCTTCGAGTACTGGGACCCGGACATCGCGCTCACGCCGAACGTGCTGATGCGCCCGGGGCTCGGGCTCTCGGCCTTCCTCACGCCCAACACCGAGCTTCAGCTCTTCTACCGGCACACCTTCGCGGACGCGAATTGCGGTGAGGGCGGGCTCTTCGGCGACGAGGCGTGCGCCCAGGCCGACGTCCAGACCTTCTTCTCCGGCGCCAGCGCCGGCATGGACGAGGTCGCCATCATGCTCCACATGTTCCTGTGAGGTCGACCATGAAGCGCACGCTGTGGCTGGGTCTGGGCCTGACCGGACTGGTGGCGGGGCCGGTGATGGCCGAGGACGAAGAGGTGCCCGCGGTCGAGGAGGCCCCGGAGGCCGAGGAGGAGGTCGTCGAGGAGACCCCGGAGGAGCTCGTCGAGGAGATCGAGGTCGAAGAGGAGGTCATCGCACCGGCGCCGTCCCAGCTCACCCTGCCGCCGGATCTTCCCGCGCTGGTCGCGGCCCCGAGCGAGCAGGCCCTGGCCGCCCAGCTGGAGCAGGGCCGCCGGGTCTACAGCAGCAAGTGCGCGACCTGTCACGGCGCCGACGGCACCGGCGACGGCCCCAGCGCCCGCTACCTCGACGTGGCCCCCCGGGACTTCACGGCGGGCCTGTTCAAGTTCCGCTCCACCCCACCGGGCGCGGCACCCGCCGACGCCGACCTGGCCCGGACCGTGGTGCGTGGCATCCCGAAGACCTCGATGCCGGCCTTCGGCGACCAGCTGGGCAGCGGCGAGGTCGACGCGGTGGTGGCCTACGTGAAGGCCTTCTCCGATCGCTTCGACACCCACCCTGTCGAGCCCCTGGTGTTCAGCGACGACCTGGACTTCGGCGAGCAGGCCGCCGCCCGGGGGGCGCCGCTGTTCACGGCCCTCTGTAGCTCCTGCCACGGTCCCGAGGGCAAGGGCGACGGCCCGGCCAGCGCGGGCCAGGTGGACTTGTGGGGCGACCCCATCGCGCCGGCGGACCTGACCCTCGGGGTCTTCAAGTCGGGGAACGACAGCCCCTACGACCTGCTGCGCACGGTCACCACAGGCATCGAGGGCACCGCGATGGTGCCCTGGGCCGGGCTGCCGGAGCAGCAGCGGGCCGACCTGGTCGCCCACGTCCTGAGCCTCGGCGTGGGCACGGGCTGGGCGACCAGCTGGGACGCGGGGCGGATCCCCGACAGGGACGGGCTGGCGGACTGACGGCGCCGCCGTGGGCGCTACTTGCGGCCCAGCGCCCGCTTCCACCAGGGCCGCTTGATCGCCTTCAGGTCCTCGTCGTTCGGCTGGGACCTGAGGTCCTCGAGGTGCTGGGACTGGGTCTCGAGCAGCTCCTGGAGATCCTCGCTGTCGTCTGGGTTGAAGGCCAGGTGGCCCTCTGCGGTGTATTCCTCGCCGTCCTCGCCGTAGAGCTCAGCGCCGAGAGCGCGGGCGAAGTCGGCGGCTTTCTCCAGGGTGGTGTCGTCCGGGTTGCCCACCGAGATGTGCTTGTCGTGGAAGAGGAAGGTCACCTCGGTGCCGTCGTCGCGGGTCCAGATGATCTGCCCGGGGCGACCGCCGGGCAGCTGGATCATGCCGGCCTCGGTGGCCACGACGGCTTCCCACTCCGCGAGCGTGATGGGCTCCGGTTCGACGCCTTCGAGGGGGTCACCGCCGCGGGTGATGTGGACCTCGTAGCTCATGGCACCTCCGGGTGCGGGGGAAACCACCCCCCCGATCATGCCACGAGCAGCGCCTAGATGAGCACGCCGAAACCGGCCTGGAACTTGTAGAAGAAGCCTCCTTGTCCGCTCTCGCTCACCGTGGGTCGCCGGTACCCGATGCTGCTGCCCGCCCCCAGCTGCAGGCGGTTCTTGAGCAGGTAGTGCACGCCGAGGTGGGCGTTGGGCTGCAGGCCGTTGAGGCCCCAGAGTGTCTGGTCGTAGTCGACGTAGAGCCGCTCGTGCACCCAGGTGATCCCGGCGCGCAGGGACAGGTCGAGATCCGGCACGATCCGGTAGCCGATCCCCGCGCGCAGGGCGGTGTTGGCCATGGTGAAGATGTCGATGCAGCCGTTGGGTTGGGGCAGGCAGACCTCTTCGTAGGTCTCCGGCAGGATGTTGTCCGGGTTGCCGAACTCGTCGCGGTTCTCGACGATGCCCTGGTCGCCCTCGCGAAGCACGGC
>CAYFPX010000263.1:6387-9662 GCA_964344945.1 uncultured Enterobacterales bacterium
CCTTGCTCGCCGTGATGGGCGCCGTGGCGCGGCCGTAGGTGAAGTCGAGCTCGACCCCGCCCCGGAGCTTGTCGGTGAGGTCCCGACTGGCGGACAGGTCGGCCCCGGCCAGCAGCGCCGTGGCGCCGCCGACGTCGACCGGGGTCCAGAAGAAGAAGCCGCCGACGCCCAGGTGGATGTCCCGAGGCACCTGGCCCAGCCAGCCGAAGGTGAGGCGACCGATGACGGGGCTGAATTCGGTGTTCTCCGCCTTGCCCGAGAGGTTCTCCCGGGGGGGCGTCAGGGGGAAGGTGTCGACGAGGGCGCCGACGGTGAAGCCCTCGGCCCGGTCGTGGAGCGAGCTGGTGAGCTGAGGCACCTGCTGGAAGGTGAAGCCCTGTTCGCTCATGGCGTGGCCCAGGAACTGGTAGAAGCTGTTCTGGCAGTCGGTGCTGCCGAGGCAGCCGGCGAATTCGGGCTCGCCCTCGATGATCCGGGCCTGGGCCTGAGCCTGGGCGGTTCCGGTGGTCAGGGTCAGGGCCAGCAGCACGCTCGTCATGCACTCCTCCAGTCGGCGGGAGCGATGTTACCGGCGCCCTCGCCGCGAAACTCGGTCGCTCTTCCGTTAGGTGCGGCGGCCTGTGTCGAAGACCTCCTGGATCCCCGAACCGCCGAAGACCGACGCCGAGGTGGCCGAGGCGGTCGCGGAGAACCGGCAGGCGGTCCGGCTCCAGCTCGTGCTCATCGTTGCGGCGGCGGTCCTGTATGCGCTGTTCACCAGCCCGTACGACCTGGACGACGACTTCACCCTGTTCGGGCGGGACAACGACCTCACGGGACTGTTCGAGCGCATCGAGCATGAGTATGTCGAGGAGCCCGAAGAGTTGCAGGACCACCCGATCATCTGGTTCGTCGGGGCGAGCATCATCAAGCAGGCCTTCGTCGAAGACCGGGTGAACCAGGCCCTGGAGGACGCCGACAGCCCCTGGCGGGTGCGCAACCACGGCATGGCCCGGGGCTGGCCGCCGGCTTGCTGGAGCGGCTGCCGGTGAAGCCGGGGGACCTGGTGGTGGGGTCGGCGTGGTTCTCGAATTTCCGCGGGGACTGGATGAAGGACAACGAGAGCGCCGAGGCACTCATCCCCTTCCTGCTGTCTTGCGGCGAGATCCTGGCGCTCGACGACCTGCTGCCACAGGACCGGCTGGAGTTCTGCCTCACCCACCCCCAGACCTTCTTCCTCATCCGCGACGAGTGGAACCGGGGGCTGCGGCGCAGCTGGAACCACCTCGCCTGGGACCGGCCGGCGCCCAAGGTCCAGCGCATCCCCCAGAAGAACCGAGGGCTGCACCCCAAGCACTTCCGGCGCGGCAAGTTCTTCGGCGGCGGCCCCCAGATCGAGGTGCCCCTGGTCTTCGACGAGGACCACGTGAACGTGCTCGGGCTCCGGCGGATGCGGGAGCGGTCCCTGGCGGCGGGCGCGGCCTTCGCGATGCTCGAGCTGCCGGTGCACGAGGACTGCGAAGAGGCCCGGATGATCCCGGAAGCGGTCGCCCAGTGGGCGAGCTGGGGCGGCCCCGAGGGCATCCCGTTCACCGAGGTGCCGGGCACCTGGCCCGAAGAGCTCTTCTTCGACTACCAGCACTTCAACATGAACGGCCGGGAGGTCTTCGAGCAGTGGCTGGTGCCGGTCCTGGTGGGGAACCAGCTGCCGGCGGAGCTCCCAGAGGGTTGGGCCGGCCCGGCGCTGCCTCGGCCCGAGGGGTTGTAGGTGCTCTTCAACTCCAAGATCTTCATCCTGTTCCTGATCGTGGTGCTGGTCGTGCACCACCTGCTGGGCCGGGCGGGCAGGCCGAACACCCGCACCTGGTTCCTGCTGGGCGCCAGCGTGTTCTTCTACGGCTGGTACCACCCGCCCAGCGTGCTGCTGCTCATCGCCTCGACGGTGATCTGCTACGTGGTCGGCTGGAAGCTCTGGCGGGAGCAGGACACCGCCGTGCGCTGGCGGTGGGCGGCCTTCGCCGTCGCCTTCGAGCTCGCCTGCCTCTGCTTCTTCAAGTACGCCAACATGGCGCTCACGACGTACGGCCAGGCGAAGAACGCCGCGGCGGAGCTCGGGCTGCCGGTCAGCCCGGTGGTGGTCCAGGACCTGATGCTCGATGTGTTCCTGCCCGTTGGGATCAGCTTCTACGTCTTCAAGTCCATCGGGTACGTGGTCTCGCTGTACAAGCGGGAGCTGCCGCCGGCGAGGAGCTTCCAGTCCTACGCGCTCTACGTCAGCTACTTCCCCCAGCTCAACGCCGGTCCGGTGGAGAAGGCCACCCACCTGCTGCCCCAGATCGAGCGGGAGCCCTACGTGCGCCGGGAGTGGGTGTACGAGGGCGTGTTCCTGATCCTGTTGGGCTACATCAAGAAGGTCGTGATCGCGGACTGGATCGCGGAGCTGATCGACCCGTTCTACGCGACCCCGATCGAGCACGGGCCGACCGCCGTGCTGGTGATGTTCCTGTTCACGCTGCAGATCTACACGGACTTCAGCGCCTACTCGGACATCGCCATCGGGATCGGGCGGCTGATGGGCTACCACATCCGGCCGAATTTCAACCTGCCGTTCGTGGTGCCGAGCATCAGCGAGCGCTGGCGGCGCTGGCACATCTCGATGTCGGTGTTCTTCAAGGAGCACATCTACATCCCCCTCGGTGGGTCCCGGAAGGGGGAGCGGCGCACCCAGCTCAACGTGATGATCGTGATGCTGCTGAGCGGGTTCTGGCACGGCGCCAGCTGGAACTTCGTGATCTGGGGGATCCTCAACGGCCTCAGCATGATCGGCCAGAAGCTGTTGCGGCCCCGGGGACTGAGCCAGCTGCAGGGCCTGGCCGAGCGGGGCGGGGTCGTCTCGAAGTGGCTCTACTACTACCTGTGCTGCCTGGTGACGTACTGGATGATCTCGATGATCAACATCTACTTCCGGGCGCCGAACTTCGAGATCAGCAGCAGCTACGTCAAGGCCATCTTCGGCGCGGGCCTGGGCCAGTGGGGGGAGATGTTCACCCTGGCCGGCTGGAAGGCCATCGACCTGGACATCTACAGCGGGCTGATCGTGCTGGGGCTCGTGGTGCTGGCCCACGAGGTCCAGCGGTGGGCCGACGTGCAGAGCTGGCTGCTGGACCGGCGGCGCCGGGGGGTGTGGGCGGTGGTGTGCGCGGGGATGTTGTGGACGATCGTGGCGTTCGGGATCAAGGGCGGGACGTTCATCTACTTCCAGTTCTGACTGGAAGTCGGTGAACGGGCCGCGCGCG
>CAYFPX010000264.1:0-9539 GCA_964344945.1 uncultured Enterobacterales bacterium
GGCGACCCTGGCCTGGGGGGTCACGGCCGCAGTCGACGTGGGCGGTCCGGTGGAGACCTACGCCCTGCGGGACCGCATCGCCCAAGGAACCCTGCTCGGCCCCCGCCTGCGCACCGCCGGCCCCTTCCTCACCGTCGAAGGCAGCCACCCCTGCGAGGTCCAGTGGTACCGCTCCCGCTGCCGCTTCGTCGACGTCGAAGGGGTCGCCGCTGCCGAGGACCTGCTCGCCGCCGGCGCCGACGTCCTCAAGGTCGCCCTGGTGGACAACGGCTTCACCGACCACCCCACCCCGCGCCTGGACCTGGGCGACCTGGCCACCATCGCGGACCTGGGCACCGAGGTGGTGGCCCACGTCGCGGAGAGCGACGACGAAGCCGACGCCGCCACCCTGGTGCAACACCTGGCCCACCCCGTCTTCGCGGCGCCTCGTGAGCCCGGTGTCCTCGACCCGACCCCCCGGTCCATCGCCTCGACCGTCAACGCCGCCTCGGGGGTGGTCGACGTGATGGCGGCGGACCTGACCGATCCCGAGTGGTGGACCCTGCCCCCGGAGGTCGTCGACTCCTGGTCCTGGCTCCAGGCCAACCCCGACGCCTTCGCCGACGGCTGGCTGGAGGACAACGCCGCCTGGGCCGACCAGCTGCGGGAGAACCTGGCCGTCTACCTCCAAGACCACCCGGGCCAGCTCGTGGCCGGCAGCGACGCCGGCTACTGGATGATCGCCCACGGCACTCGCCTGCACAACGAGCTCCAGGAGCTGGTCGACGCCGGCTGGACCCCCCTGGAGGCGCTCACCGCCGCCACCGCCTTGCCCGCCGAGGCCTGGGGCTGGGAGGACCTGGGCCGGGTCGCCGCCGGCTACCGGGCCGACCTGCTGGTGCTGGGCAGCGACCCGCTGGTAGACATCGCCGCCACCCGGGACCTGCGAGAGATCTGGCTGGGCGGCGTGGCCCAGACCCCCGCGGA
Source organism: uncultured Enterobacterales bacterium (assembly GCA_964344945.1). Taxonomy (GTDB): domain Bacteria; phylum Myxococcota_A; class UBA796; order UBA796; family CAJQPC01; genus CAYFPX01. The sequence goes on from CAYFPX010000264.1 coordinate 967, forward strand.
GTGGCTCGCCCAGGACCTGTGGCAGGCCCCCGGGACCGGCTTCTGCCTGGACGACCGGGACTGCGACGACCGCTGCAACCTGCTGACCCACACCTGCGAGGCCAGCTGCCCGACCCCCTACGGCGCGGTGAACGACTGCGGCCCCGAGGACTGGTGTGCGCCCGTCGACGGGCTGGACGACACGACCGAAGGAGTCTGCCACCCCGGCGACGGCTGCGACTGGCGCCTCCAGGACTGCGGGTCGGACACCTACCCCGAGACCTGTGTGCCGGCTGACCTGGACTCCACCTACTGCTGGCCCGCCGGCGACCGCGGGGCCGGGGAGCGCTGCAGCTGGAGCGACCCGACCCTGACCTGCGAGCCCGGCGCCGTCTGCGGCCTGGCCGGGCGCTGCCTGACCATCTGCGACCCCGACGGCGCGCCCTGCGACGCGGGCACCTGCACCTGGCAGCGGGCGGGCGGGGAAGACTGGTACGGCCTCTGCCTCTGACCGCCGCGGCCGAACGTCCGTACTCCGGACGTTCGGGCGCGTAGACGGCGTCTGGGCCGGCGAACGTCCGGAGTACGGACGTTCGCCCCGCAGGGGTCGTCAGAACTTGCGCAGCGAGGTGGTGCCTTGCTTGCAGCTGATCTTGGCGCTCCGGATGTTCACGTTGGACGTGATGATCTCGCCCTGGTGCTTGAACTGGTGCAGGGGCTCGGAGTCGTCGTCCCCCGCCGCGATGCGGGCCATCTTGTTCTTGTACTTGCCGTTCAGGGTCACGGTGCAGCTGGTCCAGGCGAAGGAGGACCGGTTGCGGATCTTGACCTGGCGGGCCGGTCCGAAGCCGTTCACGGCGAACCCGCCCTTCATCTCCCCCGAACCGCCGCCGGAGGAGCCGACCGCGGCGCCGCCGCTGGTCGAGCCGTCGGCCCGGGGCGTGGTGCCGACACCGGCGCCGGTCACGTCGAGCTCGCCCTGCTTGGACTGCACCTTGATCGACTCGATCAGCCCGGTGGGCTGGGCGCCGTCGCAGGCGGAGAGCGGGATCGCGTCCCTGCCCTCGGCCATCACGAAGGGGGTCTTGCAGACCAGCGAGCTGTTGATGATGACCAGCACGTCTTCCCAGTGCACCGGGCTCGTGTTGGTCAACACCACGCGGTAGTCCGTGCCGGATCCGGTGACCTCGGCCGTGCCCCCCAGGTTGCCCGCCCAGGCGGTGGTTGCGACCAGGGCCAACCCTGCCAGGACTGTGCGCTTCATCACCGCCATCTCACCTCTCCAGAGGTCTGGATCGCCTGTTGCCGGGCCCAGGCGACCGCGATAACCCGCGTGGCCACTGCGCGGAAGACCTGCCCATGACGACTGAAGACATCATCCAGAAGGTCGACGAGATCCTCATCGATGAGTTCGAGCTGGAGGCCGAGCTGGTCGTGCCGAGCGCCACCCTCCGCGAAGACCTGGAGCTGGACAGCCTCGACGGCGTGGACCTGGTGGTCGCCCTGGAGAAGGCCTTCGGTGTGCGCGTCGCGGACAAGGCCATCATGGAGATGAAGACCGTGGCCGACATCCACGGCTACATCCGCGACAACTACGGCAAGCCCGAGCCCGAGGCCGCCGCGAGCAAGTAGCCCCGGAGCCGGCAATTCAAGTGGCCGGGCTCCCCTCGGCCTCGACCCGCTGCTCCCACGGGTCGTGGAAGTTGAACCACTGCCAGGGGTACCGCCGCACCCACTCCTCGAGCTGGTCGGCATAGGCCTGGGCCCACCTCTGCAGGTCCTCCTGGCGGCCGCTGCGCGAGGTGAATGTCAGCACCTTCGGTGGTGCCGCGACCACCCGGTAGCGCCAGGGGGTCTCCTTGAAGCAGGCGATCATCACCACCGGGGCGCCGCTGAGCGCGGCCATCAGGAAGGGCCCGGTGGCCAGCTCGATCTCCCCGCCCAGGAACTGCACGATCGCCTTGCGGTCGTCGACCACCCGGTCCGGGTGCATGGCCACGACCTCGCCGCGCCGCAGGGCGTGCACGACGCCCAGAGAGGCCATGCCCTTGGCGGAGTTGAAGGTGATGAACTTGGGGGCGCCGCCGCTCTTGGAGTGCTTGAGCAGAGTGGCGTAGGTGTCGTTGACCGCCTGGTAGCGCACCTGGTTGATCTGCCGCGTGGCCCCTCCCCCCTTGAGCGCGACTCCGGCCATGTCGGCGTTGCCCACGTGGGTGGTGAGCATGACCACGCCGTCGGTGGGCAGCAGGGCGCGGACCGCGTCGGTGCCCTCGCGGGCGAAGGAGAAGTAGTCGGGACCCTGGCCGAGCAGCCGGAAGCGGTCGTGGATGGCGCAGCTGAAGTTCCAGAAGATGCGCCAGATGCCGAAGAACCGACCCACCGCGCCGAGGTCCGGCCGGACCCTCTCCAGGTAGGCGGTCAGGCCGTCTCGCATGTTCGGCCGCAGGACGTAGAACCCGGCGACCAGCGACAGCAGCGCGTAGCAGGGCACCCGCGGCAGCACCCGCATGAAGGCGAAGGCGACCCGGTACCAGAACAGGCTGGCCTTGTCCTGGCCGATCCACTTGCCCGCCTCGTACGACAGGTCCTCGGGGGCGTCGAGGGGAGGCGGCGCCGGAAGCGGGTTGATCCACCGGGGCGGCCAGAAGAGCCGGCGGGCCACCAGCTTCGTGTTCATCCAGCTGATCCGCACGTTGTCGTGCAGGGGCCGGAAGCTGGAGACCCGCTCTTCGGGGTCCGGGTAGAAGACGCCGATGTCGATGTCCCGGACCGGGATGCCCGACCACATGGCGCGGACCAGGACCTCGACCTCCAGCTCGTACCCGCCGCCCCCGAGCCCCAGGTTCAGGGTCTCGTTGACCGGGTAGGACCGGAAGCCCGACTGGGAGTCCCCCACCGGGTGGCCGGTCTCGGCCCAGACCCAGAAGTTGGAGAAGCTGCGGCCGAAGGTGCTGCGCCCCGGCGCCGTGGACATGTCCCGCACGCCGACCTGGATGGACAGGGGCTCGCGCTTGATCGCCGCCTCGAAGAGCGGGATCTCCTCGGGCATGTGCTGACCGTCGGCGTCGAGGCAGATCGCGTGGGTGTAGTCGTGCTCGGCGAGGTGCTCGAAGGCGGTGACCAGGGCGGCGCCCTTGCCCCGGTTCTCGGGGTGCACGAGCACGGTCGCACCGGCTTCGCGGGCGGCATCGCCGGTGCCGTCGACGCAGCCGTCGTCGACCACGATCACGTGCTCGTGGTGGGCCAGCGACCGGGTCACCACGTCGGCGATCGTGCCGACGTTGTCCTTGCTGGGGATGACGGCCGCGCTCCGGATCACCGCCGACTCCACCAGGTGGCGCCCAGGTAGGCGGCGTCGAGCACCAGCATGACGGCGATGTGCAGGTCCGGACCCGCCCGACCCCGGATCGCCCAGGTCGCCACCACGATCGCGCTCAGGACCAGGACCGTCCAACCGTCCAGGCCCGGCCACACTCTGCGCTCAAGGGTGCGGGACACGGAGCTCCTCTCCCACGACGCGCAGCGTGTATCCCCTTCGGGGGTCCTCCAGAGTGGCCCGACCGGCCTCGACGACGACGGTGGCCGGGCCGCCGGGGCCCTTCCAGGTCCGCGTCCAGACCCCGTCGACAGCGCCCTCGGTGACCGTGCCGCCGCCTGCGCTGCACTTCGGAGCCGAGCCGCAGGACCACGCGTAGAGCAGATGCAGATCACGGCCCAGGGGAAGCCGCGCCAGGATCCCCTGCAGGTCCTCCTGGGGGGCGGAGACGATCTGCGTGTCGGCGTCGCCCCTCACGCTGAACAGCTCCAGGCCACCAGGCGTGATCGCGACCAGGGTGTAGGCGGGTCCATCGAGCTGGACCGCGGCCATGCCGGCAAAGGTCTGGCCCCGCGCCGAGATGGCGAACTGGTGCAGGACCTCCAGCGGCGGAGCCTCGACCGCCGGCGGCAGGCCTGCACAGGCAGCCAGCAGCAGAGCGATCACCGTCGGGCCTCCTCGAGCGACGCCTGGGCCTCCTCCAGGTGCTCCGGGTACTCCGGGGGCACGGCGGCGCCCTGGGCGATCAAGGCCTCGGCCTCGTCGAGCCTTCCCTGGGCGGCCCGGACCCTGGCCAGCTCGAGCAGGGGCCAGGGGTGGCCGGGCATCAGGGTCAGGGCCCGCTCCAGGAGCTCCTCGGCCTCGTCCGGAGGCAGCCGGTCCGCCTGGCGCACCAGCACCCGGCCCCGGTGCACGTCCAGGGTCTGCTGGATGTCCCGGGGGCCGATCACCTCGACAGGCGCGAGCTTCCCGGCCAGGCCGTCCGCCAGGGAGAGAGCGACGTAGCCCCCCGCAGCGTTCGGGTAGCGGGAGACCCAGAGGGTCCGGGTGGTGGCGTCCATCACCACCGAGTGGGTGGCGATGTCCGCGTCGAGGGCGTGGCGGTGGCCCGGCGGCAGCGGCGTGCCACCGACCGCCCTGCGATCCCGCAGGATCTCGGTGGCCGCGGCCATGTCCAGGGTCCCGCGGTGCTGGCCGAGCAGCTCGTCGAGCCGCTCCAGGCGCGGGACCGTGGTGATGGCGGCCATGCGCTCCTGGTTCTTGGCATCGCCCGCGTACGCCTCGTGCCGGAAGTGATTCGTGACCCCCAGGTCGCCGTCGACCGGAACGCGCTCGACCTGGTCCGGGGTGAGCTCGAACAGCGCGGCCTCGCCGGCGTCGCCGTCGACCACCATGATCAGCTCGCTCACGAAGCCCTTGCTGTTCCGCAGGATCGCCTCGGCCTCGTCCAGGCTGCTGGCCTGCTCCAGCACCTGGCGCAGGATCAGGCTCATCGGCATGCCCATGCGGATCGGGGCGTCGCTGGCGCCGGCGTTTGCCGCCAGGGCCAGCCCGTCGACGTTCATGCCGCTCACCACCCCCGCCATGCCGGCGAAGGCCACCGACACGTGGGCCAAGCCGTCGTCCGGGGTGCGGAAGGTCACCACCTTGTCCCGGTCGAAGATGGCGCCGCCGTCGAAGTCGAAGTTCCGGGCCAGCAGCCAGTGCCCGTCGGCGGTGCTGCCCGGACCGGCCATCAGGCCGCTGCAGGCGACCACCAGCGGGGTGTCCACGAAGGCCTGCCCGAGATCGTGGAGCGCGTGGTAGTAGACCTTCCGGCTGTAGTGGTCGCCGAGCCAGTCGTACGGGTCGTCGATGGCCTCGGCCACCCCCCAGATCTCGGCCAGGTGCTCCGGGGTCATCGTGGCGTCCAGCCCCCGGCCGAAGAGCATGCTGAGCTTCACGATCAGGTAGCGCCCGACCCAGGTGGGCACGTGGTCCCGGAACTGGGTGAGGGTCTCCGCCTCGAGGTCCTGGTTGAGGTCCCCGGTGAGGGCGCCAAAGGCGTAGCCCATCTCGTAGGGGGTGCCCGCCAGGGTGATGGCCCAGACGCCCTGCTCCCGGACTAGCCGGTTGGGGCCGAAGGTGCGCTCGGTGGGGCCGTGCGCGAGGGTGTAGGTCGGGGTGGGCTCGGAGAGCGCCGGTGGCTGGAGCCAGAACAGCACCGCGATCAGGAGGTCCAGGTGGAGCAGCACCAGCCCCGCCCAGACCGCGCGGCGGCCCCAGAGGGCGAGCCTGGGCGGCACCAGCTCGCCGCCTCGGGCCAGCCGCGGGACCAGGGCCAGGGCCACCAGCGCCGCCGCGGAGACGCCCACCAGGGTGGCGGTCCCCACGCCGTTGAGCGCCGGGCTGTCGGCGGTGACCAGCACGCCGAAGCCGACCACGGTCGTGAGCGCGCTCATGAGCACCGCGTGGCTCGAGGGGCGGGTGCGCCCATGGGTCGCGGCTTCGACCATGAACACGCCGTAGTCCAGCCCCAGGCCCAGGATCAGGACCATCGAGCAGGTGCTGACCGCGTTCCAGGGCCGGTCCAGCAGGGCCATCGCCGCCGCGGTCCAGAGCACCGCGGCCAGGCACGGGGTGATCGCCGCCAGGACCTTGCGCGGCTCTCGGTACAGAGCCCCGAGCAGCACCAGGATGCCGGCCAGGGACAGCCCGCCCAGGCGCAGCAGCTCGGTGCGGATCTCGGTGACCCCCAGGGCCGCCAGCTGGGACGGGATCAGCAGGCGGGCCTCGGGCACCGACGCTCCGACGGCCTGCGCGACGGCGGCGGCCCGTGTGTCATCGGCGAAGACCAGGGCGAGCATCACCTCCCAGCCGGCGTCGGTCTGGCGCACGTGGCGCTGGACCAGCTCCTCGACCGCGGTGCCGGTCCAGGTGTCCGGCGAGATCTGGTCCGACCGGGGCAGCGCTGTCCCCGCCAGCGCCTCGGGCACGAAGCCCACGGCGGTGGCGGCGGTGGCGAGCCGCTCGGCCAGCGCCTCGCGGGATGGCAACGCGGCGAGGCGATCCTGGACCTGCTGCGGGCTGGGCAGGATGGCGGTCGGGCCGGCCACAGTGACGCCGGCGAGGGCGCTCGCGGCCTGGTTCACTCGGGCTGCCTGGTCGAGGGCATCGGCCAGGGTCGCCCCCCGGACCACCGCCATGCCGCCGGTGCCGAAGCCGCCGTAGCGCTCGGCGAACTCGTCCTCCAGGGCGGCGGTGTCGGCGGCGCGGCCGTTCAGGGCCCGGGGGTCGCCGTCGAAGGACCCGCCGGGGGCCAGGAACAGGGCGGCGACCGTCCCGAGCACCACCAGGGTCGCCGTCGGCCGGCCCAGGTCGCCGGGCACCAGGTGCTTGAACCCGCGGCTGCCCAGGGCGGCGTAGAGGTGCGGGCCCACGAGCCAGGTACCCAGCAGGGCGCCCCCGACGGCCGCCAGGCCCATCAGGCCCAGGTCGCGCACCACCGGGTAGCGGCTGGTGGTGAGCACCAGGAAGGCCAGCAGCGTGCTGCCGGCGCCCAGGGCAAAGGCCCGGGCGAGCCCACTGCGGGCCTGTCGGCCGGCGGCCAGTCGATGCGCATGGGTCTCACCGCTCACCCGGTGGTCGGCGTCGACGTAGAGGTGGATCCAGTAGTCGACCCCCAGGCCCAGCAGCGGCGCCACGAAGCCCAGGTTGATGCCGTGGATCGGTCCCACGAGCGCGGCGACAGCGCCACCTCCCGCGACGGCGAGCAGGACCGGTCCCAGGGCCCCGGCGACCGGGCGCAGGCTCCGGAAGCCCACCAGGAACAGCAGGACCAGCGCGACCACGCCGACCGCACCGGCCCGGGTCAGATCGTCGCGGATCATGCGGGCGGAGTCCGCCGCGACCCGGTGGCCGCCCAGGTACCGGGCGGGCAGCTCGATCTTCGCCAGGTGGGCGTCGAGCTGGCGCAGCAGGGTGCGCTCGGGGTCGGCCTCCAGGGAGCTGGTCGCCGGCTGCACGAACATCACCGCCCGGGTGCCGTCCGGGCTGAGGAAGTGGCCCTCGGCGACCTGGACCTCGAAGGGACCGGGGGCGCCGCGGATCTCGTCCAGGGCGAGGGTGGTCAGGTCCAGCGGGTCTTCCCGGAAGGTCTGCTCGAACATCGAGCCCGCGGGGCCGCTGAGCTTGGCGAGCCAGCCGCGCATCGCGCGGGCCAGGCCCTGGGGGCTCAGGCGCTCCTCCAAGGTCTCGACCGGGATCAGCGCCGGCGCGATGGGCGCGACCGCCTGCTGGAGTGCGATGCCCTCGTCGACGTCGAGGCGGTAGCGCACCCGGCTGAACTCCGGGTCGGCCGCGAGGGACGCGCCCAGGGTGTCGGTGGTCTCGATCAGCTCGCGACGGGTGCGGTCGGTGCCGTCGACCTCGATCAGCAGCGTGTCGGCGACCGAGAAGTCCTGGAGCAGGCCCATCGCCTCGGGCAGTGGGCCCTCCGACGGCACCAGGCGGCTGATCTCGTCGGTGAACGCCACCCGGGTGGCGAGGGCACCGAGCAGGAGCAGCAGCAGCGCGTAGAGGGCGAGCCCCCGCTTCGAGCTCACGGCAGCTTGAAGGTGTCCGGCGGCAGGGTCGGGTCGAGCACCAGGTCGCTCAGGGCGATCTCGACCCGGTCGCCATCGGGCTCGTGCATGACCACGCCGTCGACCACCGGCGGGGAGCCGGAGATGGTGAGCTCGAGCTTGCTCAAGAGCGCCTTGAGGGTGTCGTCTCGCGGGGTCAGGACGGCGACCTCTGGCGGGCCGGACTGCCAGACCACGTCGTAGTCCCGGGTGACCTGGGCCAGATCGCCAGCGAGCCAGACCATCAGCCCCCGCGTGAGGCGCTCGGCGTCCTCGTTGCCACCCAGGTCCATCTCCTCCCGCACGCCCAGGTCCGGGTAGGCCATGCCGACCTTGGTGCCGTCGATGACGAACACGCTCTTCGCCGGGGCTTCGACCTGCCAGAGGATGCGGTCCGGCCGGGTGAAGGCCAGGGTGCCGGTGCTGGTCAGGGGCTTGGCGAGCAGGCTGCGGTGCTGGACCTGGACGAACTTCGCCTGGACCGAGCGCACCTCGCTCATGGCGTTCCAGGCCTCGACGGCCTCGGGAGGCGGGTCCCCGGCGAGGGCGAGGGGGGTGAGCAGCAGGGCGGGCAGCAGCAGGCGCATGAGCATGCGCGGTCTAACCCCTCGGCGTGGGAAGATGAGCCATGCCTCCCTGGGTCTGGCTTCCGATCGGTGCTGCGGGGATCGCGCTGG
>CAYFPX010000265.1:0-3700 GCA_964344945.1 uncultured Enterobacterales bacterium
CCGCACGTCCGGATCTGTGGGGGGCCGGGCCGGCAACGGCCCGGTCTACCCGACAGGGACTAGTCGCCCGGCTGCCAGAGACCGGGAACGCGCGCGTAGTGGGATCTCAGCCGCTGCCCGAGGACCTGATCGTCGAGCGGTTGCCAGCCGAGGTCACGCTCGAGCCAACGATACAGGAGACGAGTCGCGAGGAGATTGCCGCGCTCGTTCCAGTGGACATCGTTCGCGAACCTGATGTCGATCCAGCGGTAGTCGGGGCTCGCCTCTCGTGCGAGATCGAGGAGATTGATAACCTCGAAGCGCTCGGCCAGTGCGCGGCCGGCCAGGGCTTCCTTGCGCCGGGGTAGCGTGACGACGACGAAGCGGGCGCCCGAGAGCTCGACCTCGGATCGCCAACGCTCGAGCAGCTTCCAGAAGACCGCGACACTCCGCTCGCTGTCGGGATCTCCACTCGGCTCGAGCGTCTTGGAGATGGAGAGCGCCTTCGGCGAACGCAGTCTCTCCTTCCACGCGCGGTGCTGGAGGTCTTCCAGGAGGCTCGTGGTGTCGACTTCGCTCGAAGTCAGGCGGTTTCGCGCGTCGATCACGAGGTAGGTGAGATGGAGCCGGGCGAGGAGCCGGACGTACCACTGGGAGTCTGCCGCTGGATGAGCCGCCGCCAGCTCGCCCCGGGAGTCCAAGGAGAAGAGCCCGGTCTCGTAGATGTTGCGCAGGTCGTTGCTACAGAACACGTAGAGAACGTAGTCGAGCTCTTTCGCCAGCGGTGTCGCTCGATAGGTCAGGTAGCTCTGTCCGGGTCCGTAGCCATTGACGCCGAAGTTGAGCACGTTCGCGCGGGGTTCTTCACGGCGGAGCAGGTGGTGGAGCACCTCCGGGAAGCCGACCGGCTCCGGGAGGCGCACGTTGGACACGTAAGAGTCGCCGAAGACGCCGATGTTGAGCGCACCGTCGAGCTCGGCGGGGTCCGGGTCGCGCCGCTGCCGCATGCCCTGGCTGTTGAAGTAGACCCAGTGTGGCCGGTCGGTGTCCGGATGGGTGTACTGGACCCTTCGATCCCGCGGGCTGCGCCAGACCCGGGCCGCATCCCGCTCGAGCGCCGACCCCGCCGCATGGCCGTAGACCGGGTGCATCGTTCTCAAGAAGAGCTCGGTCGCCCCGAGGGCCATCAGGCTGGACACGGCCAGCAGCGCAAGCCGCGTCGAGAGCGGCGCACTCTTCCGGGGACGTCCTACACCGTTGGCGGATTCACTCACGAGTCCCTCCCCTGCGAGCGCAACGGGTCGCTGGGTCGACTGTGCCAGAGTCGGCTGATCCCACTTCGCCGGCGGTATCTCGTCTTGCCAGCTCTCGCCCTGTCGCCGGGACCAGGGCTGCAAGTCAGGCCAGCCCCACCCCCCGCATCGCCCGGTCCACCAGCACCCGCTCGGGCCGCTCCTCGCCGTCCTCGGCCCGGCGCCAGCGACGCTCCCCGGTGAAGGCGGCCCGCAGGTCACAGCGCAGGCCCTCGTAGACCTGGGGGCCGTCCAGGGGCCCGGCGAGCACGGCCAGGGCCCCGTCCTCGTCGCCCTCGGCCGCTCGGGCCACCGCCAGGGCGATGGCCAGCGGCGCCTCCAGGCCCTCCTGGCCCCGGCGCCGGGCCTGGTCCAGGGCCGGCTCCAGCCGGATCCGGGCCTCGTGAGGTCGACCCTCGGCCAGGGCGAGGGTGCCGAGCAGAGCGTCGAGCCGGAGCACCCAGCCGGTCTCCCCCAGCCGACCGTGCCGCTCCCGGGCGGACTCGGCGTGCACCCAGGACTCGTCCCGTCCGAGCACGGCCTCGGTATAGGCCAGGTTGCCCAGGCGCGTCGCCAGCTGCCGGGGCTCGGCCCCCACCAGGGCCTGCTCGAGCTCCTCGGCCGCCAGCTCCGGCCGACCCGTCAGACCGTACAGGATGCCCAGGCACTCTCGAGCCACGCTCGCCAGGCGGGGACAGGACTGCTGGAACAGCCCAGCGGCCTTGAGGAGCGCCGGCTCTGCGGCGGCGGGCGTCCGCTCGAAGAGCTGCCCCGACCCCAGCCGCAGCCAGGCCATGGCCTCCATCCGGCGGTAGCCATGGCTGCTGGCGAGATGCAGCGCCTCCTCGGCCGCCCGGAGGGCGTCCTGGGACCGGCCGGAGCGGTCGGCGTGCAGGGCGAGCTCGAGCTGGACCCAGGCCTGGACCCACGGCTCACAGAGCGCGGAGGCGGCCCGGGCCTCCCGGGCCAGCTGGTCGAGCTCCTCGGTGGACAAGGCATCGTGCTGGAAGAGCAGGGCCGCGGCGGAGAGTGCCTGGTGCCGAGGCTCGGTGACAGCGGCCCGCTGACGCAGCAGCAGGCGCACGACCCCCATCGGAGCGCGATTGGCCAGGGCGTCGATGGCCAGGGCCCCCGCCAGCACCGACACCCCTCCCAGGTCCGCCGCCTGGACCGCCAGCAGGTTCGGGACCTGGGACTCCGCCAGCTCCTGCTGGGCCGAGTCCCGCACCCGCAGGAGCGAGGTCGCCAGGGTCGCCAGGGCCACCGCCGAACGTGAGAGTCCGTCGACGTCGGGCACCTGGGCCTGGGCGAAGGCCCTGACCACCCCGATCACCCCGAGCCGCGCCGGGGTCTCTCGGGCCACCCGCAGCAGGCCGTGCCGCCAGAGCCGGTCCACCCGGTCGAGGGCCCCTTCGTCGGCGATGGCCGCCTCCAGGACCTCGACCGGCGCCGGGGCCGGCAGGGCGGACAGTGCCGCCAGGGCCCGTTGATCCCCGAGTTCGAGCAGGCCCCAGGACGCCTCGAGGGACCGGGCCAGCGCCCGGCCCTCCAGGGCCTCGGCTCCGCGGGCCAGCAGGGCATCGGGCCCCAGCAGGCGCCCGCGCCGCGCGGCCAGGACCAGGGCCAGGGGGTTGCCCCCGAGCCACCGCAGCACGGCCTCGGTGTGCTCCGCGCTCGGGGACCACCCCGCCTCCTGGCAGCTGTGGTCGAACAGGGCCAGCGCCGAGGCCGCGTCCAGCTCCTCCAGGCGGTGCTGGACGACCTCGGGATCCGGACAGGGCCCCTGACACACGGCCAGCACGGACAACCCAGGCGCCAGGGCCCGCCAGGAGTCCCACCGGGCGGCGAGCTCTGACGCCAGTCCGTCGGCGTCGTCCAGCACCATCAACGCCCCGTGCAGGCCCGCCAGCTGATCCTCCAGCTCCCCAGGCCCCAGGGCCAGGGCGAAGGCCGCGTCCAGACCCCGACCATCGGACCCGTTCAGCGACACCAGCCGTCCACCCTCGGGCCAGCGCTCCAGCAACACCTCTCCCACCGTGGTGCGCCCGGAGCCGGGCCCCCCGTACAGCACGACCAGCCCCGCGTCCCGAAGGTCCTGCCGGAGGGTGGCGAGCAGTGGCTCCCTCCCGCGCAGGCTCGGCGAAGTGGCGCCGGCGACGAAGCGGTAGCCCTGGCCGAAGGCGGTGAACAGGTGTCGCGGATCCGACGGGTTCCGCTCGATCTTGCGGCGCAGGCGCAAGACCACGAGGGCCAGCGCCCGGCTCTGGACCCGGGGGCTGTAGCCCAGGACCTCGCTCAGCAAGCGGTGACGGGAGACGGGCTCGCCACCGGCCTCCAGGAGCACGCGCACCAGCCGACGCTCCCGGTCGGTGAGTCGCCCCTCGCCGTGGGGGCCGTGGAAGCGCTGGGCCTCGAGGTCCAGCCAGCCT